>JBIIDH010000058.1:0-21614 GCA_044238435.1 Ilumatobacteraceae bacterium | reverse complement strand
TCAAGCGGCTGCTCGCCGGCAACGAGCTCTCGGCGACGAAATCCTGAGCGAGCCGCGGTAGCGTCGCCCACCGCATGACGCGCCTCGTCGAACCCCTCGAACTCGGTGCCCGCACGGCCCCGTCGCGAGTGATGTTCGGCCCCCACGTCACCAACCTCGGCGACGACGAACGCCGCCTCACCGACCGTCACGTCGCCTACTACGAGCGGCGCGCCGCCGGTGGTGCCGGGGTGATCGTGGTGGAGGGCGCCAGCGTGCACGCCAGCGACTGGCCCTACGAGCGGGCACCGCTGGCCGAGCGCTGCGCCCCCGGTTGGGCAGCCATCGCCACCGCCTGCCACGCCCACGGTTCGCTGGTCATCGCCTCGCTCGACCACGCGGGCGGGCAGGGCTCGAGCGCGTACAGCCAGGCGCCGCTGTGGGCGCCGTCGCGGGTGCCCGAGGTGAACAGCCGCGAGGTGCCGAAGTGGATGGAGGCCGCCGACATCGCCGCCGTCGTCGCCGGGTTCAGCGCCGCCACCACCCTCGCGGTCGAGGCGGGCTGCGACGGGGTCGAGATCAACGCCGGCCAGCACAGCTTGGTGCGCCAGTTCCTCTCGGGACTCACCAACCACCGCGGCGACGAGTGGGGCACCGATCGGTTGCTGTTCGCCCGCCAGATCATCGACGTCGTCCGTGCTGCCGCCCGTGGGGCCATCGTCGGCCTGCGACTGTCGTGCGACGAACTCGCGCCGTGGGCAGGCATCACACCCGAGATGGCGCCGGGCATCGCCGCCGAACTCGCCGCCACCGGCCTCGACTACGTCGTGGTCACCCGCGGGGCCATCTTCTCGGCCGAGAAGACCCGGCCCGACTTCCACGAGCCCACCGGCTTCAACATCGACGTGTGCCGCGCCGTGAAGGCCGCCGTGGGCGACACGCCCGTGTTCCTGCAGGGGTCGGTGGTCGACTGGGGCCAGGCCGAGTGGGCCCTCGTCGAGGGCGTGTGCGACGGGGTGGAGATGACCCGCGCCCAGATCGCCGAACCGCATCTGGTGGCGCACGTGCGCGCCGACGCAGCCCACCTCATCCGTCCCTGCATCCGCTGCAACCAGCGGTGCCAGGCGCGCGACGCACGCAATCCCATCGTGTCGTGCACGGTCGAGCCGTCGGCCGGGCACGAGTCGATCGATCCCGACTGGTACGCACCCACGAGCCATCCCCGCGACCTCACTGTCGTGGGTGGCGGAGTGGCGGGCCTCGAAGCAGCCCGCACCGCGGCAATCCGCGGCCACCGGGTGCAGGTGCGCGAGCGCAGCGACACCTTCGGCGGTGTGGCCGCCGTGGCGGGCCCCGGCCGCGCGTTCGCCGCCTGGCTGGTGGCCGAGTGCACCCGACTCGGCGTGCAGTTGCGCTCCGGTGTCGACGGGTCCGACGCCACCGGGGTGGTCATCGAAGCCATCGGGTCGGTGCCCGGCGAGCAGCCGTTCGACATCGAACCCGGCGCCGTGGTGGTCGACGTGCTCGACCTGCGCACCGGCGCCGCATCGCTTCCCGCCGACGGCACGATCGCCCTGTTCGACCCGATCGGTGGCCCCATCGCCGTGGCGCTGGCCGAGGAACTCGGCGACAGGGCCGTGCTCATCACCCAGGACAACATCGCCGGCAACGAACTGAGCCGCACCGGCGACCTCGCCCCCGCCAACGTGCGCCTCGCCCAACGTGGCGTGCACGTGGTGAAGCGGGCGCTGCTGCGGCGGGTGGGCCCCACCGGCGTCACGGTGCAAGACCGCTTCAGCGGCGACGTGCGAACCATCGAGTGCGTGGCGCTGGTCGACTGCGGCTTCCGCCTTCCCGCCCCGCCCCTGGTTGCCGACGCTCGCCGCGTGGGCGACTGCGTGGCGCCGCGCACCATCGCCGAAGCCGTGCTCGAAGCCCGGCGGGTCGCCGCATCCATCTAGGCTCGGCGTCATGAACACCGTACAACTGGACCGCGACCGTCAGGCCTTCGCCGACCGCAACCCCGCCAGCCACGCCGCCTACGACCGGGCCCGCCAGGTGCTGCCCGGCGGACACACGCGCACGGTGCTCACCCACCCGCCGTTCCCGCTCACGTTCGCGTCGGGAGAGGGAGCCACCCTCACCGACGTCGACGGGCACACCTACATCGACCTGCTCGGCGACTACACCGCCGGTCTGCTCGGCCACAGCGAACGGCGGGTGATCGACCACGTGAAGGCCGCGCTCGACACCAACGTCAGCGTCGGCGGCATCCACCCCGCCGAAGCCGAACTGGCCCGACTGATGTGCGACCGCTTCTGCCTCGACCGGGTGCGCTTCACCAACTCGGGCACCGAGGCCAACCTGATGGCCATCACCACCGCCATGCAGTTCACCGGCCGGTCGAAGCTGATGGTCATGCTGGGCGGCTACCACGGCGGCGTGCTCTACTTCGCCAGCGGCCCGGCACCGTGGAACGCGCCGTACGACTTCGTCATCGCGCCCTACAACGACCTGCCCGGCACCCTCGCGCTCATCGAGCAGCACGGCGAGCAACTCGCTGCCGTCGTGATGGAGCCGATGCTCGGTTCGGGCGGCTGTATCCCCACCACCCCCGAGTTCGTCCAGGGCGTGTTCGCCGCCGCTCGCGCGGTGGGCGCCGTGTGCATCGCCGACGAGGTGATGACCTCGCGTCATGGTCGCTGCGGCATGGTCGACATGCTCGGCGCGCAGGCCGACATCACCACCTACGGCAAGTACATCGGCGGCGGCTTCTCGTTCGGCGCATTCGGCGGCCGCGCCGACCTGCTCGACCAGTACGACACCAGCCCCGAGGCCGGGCGAACCAGCGTCATCAGTCACGCCGGCACGTTCAACAACAACATCGCCACGATGAACGCCGGTGTCGCCGTGCTGGGCAGCGTGTACACCAGCGACGTCGCCGAGGCGCACTTCGCCCGCGGCGACGAGTTCCGCCAGAACGTGGCCGCCGTGCTGGCCCGCCACGATCTGCCCGTCAGCGTCAGCGGGTTCGGGTCGATGATGAGCCTGCACGCATTGCCCGAGGCGCCCACCCAGTTGCGCCAGATGGCCAAGCGCGACGCTGTGCTGCAGGAGCGTCTGTTCCTGGGCCTGCTCGAGCGCGGCGTGTACATCGCCCACCGCGGGATGATGAACGTCGGCCTGGCCCACACCGACGACCAGTTGGCCCAGGCGCTCGACGCGCTCGACGACACGGTGCGTTCGCTCAACGAGTAGAACTCCCCCATGGGAACCGATCTGTTCGACATGACGGGCAAGGTGGCGCTGATCACCGGTGGCAGCCGTGGCCTCGGCCGCGAGATGGTGCTGGCGTTCGCCGAGCGCGGCGCCGACGTGGTCATCGCCAGCCGCAAACTCGAGAACTGCGAAGCCGTGGCTGCCGAGGTGCGCGCCCTCGGCCGCCGGGCGCTGTCGGTGGCGTACCACGCCGCGTCGTGGCAGGGCGCCGACGACCTGGCCGCGGCCGCCTACGCCGAGTTCGGACGCATCGACGTGCTGGTGAACAACGCCGGCATGTCGCCGCTGTACCCGTCGGTCGACGCGGTCACCGAAGACCTGTACGACAAGGTGATGGGCGTCAACCTGAAGGGCCCGTTCCGGCTGTCGGCCGTGGTGGGCACGCGCATGGTGGCCGATGGCGGCGGCTCCATCATCTTCGTGTCGTCCATCGCCTCGCAGCGCCCCAGCGCCACCGAACTGGTCTACGGCCCGGCGAAGGCAGGCCTCAACGCGCTCACCTACGGCCTCGCCCGCACCCTCGGCCCCACCGTGCGCGTGAACTGCATCGTGCCCGGCCCGTTCCTCACCGACATCTCCAAGGCCTGGGACATGGCCGCGTTCGAGCGCAGCGCCAAGCAGGGGTTCGCCCTCCAGCGCGGCGGCGAACCGCACGAGATCGTCGGCGCGGCCCTCTACTTCGCCACCGCCGCGGGCAGTTACACCACCGGCACCACGCTGAATGTCGACGGCGGGCCGCGTTGAGGCCCGAACTCGACACGGGCACGCTCGCTGCCGTGCTGTGGGACATGGACGGCACGCTGGTCGACACCGAGCCGTACTGGATCGAGCGCGAGTTCGAGATCGTCGCCGAGCACGGCAACGGCGCGTGGAGCGAGGCCCACGGCCACGCCCTCGTCGGCCAGGACCTGCGCGACTCGGCCCGCTACATCGCCCAGCACGGTGAGGTCGACCTGCCGGTCGACGACATCGTCAACCTGCTGCTCGACGGCGTGGTGGCACGGGTGCAGCAGCGGGTGCCCTGGCGGCCAGGAGCTCGCGAACTGCTGGCCGACCTCGGTGCGGCCGGCATCCCGTGCGCGCTCGTCACGATGTCGTGGCGCCGCTTCACCGATGCGCTGCTGCCCGCGCTGCCCGCCGGGTCGTTCACCGCCGTCGTGGCGGGCGACGACGTCACCCACGGCAAACCGCACCCCGAGGCGTACCTCACCGGTGCCGCTCTGCTGGGCGTGGCCCCGCACCAGTGCGTCGCCATCGAGGACTCGCCCACCGGCGCCCGGTCGGCCCATGCAGCCGGCTGCGTCACGCTCACCGTGCCGCTGATCGTGCCCATCCCCGAGGGCGTCGGCCACCACCGCCTCACCACCCTCGATGGCGTGAGGGCCGAGCACCTCCGCGAGATCCACCGCTCCCACGCCCACCTGGTGGCACCGTGAGCGAACCCCACGGCGTCGATGCAGCCACCCGCGCCGCGCTCGACGCGCAGCGCGCCGACATCGCCGCCCGCCATCTGCGCCCACGCGCCGAGCGGCCCGCCAGCACCGCCCGCGGCGTGCACCACGTGGCGCTCATCTGCAGCGATGTGGAGCGAACCGTGCGCTTCTACGACGACCTGCTCGGCTTCCCGCTCATCGAGATGTTCGAGAACCGCGACTACGCCGGGTCGACCCACTTCTTCTTCGACATCGGCCACGGCAACACGCTCGCCTACTTCGACCTGCCGGGCCTGCCGCTGGGCGAGTACGCCGAGGTGCTCGGCGGGCACCACCACCTGGCCATCTCCATCGAGCGCGCCCAGTGGCAGCGCATCAAGGACCGCTTCAACGCCGAGGGCATCGAGTACGCCCACGTCGACGGCTCGTCGCTGTACTTCCGCGGTCCCGACGGCGAGCGACTCGAATTGATCAGCGACCCGCTGCTCGAGATGTACGGCAAACCCGTCGGCTGATCCGCCCGGCTCTGGGCCCACCGGGACTGGTTACACGACACCAGAAACGAACTTCACACTTTTTCGACGCAGACGTGGCCGACGTCACAGGCCCCGCCGTAGCATCCCCTCATGGAAATGCACTTCGCCTCTGTGTGGGAATCCATCGCCGACGTCATCGGCGACGAGACCGCTGTCGTCCACGGCGACACACGTCTCAGTTGGTCCGAGTACGACGAGCGAGCGGCCCGGATGGCCGCCGCCTACGTCGCCGCAGGCCTCGGGTCCGATTCGAAGATCGGGCTCTACATGTACAACGGCAACGAGTACCTCGAGGCCCAGTTCGGCGGCTTCAAGATGCGCGGCGTGCCGGTGAACGTGAACTACCGGTACCTCGACGAAGAGCTCTGGTACCTGCTCGACAACGCCGACGCCGAGGCGCTGGTGTTCCACTCGTCGCTCGGCGACCGGGTGGCTCGCGTGGTCGACCGCCTGCCGAAGCTGAAGCTGCTCGTCGAGGTCGACGACGGCGGGCCGGGCCAGGTGCCGGGCGCACTGGCGTACGAGGCAGTGCTGGCCGGGCACGACCCGATGCCACGCATCAGCCGCGCCGAGGACGACATCTACATGCTCTACACCGGTGGCACCACCGGCATGCCCAAGGGCGTCATGTACGCCATGGGCGGCATGACCGGCGGGTTCGTCACCTCCGGCTTCCCGCTCCTCGGCCTTGCTGCGCCGAGCGATGCCAGCGAGATCGCCGCCCTGGTGAAGGGTGCCGCGGAGGCGGGCAACCGGCTCATCTCCATCCCGGCCGCGCCGCTCATGCACGGCACCGGTGTGTGGCTCGGGGCGTTCATCCCCCACCTCGCCGGCGGTGTGGTGGCCACCCTGCAGAACCGTTCGCTCGATGCCGACGAACTGCTCCGCCTGGTCGAGGCCGAGGCCGTCACCAACCTCACCATCGTGGGCGATGCCTTCGCCAAGCCCATCATCCGTGCGCTCGACGCCGCAGTGGCGTCGGGCCGTCCGTACGACACCTCGTCGCTGAAGATGGTCATCTCGTCGGGCGTCATGTGGACCGCCGAGGTGAAAGAGCAGCTGCTCGACCGTGTCGAACAGCTCGTCCTGCTCGACGCCATTGGTTCCACCGAAGGCTCGATGGGCATGTCGATCACCATGAAGGGCCTCCCGCCCTCCACCGCCAAGTTCAGCCAGATGCCCACCACCAAGGTGTTCACCGACGACGACCGCGAGGTGCAGCCCGGGTCGGGCGAGATCGGCATGGTCGCCGCCGGCGGCAACGTGCCGTTCGGCTACTTCAAGGATCCCGAGAAGTCGGCCCGCACGTTCCGTGTCATCAACGGCCAGCGCTACTCGTTCCCCGGCGACCTGGCCATGGTGGCCGACGACGGTTCGCTCATCCTGCTCGGCCGTGGCAGCCAGGTCATCAACAGCGGCGGCGAGAAGATCTTCCCCGAAGAAGTCGAGGAAGCCGTCAAGCGCGTGGCCGGTGTGCACGACTGCCTCGTCGTGGGTATCGACGACGAGAAGTTCGGCCAGGCCGTCACCGCCGTCGTGTCGCTGAACGAGGGTGCCGCCGCCACCGAGGGCGACATCATCGCCGGGGTGAAGGGTCAGCTCGCCGGGTTCAAGGCCCCCAAGCGGGTCGTGTTCGTGAGCCAGGTGCCCCGCGCCCCCAACGGCAAGGCCGACTACAAGGCCGCCAAGCAGCACGCCCTCGACGCCATCGCCTGAGCCGATTCGGGCCGACCCCGGCTTCACCACGTGCTGTGGAGGGGTCGCACGCAGACCTGGGGGGACATAGTGGTTTTCGGGTGGTTCCGGCGCGCCTCGTGGATTCCCGCATTCGACGACACGACGGTCCATGGGGCAGGAGTCCGTCTCCTGTCCCACGGACCGAGAGAGGAGGACGACGATGCGAATCAGCCACAACCTGGCCGCTGCCAGAGCGTCGCGTCACCTCCTCGGCACGAACACCAGGATCACCAAGAGCGTCGAACGGCTCTCGACCGGCAACCGGGTGAACAGCGCCAGCGATGACGCCTCGGGACTGGTGATCAGCGAACAACTCCGCGCACAGGCCTCGGGCCTGCGCCAGGCCGCACGCAACGCGCAAGACGGCATCTCGATGCTGCAGACCACCGAAGGTGCGCTCGGGCAGGTGAACACGATCCTGAACCGGGCCCGCGACCTGTCGGTCTCCGCAGCGAACTCGGGCACCAACAGCATCGCCGCCCGCCAGGCGAGCCAGGCCGAGCTGGGAGAATTGCTCAACGAACTCGACCGCATCTCGGCGGCCAGTACATTCGGATCGGTACACCTGCTCGACGGCAGCATCGGCAAGACAAAGGCGAAAGCAACGGGAACGAACTCGCTGCCAACCCTCACCTTTATCGATCGCCAGCTGGCAATTGACTTCGATGGCCCAGGCGTGAGCACCACTATGAGCGTGTTCATACCAGGCGGCACCTACTCGGTTCCCGATGTCATTGCCCACGTTCAAGAGGCCACCAGGGCTCAGATGAGAACGAATGGAAGCGCCATCATTCGGGCTGCTGCCGACAGCTTCACCGTCACGACAACCGCACTGCCTGGTGGCGGATATTCGAACGTGATGGAGGCCGGCGGGCTTCCGGCTGGGACGACTTTCAGACTGTGGTGGAGCGGCACCTCTCAAAGTGACAACGGGGGGGCCCGTGTAGCGGCTTCCTTGCGCAGACCTCGACGGCCGCCGCCGAGCCAGGCGTGCTGTTCCAGACCGGCGCCAATGCCGCCGACACCGTTGCCCTGGCCACCTCCACCTTCGCCGCCACCTCGCGCGCCGCACTCGGCCTCGCCGGTCTCGACCTCACAGGAAACGCCGCCACCGTCGCGCAAGCCATCACCTCACTCGATTCGGCGATCACCACCGTGTCGACCCGGCGGGGCGCCATCGGCGCCATGCAGAACCGGTTCGAATCCATGATCCAGAGTCTCCAGACCAGCACCGAGAACTCGACCGCAGCGCAAAGCCGCATCTGCGACACCGACATGGCCGCCGAAATGGTCGAACTCACCCGCAGCCAGGTTCTCTCACAGGTCGGCGCAGCCATGCTGGCCCAGGCCAACAAGATCAACGAAAGCATCCTCGTCCTGCTCCGCTGACCCCCACCCCCAACCCCGCGATGAGAGATGAGCGCACGGGCGGCGCCGATCTCTCATCGCGACCGGCTTTCGTGGTCGTGGCGGCCGAACAGGTGTCGGGCGTCAGCTGGCGGGCAGCAACTTGGCGCGCAGGAAGGCGAGCACCTGCTCGACGCTGGGCTCGTGGCGCTGCTCGGTGAGCACGCTGTGGTCCTTCTTCGACGTGCTCGGCAGTTCCACCGCGATGAACGCATCACCCAGCAGCGCACGCAGCGACTCGAAGCGGTCGCCCACCAGCGCATCCTGGTCGTAGCGCAGACCCAGCACCTGGCAGCCCTCGGCGGCACGCCGGGCCACCACGAGGGCGTCGTCGGGCGACAGGTTGAGGTCGGCCTTGCGGGCCGTCTTGCCCACCGCGAACGGCATCGACGGCTGGCTGAGCACCGGCGCCACCATGATGTCGTCGACCATCATGCCCAGCGCGAAGCCGCCGCTGAAGCACATGCCGATGGCACCCACGCCAGGGCCGCCCACCTCGGTGTGCAGCGACCGGGCCAACGCGCGCAGGAAGCCGATGACGGGTGACGTCTGGTTCAGCGCCCAGTTCGAGAACTCCTTGGCGACACATACCTTCGTCATCGAACTGGCCATGTAGGCACCGCTCGGCGCCTTGCCCGGCGTGCCCACCAGCGACGGCATCACCACGGTGAAGCCCGACGCCACCACGTCGTTGGCGAACCGGGCGACCGCCGGGGTGATGCCCGGGATCTCGTGCACCACCACCACGCCCGGGCCCTCGCCACGACGGTAGGTGTCGCGGGTGAGACCGGCCGCGGTGAACGAACCCTTCGTCCACCCTGCCAGCACATCGCCGCTCACATCAGCCATCACAGTCTCCTCGTCATCACAGTCGTCGCACTGCCGCGAGCGCCCGCTCGGCGAGGCCCTCGGTTCCGATCTTGAACGACTCGAGATCGATGCCGTCCTGGTCGCCCATCGCACCGTGCAGATAGCGGGCGTACACACCCTCGCTGATGACGGCGAGCCGCCAGCAACTGAACGCCACGTAGTAGTCGATGCCCGACAGATCGCGCCCGGTGCGCTGCGCGTACCGCTCGAGCAGTTCGTCGTAGCGCGGGAAACCGCCGGCCGGCGTGGGGTCGTTGGCGCGGGCCGTGGCAGCCTGCCCGTCGAACCAGTACACGCCGAGATAGCCCACGTCGGCGAGCGGGTCGCCGAGCGTGCACAGCTCCCAGTCGAGTACGGCGGCGATGCGACCGTTCGTCACGTCGGTGAGGCAGTTGCCGAAGCGGAAGTCGCCGTGGGCGATCGACACGCCCTGCTGCACCGGCAGGCGCTCGCGCAGCCGCACAGCCACTTCGTCGATGGCCGCCAGCTCGCGGGTCTTCGACTGCTCCCACTGGGTGCTCCACCGCTTCACCTGCCGCTCGACATAGCCCTCGCGCTTGGCGAGGTCGCCGAGGCCCACAGCGTCGACATCGACCGCGTGAAGATCAGCCAGCACGTCGATGAGGTGCTCGGACGCACCCCGGCGCAATTCGGGCGCCAGCAGATCGGCCTTCTCGACGCTGTCGAGCACCACGCCGTCGACGTAGCTCATCACGTAGAACGGCGCACCATTCACCTCGGTGTCGGTGCACACCCCGAGGGCGCGGGGCACCGGCACGGCCGTCTGCCCGACCGCTGCGATGATGCGATGCTCGCGCGCCATGTCGTGCGCCGTCGCGAGCACATGGCCGAGCGGCGGACGGCGCAACACGAACCGCGTGCCGTCGTCACCGGTGACCATGAACGTGAGGTTCGAACGCCCACCGGTGATGAGCCGGAACTCGAACGGGGCGACCGCTCCCTCGACGTGTTCGACCAGCCAACGACTGACCGGTTCAACAGCGATTCCGGCGATCTCGTGCAACGACATGGTGGCCAACCGTACCCGGCTCAACCGGGCCGGGAGACTCCGACCACCTTGTTCCAGCGCACCGCCGACACCTTCACCACATCACCAGGAGCGGTGGCGTGGATCATCTGACCGCCGCCGACGTAGATGCCGACGTGTCCGATGGGCGAGTGGTAGAAGATCAGGTCGCCCGGCTGGGCCTCGTCTTTCGAGACGTGCGGGGTGGAGGCGTACTGCTGTCCCGACTGGTGCGGCAGATAGACCCCCGCTCTGCCCCAGGCCCACTTGGTGAGGCCCGAGCAGTCGAAGGAGACACCAGGGTTCGCCGTCGCGAACTTGTACGCAACGCCCAACTGCGACTGGGCCGCACCCACGGCGATGCCGGCGGTGGAGGCGGGCGGTGGCGCACTCGGCGGCGGCGGGGTGGGGGCTGGGGTGGAACCGCCACCGTCGCCACCGGAATCGTCACCACCGGTGTCGCCACCACCGGTGTCGCCACCGCCGGTGTCGCCGCCGCCGGTGGCGGGTGGTGTGGCCCCTCCACCGCGAGCCGGCGGGGTAGCCGGGCGGCTGTTCTCGGCGGCGCGCTGCGCTGCCGCCACTGCAGCCGCGAGGCGGCGCTCCTGCTCCTCGCGGATGAGGTCGCCCAGTTCAGCTTTCGCCGCGGCGTAGTCCACCTGGTACTGCGCGGCGAGTTGGTCTCCCTCGGCTCGACGCGTCTCGATGTCGGCCACGAGGCGCGTCTGCTCGGCCTGTTTGGCCTGCAGCGCAGCCTGCTCGGCGGCAAGATCGGCGATCAGCGCCTGCATCTCGTCGGAGGTGCCGGCCCCCTGGTCGAGCGCCACTCGGGACAGTTCGTTGCGGGCGAGGTCGTCGGTGAAGTCGTCGATCGACGAGAACAGCGGGCTGGCCGCGACAGCGCCGCCGTTGACGAAGGCGTCGACGGCGATCGCGGTGAGTTGCCCCTGCACCGTGGCCAGTTCGGCGCCTTTGGCATCGACCGAGGCCTGGGCCTGGGTGATCTCGACGGCCAACTCGTCGAGACGGTCGAGGGCCGCGGCGTGGTCTTCAGCCAACTGACCGATGCGGTTCTCGAGCGCATCGAGCTGGTCGGCGATCTGCTGCACCCGGCGCTGCTGATCACTCACGTCGTCGGCAGAGGCGGTGCCCACGCCGAGGCACGCGGCGACGAGCACCACCGGCAACACGACGCGAACAAGGTGAGCACTCCGCACGGCGGGAACCCTACCAATATGACGAACGTGTTGCGAAGCGGCCCCCGCCTACGCCCACTCGGCTCTTCCCTCTCGCCTACTCCCACTCAATGGTGCCGGGCGGTTTCGAGGTGATGTCGTACACCACCCGGTTCACCCCGGCAACCTCGTTGATGATGCGGTTCGACATCGTCTCGAGCAGGTCGTAGGGCAGACGCGCCCAGTCGGCGGTCATCGCGTCGTCGCTGGTGACGGCCCGGATGATGATCGGATGCGCATAGGTGCGCTCGTCGCCCATCACCCCCACCGAGCGGATGTCGGCCAGCACCGCGAAGGCCTGCCACAGCTGGCGCTCGAGGCCGGCCTTGGCGATCTCGTCGCGCACGATGGCGTCGGCGTGCTGCAGGATGGCGACCCGCTCGGGAGTGACCTCACCGATGATGCGCACGCCGAGGCCCGGTCCGGGGAATGGCTGGCGCAGGATGATCTCGTCGGGCAGGCCGAGTTCGCGGCCCACCCGGCGGACCTCGTCTTTGAACAGCGCGCGCAGCGGCTCGACCAGTTTCAGCGTCATGTCGTCGGGCAGACCACCCACGTTGTGATGGCTCTTGATCACCGACGCGGTGCCGTCGCTGCCGCCGCTCTCGATGACATCGGGGTACAGCGTGCCCTGCACCAGGTACTCGGCATCGCTGAGCCCACCGGTGTGCTCTTCGAAGATGCGGATGAACAACTCGCCGATGATCTTGCGCTTGGTCTCGGGTTCGGTGACACCGGCGAGCCGTTCGAAGTAGCGCGGGCCGGCCGACACGTGGATCAGCTCGATGCCCATGTTGCGACGGAACGTCTCGACGATCTGATCGCTCTCGTTCAATCGCATCAGCCCGGTGTCGACGTAGATGCACACCAGTTGGTGCCCGATGGCGCGATGCACCAGCGCCGCGGCCACGGCCGAGTCGACGCCACCGCTGAGCGCGCAGATGACCTTGCCCGTGCCCACCTGGGCGCGCACGGCGGCCACCTGCTCGTCGATGATCGAGCCCATCGTCCACGTCGGCTCGCAGCCGGCCAACTCGTGCAGGAACCGGCGCAGCACCTCCATGCCGTGCGGGCTGTGCACCACCTCGGGATGGAACTGCACACCCCAGATGCGCCGCCCGGCGTGCTCGAGCGCCGCAACGGGGGCATCGGGGGTGGAGGCCACCGCACGGAATCCCTCGGGGGGGCGCACCACGGCGTCGAAGTGGCTCATCCACACGTCGTGCGACGGCGGCAGGCCACCGAGCAACTGCGACGCCGGATCGGTGACGGTGAGCTCGGCCCGCCCGTACTCGCCGCGCATGCCCCGGCCCACCTCGCCGCCGAGCTGCTGAGCGATGAGCTGCACGCCGTAGCAGATGCCGAGGATGGGCACCCCGAGGTCGTAGATGGCGGGGTCGAGGCTGGGCGCGCCGTCGACGTGCACGCTCTTCGGGCCACCCGACAAGATGATGGCCGACGGCTGGCGGGCCGCCACCTCGGCCGCGGTGATGCGGTGCGGGACGATCTCGGAGTACACGTTCAGCTCGCGCACCCGACGGGCGATGAGTTGCGCGTACTGGGCTCCGAAGTCGACCACCAGAACGGCGTGGGAAGAGTGGGTGACCGGCTCGGAGGACATGGCTCGATGGTATGCGGCCATGCGGGTGGAACCGGCAACCGACGCTGGCACGCTACGGGGGTGTGGTTCCGTCCGATCGTCATCGCCGCCGTCCTGCTCGTCCCCGCCGTCCAGGTCGGCCACGCCGCCGCATCGGAGCCGGTGTCGGGCCGGGCACCGGTCGCCGTCGACACGACACCGTCCACCACCGTTCCCGAACCGGCACCTGTGGTCACCGACAACCCGTTCATCCCCGAGAACGCCAACCTCGGCGACTGCGTGAGCTCACTGCCCCGGCCCGAGTGCGGCAGCGAGGCACGCGGCGGCGTCGGTCAGTGGTTGGTGCTCGGCGCGCTGGTCGTCGGCCTCGGCTTCATCGGCTGGCGCGTCTCGCGCGGGATGCGCAGGGGGCGGCCCACGCCCCAGGGATAGTCGCCCTCGCCGCCGAGCAGGCGGAGCGATCAGCCCTGCGACGCCAGCAGGTCGCTGCAGAAGCTGGCCGTGCCGCTCACCAGTGCGTGCGGCGCCTCCCACGGCACGAAGTGGCCGCAGTCGCGCAACAGGAACGGGCCGACGTGCTTGGCGAACACCACGGCCGCCATGCGGTCGAACGCCGGGTAGATGACGTGGTCGCTGGTGCCGTGCAGCACCAGCGTGCGCGTGTGGTCGTTGCGCGCCAGCAGCCCCGGCTCGCTGCGCGCCGCCTCGTGGAACGTGCTCTCGTACCCACCGAAGCTGGCGCGCAGATGGGCTGCGTCGGCGAACGGCTCGGTGTGGAAGTCGACCTCGCCCGGCCCCATGAACGCACCCGGATGCGCCCAGAACCGGCTGGTGTAGAACGTCGCGATGTAGCGGCGGCGTTGCTCGGGCGTGGCGAGTTCGCCGGCCAGACCATCGGGGTCGAGGCCCTGGCGCAGGAAGTAGTCGCTCGCCTCACGCGCCGGACGCGTGCCGTCGATGGCCGCCATCTCCTCTTTCAGGTACGGCAGGGGCGAGTTGAACAGCACCATCCGGTCGACCCAGTCGGGGTACCGCAACGCCAGGTCCTGCACCACCGGCCCACCGAGATCGCCACCCAGCAGCACCACCCGCTCGTGCCCCAGCACGTCGTGCACCAGCGCGTGCAGATCGTGGGCATGGCTGGGCACGTCGTGGAACCCGTCAGGGCCGAGGTCGCTGTCGCCGAAGCCGCGCAGATCGGGCACGATCACCTCGAACCCGGCCGCCGCCAGCGGCTCGATCACCTTCCAGAAGATGCGCTTGGTCTCGGGCCAGCCGTGCACGCACAGCAGCGGCACACCGCCCACGCCCTCACGGACGTACGCCTGGGCGAAACCCCGCGGCGAGGCGCGATGGACAGCGAAACGGGCAGGGTCGAGGTGCGGAGCGGGCGGCACGGACACGCGCCCACGGTACGCCGCGGGACGAACGGGTACGAGACGGAGGTGCTGCGGATGCGAACATGGGGAATGGCCAACCTGTGGGACGAGCGCTACTCCGAGCACGAGGCGGCGTTCGGCACCGAACCCAACGACTTCCTCGTGAAGTACGCGCCGCGCATCCCACTGGGGGTCGGCCCCGTGCTGTGCCTCGGCGACGGGCAGGGTCGCAACGGGGTGTACCTGGCGTCGTTGGGCCACGAGGTCGTGTCGATCGACCTGTCGGCCGTGGGTCTGGCCGGGGCCGAGCGCCTGGCAGCCGAACGGGGCGTGTCGATCAGCACCGTCGTCGCCGACCTCGCCGAGTACCAGCCGCCGTCGGGGTGCGCCGCGGTGGTGTCGATCTTCTGCCACATGCCCAGCAGGGTGCGCTCGCTCGCCTACCCGCGGCTGGTGGCCGCCCTGCTCCCGGGCGGGTTCTGGCTGCACGAGTCGTACTCGGTGGCCCAGGTGGGGCGCGGTACCGGCGGCCCCAGCGACCCCGACCTCCTGCCCTCGGGCACCCGCTTGCAGCAGGAACTGACGGGCCTCACCCATCTGTTCGTGCGCGAGATCGAGCGACCGGTGCTGGAGGGTCCGCTGCACACCGGCGACGCCGTGGTCGTGCAGTACCTCGGGGCCGTGGGCGATCCTCGCGCGATCAGCGAGGGATAGCGTCGAACTGCGATGACCCCCGACGAGTTCCGCGCCCACGGCCACGCCCTGATCGACTGGATCACCGACTACCTCGAGCACGTCGAGCAGCACCCCGTGTCGTCGCCCGTGCAGCCGGGCGACGTCCGTCGGCAGTTGCCCGAGCACCCGCCCACGACGCCCGAACCGTTCGAGTCCATCGTCGCCGATCTCGACCGGGTGGTGGTGCCCGGCCTCACCCACTGGCAGCACCCCAGCTTCTTCGCCTACTTCCCCGGCAACTCGTCGTACGCCTCCATCCTCGGCGAACTGGTGTCGGCGGGTCTGGGCGTGCAGGGGATGAGCTGGGTCACCAGCCCGGCGTGCACCGAGGTCGAGACACTGATGCTCGACTGGATGATCGAACTGCTCGGCCTGCCCGGCCGGTTCCATTCGCAGAGCGCCACCGGCGGCGGGGTCATCCACGGTTCGGCGAGCGAAGCCACCCTCGCGTCCATCCTGGCGGCGCGTTGGCGGGCCACCGGCGGCGCGATCAACCACGACGGCGACACCACCCACCTGGTCGCCTACGCCACTGCGCAGGCGCACTCGAGTATCGAGAAGGGTCTGCGCATCGCCGGCATCGGCACCGACCGACTACGGGTGGTGCCGCACGATGCCTCGTTCGCGATGGATGTCGATGCGTTCGCAGCGCTGGTGGCAGCCGACCGGGCCGCGGGCTTGCGGCCGTTCTGGGTGTGCAGCACCCACGGCACCACCAGTTCGATGGCGTTCGACCCCACCGCCGCCATCGCCGCAGTGGCGCACGCCAACGACATGTGGGTGCACGTCGACGCAGCGATGAGCGGTATCGCCGCACTGGCCCCCGAGCACCGCTGGGTGAACAACGGACTCGACCTGGCCGACAGCTACTGCACCAACCCGCACAAGTGGATGGGCGTGAACTTCGACTGCGACCTGTTCTGGACCGCCGATCGCACCGCCCTGCTCGGCGCCCTCAGCATCCTGCCCGAGTACCTCCGCTCGGCGGCCGCCGAGACCGGGGCCGCCATCGACTACCGCGACTGGCAGATCCCGCTCGGTCGTCGCTTCCGGTCGCTGAAGCTCTGGTTCACCATCCGCTCGGGTGGTGCCGACGACGCCGTCGACATGATCCGCCGCCACGTGGCCGCCACCCAGGAGTTGGCGGCCCGCGCTGCAGCCGACCACCGGTTCCGGGTGGTCGCGCCGCACCCGCTGAACCTGGTGTGCATCGCCCACGTCGACGGCAACGAGGCCACCGACCGGCTGGTCGAACGGGCCAACAGCACCGGGCAGGCGCTGTTCACCCGCACCGTGCTCGACGGCGCCAGTGCCCTGCGCATCTCGGTGGGTGGCGCCCGCACCGAGGCGCGGCACGTCGACTCGGCTTGGGCGTTGCTCCAGAGCCTGGCCTAGCGTGCATGGCCTGCCGCCCGGCAGGGTGTGCGTTCCACCCGCCTCGAGCCACCGGCTCACTTGCAGACGACGAGCCCTCCCGATGACCCACCTTGAGCGCATGAGCGAGGCGATCGACATCGCTGCCACCGCGCGACTGGTGGCACCCCCGAATCCGTGGGTCGGCTGCGTGGTGGTGTGCGTCGACGGCCGGGTATTTCGAGGTGCCACCGAGGCGCCGGGACAACGGCACGCCGAGCGGGTGGCGCTCGACCTGGCGGCGGCTGCCGGGGCCGACACCACCGGGGCCACCGTCTACACCACGCTCGAACCCTGCTCGCACCACGGCCGCACCCCGCCGTGCACCGATGCGCTCATCGCCGCGAACGTGGGCACGGTGGTGAGCGCGCTCGCCGATCCCGACCCACGCGTTGCCGGCAGCGGCTTCGATCGACTGCGCGCCGCCGGCATCACCGTCGTCGAAGGCACGGGTGTCGAGGCCGCAGCCGAGCAACTCGCGCCCTACCTCCACCATCGCCGCACCGGCCGCCCGCTCGTGCTGCTGAAGCTGGCCGCCACACTCGACGGGCGCACCGCGGCAGCCGACGGCACCAGCCAGTGGATCACCGGGCCCGCGGCGCGAGCCTCGGTCCACCGCCGTCGTGCCGAGAGCGGTGCCGTGGTGGTGGGTGCCGGCACCGTGCGCACCGACGACCCCACGCTCACCGTGCGCCACGTGGAAGGCCCCGATCCGCTGCGCGTGGTGCTGGGCACCGCACCGCCCGACGCCAAGGTGCACCCGTGTCTCGAGTGGCAGGGCCCGCTCGACGAACTGCTCGACCACCTCGGTGGTCTCGGCGTGCTGCAGGTGCTGGTCGAGGGCGGGGCCGCGGTTGCCGCCTCGTTCCATCGCGAGCGGCTCGTCGACCGCTACCTGTTCCACCTCGCCCCGGCCCTCATGGGGGGCGACGACGGCACTGCGATGCTGCGCGGCCTCGGTGCATCGACCATGGCCGACGTGTGGCGTGGCCGTATCGTGGCGGTACGCATGCTCGGGTCCGACCTCGAGATCGAACTGGTTCCGCAGGAGGCCGGATGAACGCTCGAGACCTGCCATCGCCCCGGGTCGAACGGGTGGCCGACGCGCAGGTGCCCACCGAGTGGGGCACGTTCACCTGCGTCGCCTACCGCGACACCGACGACGGCGTCGAGCACCTCGCGTTCGTGTTGGGCGACGTCGCCGACGGCGAGCCGGTGCTCGTGCGGCTGCACAGCGAGTGCCTCACCGGCGACGTGTTCGGCTCGCGCCGCTGCGACTGCGGGCAACAACTCGCGGCAGCCATGCAGCAGGTCCAGTCGGTCGGCCGCGGTGTGGTGGTGTACCTGCGCGGCCACGAGGGCCGCGGCATCGGCCTGGCCCACAAGATCCACGCCTATTCGCTGCAGGACCGGGGGCTCGACACCGTCGACGCCAACCTCGAACTCGGCCTGCCGGTCGACAGCCGCGACTACCGCACCGGTGCCGACATCCTGCTCGACCTCGGGGTCACCCGGGTGCGGCTCATCACCAACAATCCGGCCAAACAGGACGGGCTCGAACTCGACGGCGTACGGGTGGTCGAGCGGGTGGGGCTGCCCACCTCGCCCACGCCCGAGAACCTCGCATACCTACGCACCAAGCGCGATCGCCTGGGCCACCTCATCGACCTCGGCGACCGCGGCGACCGCGGCGACTGAATCGACAACCGAAACGGAGCAGGGCGCGTTGCATCGCGCCGCGCGGTGCGCTTGAATCCTGCGTCGCCCCCGCTCTGCGAGGAGCGTCGATCCAGCCACGTGATCCGATCCCGCCAACAGATTCGAACCAGTAGGGAGCACCGATGCGGACACGCCTCCGCCTGCTCATCGCCGTCGCCACTGTTGCGACCGCCCTCTCGCCCGTCGTCGACCGGGCTATCGCCTCCGGCTCCACCCACTCGGCTCGCACCGACCTGGCTTACGTCGAGCAGATGCTCTACACCACTCCCATCACCACCTTCGTGGCCACCACCAAGCGGGGCGACCCGTGGTTCGACTGGTCGACCGACTTCTGCTCCGCCCCTCTCGTGGGCACCACGGGGCGATCGTTCGATTTCCACGACGCCTGCCGCCGTCACGACTTCGGCTACCGCAACCTCCGCGTGCTCGAAGACCGCTACGGCACCGGCGCGACGTACTGGAACGCCACCAATCGCAAACGGGTCGACCAACAGTTCCTCGCCGACATGAAGGCACACTGCCGACCGAGGCCGTGGTACGAGGAGTCGACGTGTCGAGCCTGGGCCGAGACGTTCTACCGAGTCGTGCGCACCCTTGGAGGCCCCTGAGCCGTCGCAATCGACCGCGTCACCAGGCCGGCTGCTCAGGTCCGTCCACCCCGTGGGCCAGCCGCAACAGCTGGTGCAGCATCCGCGCCGTGGCACCCCAGATCGTCTCGTCGACGAGTTCGAAGAAGTGGATCGGCCGTGCGGCGGGCGGCTGTCCCCACCACTCCTCGCGGTAGGTGGTCGGATGGGCCAGTTCGGCCAGCGGCACCCACAACACCCGGTCGACCTCATCGGGTGACGGGATGAGCTGCGGCCGGGTCGACACCGAAGCCACCACCGGCACGATGTAGCTCTGGCTGACCACCGTGACGAGATGGTCGAGTTCACCGTGCACGGTCACGAGACCCGGATCGAGCGCCACCTCCTCCCACGCCTCGCGCCGGGCCGTCTGTTCGGCGGTCTCGCCCGGGTCGACCCGGCCACCGGGGAAGCTGATCTCGCCGCGGTGGTTGCGCAGGCTCATCGACCGACGGGTCACCAACACCTCGGGGCCGTCGTCGCCATCGTTCAGCACCACCAGCACCGCCGACTGGCGGGCGCCGGGGAAGGGCGGCGGACCCGGCGGTACGTGGCGCTCGCGCACCACCCGCACCAGGTCGTCGAGCGGCAACGGGGCGGCGGCACCGTGCCATGGAGCCGGGTCGCCGAGGCGCCACGCTGCGGGCCGCGGGATGTGTTGGCTCCCGCCGACACGCCACGTCGGACCCGGCTCCGTCATGCGGGGCTCAGCGAACGGTGGGAGTCCAGCCCTGCTCGCGCAGTTGGGCGAGCACGGCCGGCAGGCCGGCGGTCTTCAGCTTCGACAACACCTTGCCGGGCGATTCCTCGCCGCGCTCCCACTCGTCCCAGGCGGTGATGAGCTTGTTCAGGTCGGGGGCAGGGGTCTCGAACGCCATGAGGTGCAGGCTACGGCCCACGACCGCACAACGGCACGGCGAACGGCACGCGTGCCGACCCATGCATCGGCGCGTCTCAGCGCTTGGTCCAGCGCTTCACCGTGTTCACGCCACCGCCCACCACCCGGCCGGCCACCCGGCCGATCTCGGTGCTGCGGTCGCCGCTGGTGTCGACCGGCGGTCGCTTGGTCTTCTCACTGAAGTCGGACTGCCACCAGACGAACGCCAGCACGGCTGCCAGGCCCAGCATCACCACGCGGGCACCGGACTCGATCTCCACCCACGGCTGCACGGCGAGCGACACGGTGAGGCCCACCACCACCAGATCGAGGATGCGGTGCACCCGGCGTGGCAGCGCACGGAATGCAGCCAGCGGCCCATGGGTGCACGCTGCGTTCAGCACGATGGCACCACCAGCCACCGCCGGCAGCGCCGGGGTCTCGCTCTGCAGCGCCTGGGCAACCAGCACGATGCCGAGGATGTACTCGACGAGTTGATGCATCCAGAACGGACGCTTCACGCCGGCCATCTCAGCTGCGCTGTTTGACGCGCCGGAGGCGGACGACACCGTCGGCATCGGGCGGGCCGTCGAGCACGCCGAGCAACAGCACCGGTTCGTCGAGGTGGGCGAGCACCGCCACACCCATGCCCTCGCGGGGTGGAACGGTCGGCGGAGTGTCGCACCGCACCGTCAGCACCGGACCGGATTCGGCGATGAGTTCGCCCTGGGTGTAGGCGAGGGTACCTGCGTGCTCGGTGGCGAGGGTGACGCGGACGCCCATGTCAGATCCTCACACCCTGCTTTTCGAGGTCGGCCTCGATCACCCGCAGCGATGCGGCGAGCACGGTGTAGTCGTCGGGGCTGATGGCCGTGGTACGGGCATGCACCAGTCGACGGCGCAGCGACTCGACCACGGTGACCTGCGCGGTGACCACCACCGAGTCGCCCGGCAGATGGATGAGCGCCACCACCGGCTCGCCCGGCTCGACGGCCTCGTCGATGGTGGCCGCGAAGCCGCCGATGGAGATGTCGTCGGTGCGACCGTGGAGCGACACCATCGTGCCGTCGCGGAGCACCGACAACTCGATGCCCAGTCGGGCGGGCAGACGCACGGTGCGGCGCCGTTGCGCGAAGTCCATCACCTTCGGCCGGATGATGCGCAGCGTGCCGGCACGCTCGGACCACTTCTCCACCTCGGTGCCGGCCGACAAGATGCCGTCGTCGACCGAGGCCACCACACGCAGCGGAGTCTTCGGGGCGAGATCACGCGCGAATGCCACAGCCCGCTTGTCGGCGGGCCCCATCACCGCGATGCCGGCAAAGATCGACTCGAGCACGAAACGGTGCGACTGCTCGCCGTCTTCGCTCTCGAGCGACATCTTGCGGCCCGCAAGGGCGTCAAAGGTTCGGATCTTCATGTGGGTCGGATGCTCGCCGTCGCATGGTAGTGCTGGCGCGTGTGCAGATACCGCACCTGGCTGACGGTCGGCACCGCGACCGTCCGGCGCCACCCGAAAACGGCAACAGTCCCGGCGGCACGCGTGCTGCACCGGGACTGTTGTCGTGATCGTGCATCGGCAGTGACGCCGACGGGCTTTACATCATTCCCATACCGGGCATGCCGCCACCACCGCCGGGCATGGCCGGCGGGTTCTTCTCGGGCTTGTCGGCCACGAGGCACTCGGTGGTGAGCACGAGGGCCGCGATCGACGCTGCGTTCTGCAGCGCGGCGCGGGTGACCTTGGCGGGGTCGATGATGC
>JBIIDH010000057.1:0-21834 GCA_044238435.1 Ilumatobacteraceae bacterium | reverse complement strand
ACAAGATGACCACCATCTGCTTCGTCGGCCCGTCGGCGTTCGCCCCGGTGCACTCGGCGCTCACGCTGTTCCGCGACGAGTTCGAGGCGAAGATCGTCAAGCGCATCAGCATTCCCGTGATCGCCGCATCGGCGGCCGGAGGCGGACAGTGACCACGACAGAGCCCGCAGGCACCGAAGCCGATGCGCCGCCGCCCGATCCGAACGCGGTCAGCGTCACGCTGAACGGCACGCCCATCACGGCGCGCAAGGGCGAACTCATCATCACGGCCGCCGAGCGCCACGGCGAGTACATCCCGCGGTTCTGCTACCACGAGCGGATGAAGCCGGTCGGCATGTGCCGCATGTGCCTCGTCGAGGTCGACTCGGGCCGCGGTCCGGCCATCACCCCGTCGTGCATGGTCACCGTCGCGCCCGACATGAAGATCGACACCGCATCGCCCACGGTGAAGCGGATGCAGGAGGGCGTGCTCGAACTGCTGCTCGCCAACCACCCGCTCGACTGCCCCGTGTGCGACAAGGGCGGCGAGTGCCCGCTGCAGGACCAGACGCTGGCCTACGGCCCGGGCGAGAGCCGGTTCGTGGAAGAGAAGCGGCACTACGAAAAGCCGATCCCCATCAGCGACCTGGTGTACCTCGACCGCGAGCGCTGCATCCTGTGCGATCGCTGCACCCGCTTCGCCGACGAGGTGGCGGGCGACGCGCTCATCCACTTCGTCAGCCGCGGCAACAACACCCAGGTGAACACGTTCCCCGACGAGCCGTTCGCCAGCTACTTCAGCGGCAACACGGTGCAGATCTGCCCCGTCGGCGCCCTCACCGCCAAGCCCTACCGATTCAAGGCCCGCCCGTGGGACCTCGACCAGGCCGAGAGCACCTGCACCTCGTGCGCCGTCGGCTGCCGCGTCGTGGTGCAGTCGAGCCGCGACGAGGTCGTCCGCACGCTCGGTGTCGACAGCGACCCGGTGAACTGGGGCTGGCTGTGCGACCGCGGCCGGTTCGACTTCGAGGCCATCAACAGCGACGCCCGCCTCGCCACCCCCCTGGTGCGCACGGCCGACGGCCTGGCCGCCACCAGTTGGAACGCCGCTCTGGCTGCCGCCGCCCGGCTCATCACCGACGCCAAGGCGGCATCGGGTGCGTCGAGCATCGCCGTCGTCGGCGGTGCGCGCGGCAGCAACGAGGACGCCTTCGCCTGGGCGCGACTCGCCCGCGACGTCATCGGCACGCCCAACGTCTACGCACAGATGGGCGACGGCCTGCCCGCCGCAGTGCTGGGCATGCCTCGCGCCACCATCGACGAAGCGGCATCGGCAGCCACCATCGTGCTGCTCTCGCCCGATCTCAAAGAAGAGCTTCCGGTGCTGTACCTCCGTCTGCGCGACGCAGCCGAGAACAAGCGCAGCCGCATCATCGAGTTCGCCCCGAAGACCAGCGGGATGAGCCGCTACGCATGGAAGAGCGTGGTCTACGAGCCCGGCACACAGGCCTCGGTCGTGGCATCCACCCTCGCCGATCCGGCGGTCGCCGCACAGTTGGGCCGCGGCCCGGTGGTGGTGGTGGCCGGTCGGGCCAACCTGGCCGAGACCTCGGCCGCCACGGTGGCCGCGCTGCGCTCCGTCCTGGCCGCCGCTCCGTCGGCGACGGTCCTGCCGGCAGTGCGCCGTGGCAACACCGTGGGCGCGCTCATGTTGGGCTTCGACGCCGCCGACGGTGGGCTCGACACCCGCCGTGCGCTGCAGGCCGCCGCCGCCGGGCAGATCGAGTGCCTCGTACTGCTCGGCGCCGACCCGTTGGCCGACTTCCCCGACACCGACCTGGCCCGCCGGGCACTCGCCGGTGCCCGCCGGGTCATCGCCGTCGACACCTTCTTGTCGGCCAGCTCGCAGCAGGCCGATGTGGTGCTGGCCGCCAGCGCCTACGCCGAGAAGGCCGGTACCACCACCAACCTCGAAGGCCGGGTCACCACGCTCGCCCAGAAGGTCACCCCGGCAGGTACCAGCCGTCCCGACTGGATGATCGCTGCGGGCCTCGCCCAGGCGCTCGGCGCCGACCTCGGCTACGGCTCGGTCGACGACATCACCGCCGCCATCGCCGCCGGGGTCGAGTCGTTCGCCGAGGCCACGCCTTCGGCGCTCGCCGCAGCGCACGACGGTGTCGTCGTGGCGCCGCCCACCGCGGGTGCGTTGCCCGACGACGAAGCCACGGTGCCCGAGCGCAACAGCTACGACTTCCGGCTCGTGGTCAGCCGCACGCTCTACGATCGGGCTGTGGGAACCGCCAACAGCCCGTCGCTCGCGCACCTGGCACGCGGCAGTGCACTGCACATGCACCCGCTCGACCTCGAGCGGGCCGGTGTGGTGGCGGGCGCCGAGGTGAAGGTGAGCAGCCCGAAGGCCTCGCTCGTGCTGCAGGTCGAGCCCGACCACAGCGTGCTGCGCGGCACGGTGTGGGTGCCGTTCAACCAGCCCGGCGCCAACGTCGGCGAACTGATCGACTGCACCGCTGCGGTCACCGACGTGCGCGTGGAGAACCTCTGATGCTCGCCCTCGATCCGCTGCTCATCGGCGACATCACGCTGGGCGACGTGCTCATCGTGCTCATCAAAGTGGTGCTGGTGTTCGTCGTCGGCCTCGTGGCCACGATGCTCATGGTGTGGTTCGAGCGCAAGGTCGTCGCCGGCATGCAGAACCGCATCGGGCCGAACAAGGCGGGCCCGTTCGGCATCCTGCAGACCCTGGCCGACGGCATCAAGCTGTTCTTCAAAGAAGACCTCGTCCCCGAGCGCGCCGACCGGTTCGTGTTCAAGTTGGCGCCGTACCTGTCGTTCGTACCGGCCTTCGTGGTGTGGGCGGTCATCCCGCTGGGTGGCGACTTCAGCAACGGCAAGGACGGCACCGTCAGCCTGTTCGGTCACCAGACGAAGTTGCAGCTCGCCGACCCCCAGGTCGGTGTCCTCCTGCTGCTGGCCCTCAGCGGTATCGCCGTGTACGGCATCATGCTCGCCGGCTGGTCCTCGGGCTCGAAGTACCCGCTGCTCGGTTCGGTTCGCGCATCGGCGCAGATGGTCAGCTACGAAGCGGCGCTGGGCCTCAGCCTGGCATCGGTGCTGCTGCTGGCGGGCACGCTCAGCACCAGCGGCATCGTGGCCGCCCAGGGTGGCATCACCAAGTGGCACCTCATCTCCACCGGGTTCGTGCCGTTCATCATCTTCCTCATCGCCGCCACGGCCGAAC
The DNA here is from genome assembly GCA_044238435.1 of Ilumatobacteraceae bacterium. Lineage (GTDB taxonomy): Bacteria > Actinomycetota > Acidimicrobiia > Acidimicrobiales > Ilumatobacteraceae > VFMC01. The sequence continues at coordinate 18,599 of JBIIDH010000057.1, read as the reverse complement.
TGAACCGGCCGCCGTTCGACCTCGTCGAGGCCGAGCAAGAACTCGTCGGCGGCTTCAACACCGAGTACTCGAGCATCCGCTTCGCGCTGTTCTTCCTGGCCGAGTTCATGAACACCATCACGATGAGCGCCGTCATCGTCACGCTGTTCCTCGGTGGGCCCCAGCCGCTGCGCATCGACATCGGCAGTTTCGAATGGGACGGCAACCTGTACCTCGGCCCGCTCAACGGCACCGTGTGGCTGCTGTTGAAGGTGCTGCTGTTCCTGTACGCCTACGTGTGGTTCCGGGCCACGCTGCCCCGTCTGCGCTACGACCAACTGATGGACCTCGGCTGGAAGGCGCTCATCCCGCTGTCGCTCGCCTGGTTCCTGCTGCTCGCCGTGTTCCGCCTGGCGCAGGATCAGGGCTGGAACCGTCTGGTGGTGGGTGTGGTGGCCGTCGCCGTGCTGGGCCTCAGCGCAGCACTGCTGATGGCTGCGATGAAGGTGAGCGCCCGCAACCGCGAACGTGAAGGGGCGATGTACTGATGGGCTACCTCGAGGGATTCGCCGTCACGCTGCGCCAGCACCGCCTCTTCGGCGGCAAGCGCGTCACCACCCAGTACTCGGGTGGCCGCGTCGCCAAGAAGGGCAAGCCGGTCGAGCAGCGCGACGAAAAGATCGACAAGCCCGAGCGCTTGCACGGTCGTCATGTGCTGAACCGGTACGACGACGGCATGGAGAAGTGCATCGGCTGCGAGTTGTGCGCCGGTGTGTGCCCGGCGAAGTGCATCTACGTGCGCGGCGCCGACAACGACGCCGAGAACCCCACCTCGCCGGGCGAGCGGTTCGGGTTCGTCTACGAGATCAACTACCTGCGTTGCATCCACTGCGATCTCTGTGTCGAGGCCTGCCCCACCGAGGCCATCACCGAGAGCAAGATGTTCGAGTTCAGCTTCACCAACCGACGTGACGCCATCTACACCAAGACCGAGTTGGTCGTCGACGAGCAGGGTGCACCGCGGCAGATGCCGTGGGAGGACTGGCGCGAAGGCGAAGACCTGCTCACCAGCGGATGGATGCGCGCCACCGCCGCGTCGGGCGACGCCGACTTCATCGGCAAGGTGGGCTGGAGCACCGAACTGGGTCACGGCACCCGCGCCGCCGAGCCCGAGCAGCACGCCGCCGACGTGTCGACCACGGCCCAGGCCGCCAAGACCGTGCGGTCGATCTCGCGCGACGGAGGCCATCACTGATGGAGCTCGTCGTCTTCATCTGCGCTGCCGCCATGGTGCTCGTCGGCGCCATCGGTGTCATCGTGCGCAGCCACCCGGTGCACGCTGCGCTCAGCCTCGTGCTCACGCTGTTCGGCGTGGCCGTGCTGTTCGTCGCCCAGGAGGCCCACTTCCTGGCGGCCGTGCAGGTCATCGTCTACGCCGGCGCCATCGTGGTGCTGTTCCTCTTCGTCATCATGCTGTTGGGTGTCGACAAGGTCGAGAACATCGAGATCGAGCCCATCCCGGTGCAGCGGCCGCTCGCCGTCATCGTGGGTGCCGGCCTGCTCGCCATGCTGGTCACCGCCGTCGTGCAGGCCCGCTCGAGCATCGCGTCGGGCAGCGGTAGCGGCATCGACATCGCCACCGAGAGCGGCGACCACGACAGCAACATCCGCCAGATCGCGCGCAGCCTGTTCAGCGACTACGTGTTCGCCTTCGAACTGGTGTCGGTGCTGCTGGTCGTCGCCGTGGTGGCCACCGTGCTGCTGTCGCGACGCCCCGACAAGATGGGAGGCGCGCGATGAGCGCCACCGTCCTCGGCCTCGCCGAGCCCACCGCCACCTGGTATCTGGTGCTGGCTGCGGTGCTGTTCTCCATCGGTGTCGTCGGCGTGATGGTGCGCCGCAACCCGCTGGTCATGTTCATGTGCGTCGAGTTGATGCTGAACGCCGTCAACCTCAGCTTCGTGGCGCTCGCCAAACAGCTCGGCGACATCGGCGGGCAGACCACGGTGTTCTTCGTGATGGTCGTCGCCGCCGCTGAAGTGGTGGTGGGTCTCGGCATCATCGTCGCCATCCTGCGTCGCCGGCCGGGTGCCACCGCCGACGACCTCGCGGAGTTGAAGGGCTGACCATGATCGACCTCGCCTGGCTCATCCCTGCGCTGCCTCTGGTCGGCTTCCTCACGATCTTGGTGTTCGGCCGTCGCCTCGGCGACCCGAAGGCCGGCTATCTCGCCACCGCCATGATCGGCGCGGCCTTCCTCGTCGCGGTCGGTGTGTTCGCCGACCTGCTCTCGAAGAGCGGCGAGGAACGGCACCACGTCGTCAACCTCTTCTCGTGGGTGCCCGTCGGTTCGCTGCGCGTCGATCTCGCCTTCCTGGTCGATCCGCTCAGCATCACGATGTGCTTGTTCGTCACCGGCATCGGCGCCCTCATCCACCTCTATGCGGTGGGTTACATGCACGGCGATCCGCGGTTCTCGAAGTTCTTCTTGTACCTGAACCTGTTCGCCCTCAGCATGCTGCTGCTGGTGCTGGGCGAGAACCTGCTCGTCACCTTCCTCGGCTGGGAAGGCGTGGGCACCTGCTCGTACTTCCTCATCTCGTTCTGGCACGAGAAGCAGAGCGCGGCCACGGCCGGCAAGAAGGCGTTCGTCACCAACCGTGTCGGTGACTGGGGCGTGATGATGGCGATGTTCCTCGCGTTCGAGGCCGTCGGCACCATCAGCTACGACGGCATGAACGCCGCTGCCGAATCCGGAGCGCTCAGCCAGACCACGGCCACCGCCATCGCCGTCATGCTGTTCGTCGGCGCCTGCGGCAAGAGCGCCCAGCTGCCGCTCTACATCTGGCTGCCCGATGCCATGGAGGGCCCCACCCCGGTCAGCGCGCTCATCCACGCCGCCACCATGGTCACCGCCGGCGTGTTCCTCATGACCCGCGTCAACCCGGTCATCCACGTCGCCGCCGAGTGGGCGGGCTGGCTCATCGCCATCGTCGGCATCGCCACCGCACTGTTCGCCGCCACCATCGCCGTCGCCCAGAACGACATCAAGAAGGTGCTCGCCTACTCCACCGTCAGCCAACTCGGCTTCATGTTCCTGGCCGTCGGCTCGGGCGCCTACGTGGCTGCCATCTTCCACATGGTCACCCACGCCTTCTTCAAGGCGCTGCTGTTCCTCGGCTCGGGCTCGGTCATCCACGGCATGCACCACGAGCAGGACATGCGCCGCATGGGCGCGCTGCGCAAGCTGATGCCCGTCACGGCGTTCACCTTCATCATCGGCTGGCTCGCCATCGCCGGTGTGCCGCCGTTCGCCGGCTTCTGGAGCAAGGACGAGATCCTGCTGTACAGCCTGGCGAAGAGCCCCGTGCTGTACGTGCTCGGCCTGGTCGCCGCGCTGCTCACCGCCTACTACATGACCCGCCAGGTCATCATGGTGTTCTACGGCAAGGCCCGCTGGCACGATGCCCACGACGAGCACGGCGCCCACGGCGACTTCACGCCGCACGAGAGCCCGAAGATCATGCTGCTGCCGCTCGTCGTGCTGGCCGGTCTCAGCACCGTCGGCGGGGCGCTGCAACTGCCGTTCTCCTCCGACCTGCACTTCCTCGAGAAGTGGCTCGAGCCGGTGGTCGAGTTCGGTGAGGCCGACATCCACGGCACCTGGGCCTACGACAACAAGTACCTGTTGCTCGGCCTCGCCGTGGTCATCGCCCTGGCCGGTATCGCCCTCTCGGTGGCGGTGTACGGCAAGAAGAAGATCGCCCCCATCGAGCCGAAGGTGCTCGAGCAGGGGTGGTACTACGACAAGTCGATCACCGCCTTCATGGGCGGGCCGGGCCGTCGCATCTTCGACGGCATCGCCTGGTTCGATGCGCACGTCGTCGACGGGGCCGTCAACGGCGTCGCCCGACTGGTGCGTGGTTCCGCAGGTGGTCTCCGCAAGAGCCAGAGCGGGTATGTGCGCCAGTACGCAGCCGCCCTCGGTGTGGGTGTCGTCCTGCTGTTGGTCTGGTTCGTCGTGATCCGGGGGATCATCTGATGGGTTTCCCGATTCTCACCGCACTGGTGCTCGTTCCGGCGCTCAGCGCCGTCGCCGTCGCCGTGCTCTCGAACCGCCGCCCCGAATGGGTGAAGCTCGCTGCGGCGCTGCTGAGCACCCTGGTGGGCGCCATGTCCATCTGGGCGCTCACCGCGTTCGAGACGGCCGACGGCGGGTTCCAGTTCGTCAGCAAGCATCCGTGGATCAAGCCGTGGGGCATCTCGTGGCACCTCGGCATCGACGGCATCTCGCTGTTCCTCGTCGTGCTCACGGGCATCTTGTTCCCCATCGTCATCATGGGCGTCGACCCGCACCACGACCACAAGCGCTACTTCGCCTGGTTGCTGCTGCTCGAGGCGGGCATGATGGGCAGCTTCCTCAGCCTCGACCTGTTCTTGTTCTTCGTCTTCTTCGAGATCGTCCTCGTCCCGATGTACTTCCTCATCGCCGGCTGGGGCTACGACAGCCGCATCTACGCGGCGACGAAGTTCTTCCTCTACACGATGGTCGGTTCGGCGTTCATGCTGGTGGGCATCATCACCACCGCGGTGCTGGCCAAGAGCAACGGCGTGGGCCGCATCACCTTCGACCTCGTCGAGATCGCCGAGAAGGCCAACTTCGCGGCATCGACCGGCCGCTGGCTGTTCTTCGCCTTCGCCATCGCCTTCGCCGTGAAGGTGCCGGTGTTCCCGCTGCACACCTGGCTGCCCGACGCCCACACCCAGGCACCCACGGGGGGATCGGTCATCCTGGCCGGCGTCATGCTGAAGCTCGGCACGTACGGCCTGCTGCGATTCGGGCTCTACCTGTTCCCTGAGGCCGCTCACTGGAGCCGGTCGCTGTTCCTCACGCTGGCCACGATCGGCATCATCTACGGCGCCATCGCGGCCACGATGCAGAAAGATCTCAAGCGCCTCGTCGCGTACTCGTCGGTCGCCCACCTCGGCTTCATCGTGCTGGGCACCTTCGCGTTCACCTCGCAGTCCATCAGCGGCGGCGTGATGCAGATGGTCAACCACGGCGTCAGCACCGGAGCGCTGTTCCTGCTCGTCGGCATGATCTACGAGCGGCGCCACACCCGCCAGATCGCCGAACTCAACGGTCTGCAGAAGGTGGCCCCCATCTTCGCCGGCGTGTTCATGCTGGTGATGCTCTCGTCGATCGGTGTGCCCGGCCTGAACGGGTTCGTGGGCGAGTACCTCGTGCTGATCGGCTCGTTCCTCACCGCTCGGTGGTGGACCGTCGTCGCCGCCACCGGCGTCATCCTCGCTGCGCTGTATCTGCTATGGGCCTACCAGCGGGTGTTCCACGGCGAGCCCGACGAGGCGAACAAGACCTTCCGCGAGCTTCGGCTCCGCGAGTTCGCCACGCTGGCTCCGTTCATCGCCCTCATCGTGTTCTGCGGCGTGTACCCGAAGCCGATGCTCGACCGCATCGAGCCCAGTGTGAAAGCGCTCATCACCCACGTGAGCGAGCGCACCGGATACACCGAACCCGAGGTGCCCACGGCGCCGGCCGGTGAGGCGCACGACCAGGAGGCACAGCCGTGATCGCCGCCGAGACGTTCTCCGGACCGCCGATCGACTGGTTCGCGCTGTCGCCGCTGCTCATCCTGCTCGGCGCAGGGTTGGTGCTGCTGGTGGTGGGCGCGCTCACCCCGCGCTGGCCCCGTGGCCTGTACGCGTTCGTCACCGCCACGGCCGCCGGTGCCGCGCTGGTGATGTGTGCCGTGTTGTGGGACGACGTCACCGACATGGGGGCGCGCACGTTGGTGGGCGATGCACTGGTGCTCGACGGATTCGCGTTGTTCGCCTCCATCACCATCTGCGTGGGCATCATCCTCGTCTCGATGGTCACCGACGACTACCTGCGCCGGGAAGACCTCGACGGTCCCGAGGTGTACGGCCTGTACCTCATGGCTGCCATCGGTGCCATCGTGATGACCAGCGCCAACGACCTGCTGGTGCTGTTCCTCGGCCTCGAGGTGCTGTCCATTGCCCTGTACGTCCTGGCCGCCAGCCACCGCCGGCGCATCCAGAGCCAGGAGAGCGGCCTCAAGTACTTCGTGCTCGGTGGCTTCTCGTCGGCGTTCTTCCTCTACGGCGTCGCCCTCGTCTACGGCGCGACGGGCAGCACCAACATCGGCCGCATTCTGCAGGCGTTCGCGGGTGAGGTGCAGACCCAGCGCACCGATGCGCTCGTGCTTGCTGGTGTGGCGCTGCTGCTGGTGGGCCTCACCTTCAAGGTGGCCGCCGTGCCGTTCCACTTCTGGACGCCCGACGTGTACCAGGGCGCACCCACGCCGGTCACGTCGTTCATGGCGTCGGTGGGCAAGACGGCGGCCTTCGCAGCGATGCTGCGGGTGCTCGTGTTCGCGCTACCGCAGTGGAGCGACGACTGGCGACCGGCCATCTGGGTCATCGCCGTGGTCACCCTGGTGGTCGGTTCCACGCTCGCCGTGGTGCAGACCGACGTGAAGCGCATGCTCGCCTACTCGTCGATCAGCCATGCCGGCTTCATCCTCGTCGGTGTCGAGGCGGCCGCCCACACGGCGGGCTCCGCCGACCCGGGCCGCGGTGTGTCGTCGTCGCTGCTGTACCTGCTGCTGTACTCGGTGCTGGTCATCGGCACGTTCGCCGTGGTCACGCTCGTCTCGCGCACCGGCGACGGCCAGACCGACATCGGTGCCTTCCGTGGCCTCGGCCGCTCGAAGCCGGCGCTCGCGCTGGGCATGACCGTGCTGCTGCTGGCCCAGGCCGGCGTGCCGCTCACCTCGGGGTTCGTCGCCAAGTTCGGCGTCATCCAGGCAGCGGTCGACGAGCACAGCTACGCCATCGCCATCATCGCCATGGTTGCCTCGGTCATCGCCGCCTTCTTGTACCTGCGCATCATGGTCAGCATGTGGGCCACCGATCCGCAGCCCGGCGACGACGACCGCGAGGCCGTGCGGGTGCCGCTGTCGACCGGCCTCGCCATCACCGCCGCCGTCGGCTTCACGCTGGTGGTCGGGTTCGCGCCGGGATGGGTGGTGTCGGCGTCGCAGCACGCCACCGCCATCGTCCGCTCCGCCCTCCCCTGACCGCCCTCCTCCTGACCGCCCGCCTCCTGCGTTTGTGAGTACAGCCCGGTAGTGCCGGGTTCCGCTCACAATCGTCGAGTTGCGCCGAACCCAAGCCGCTGCGTTTGTGAGCTCAACCCTGCACCTGCCGGATCTTGCTCACAAACGCTGCAATGGGGCAGCGGGACGGGTCAGGTGTGGGTGAGGTGGTGGGCGCGGGCGCGGGCGATGAAGGTGTCGAACAGGCGCTGCTGGGCCGGCTCGGCCGAGGTGGTGTCCTCGGGATGCCACTGCACACCCACCACCCAACTGGCGCCCGTGAACTCGACGGCCTCCACCATGCCGTGTTCGTCGTGGGCGACCGGCACGATGCCGTCGCCCAACCGATCGAGGCCCTGGTGATGCACCGAGTAGCAGTGGCGCAACGCCGTGGTGCCCAGTGCAGCCGCAAGCAGCGAGCCGTCGGTCACGACGACCGGGTGCTCGCTCATCCAGTGACCCTCGGCGTCGAGGTCTTGCACGAGCGTGCCGCCCTGGGCGACGTTCAGTACCTGCATGCCGCGGCAGACCGCCAGCACCGGCATGTCGCGGGCGATGGCGGCGCGCACCATCGCCAGGTCGAACTCGTCGTGCAGGCTCACCATGCCGTACAGCGAGTCGGTGGTGGGCTGCTGGCCGTAGCGGTGCGGTTCGATGTCGCCTCCACCCGGCAGCAGCAAACCGTCGAGCTGGTCGAGGTAGTGGTCGGCCATCTGCGGGGCACGGGGGAGCGGCGGCAGCAGCACCGGCAGGCCGCCGGAGGTGGCCACCGCGCGGCTGTAGGGCTGGCTGCTCGAAAACGCATCGCGTCGACCCTCGTCGGCGAACGACATCACTCGGCCGATGATGCCGATGAGCGGCGGTCGATCGTTCACGGCTGCGCCTGACGGATGAGTTCGTCGAACAGCACCTGCTGCTGGGTGTCGCGCTCGGCGGTGTCCTCGGGATGCCACTGCACACCGACGAACCAGCGAGCGTCGTCGACCTCGAACCCTTCGGGCATGCCATCGTCGGCGGTGGCAGTGAGGGTGAGGCCGGCGCCGAGCCGGGCCACCGCCTGATGGTGCACGCTGTGACAGGCCTCGGCCCGAGTGGCGCCGATGGCCGATGCCAGGCGGCTGCCCGGGGCGAGCTGCACCGGGTGTTTGCGCAGCCAGTGGTCCTCCGACCCGATGTGCTGCACCAGGGTGCCGCCCATCGCCACGTTCATCACCTGCATGCCGCGGCAGATGGCCAGCGTGGGCAGATCGGCGGCGAGCGCCGCGTGCACCACGGCCAGCTCCACCTCGTCGTGCTCGGGCACGATGCCGTAGAGCTGCTCGGCGGACGGCTCCTCGCCGTAGCGGCGCGGATCGACGTCGCCACCACCGTGCATCACCAACGCATCGACACGGCCGAGCAGGTCGAGCGCGTGATCGGCGAGCGACGTGATGGGCGGCAGCATCACCGGAATGCCGCCGGCGCGTTCTACGGCCCGGAAGTAGGTCTGCCCGGCAGCAAATGCGGGGCCCCGCACGCCCTTGGCCTCTGGGCTGAGCCGACCGACGATCAACACGAGTGGTGCCACGTGCCCATTCTGGCCGACCGGCACGGTGTTTCCGTAGCCCCGATGGTGGCTGTCAGAATCGCTACGTGACCTCCTCCATCGTCCTGCGCAACCCTGCCACCACCGAGTCGATCCGCGAACTCGAACTCGCCGACGCGACAGCTGTCGACCGTGCCGTCGCCCGTGCCGCTGCAGCCGGACCGGGGTGGCGGGCCATCGCCCCCGCCGACCGAGCCCGACTGATGCGCCGCTTCGCCGACACCGTGGCCGCCCACGCCGACGAGTTGGCAGCCCTCGAGACCGCCAACATGGGCATGCCCGTGGGCAACAGCACCTGGTGCGCCAACGCCGTGGCCGACGTGCTGCACTACTTCGCCGGCGCCGTCGACAAGCACACCGGCGCCACCATCCCCGTCGCCGGCGGGGTGAACATGACGTTCCACGAACCGCTCGGTGTGGTGGGCCTCATCACGCCGTGGAACTTCCCGATGCTGATGGCCTCGTGGAAGATCGGCCCTGCCCTCGCTGCCGGTAACACGGCCGTGCTGAAGCCGGCCGAGATCACGCCGCTCACCACGATGCGCATCGCCGAACTGGCGCTCGACGCAGGCATCCCCGAGGGCGTCCTGAACGTCGTGGTGGGCACCGGTGCCGAGGCCGGCTGGCGGCTGGTCGAACACCCCACCGTGCGCAAGGTGGCGTTCACCGGCTCCACCGCCGTGGGCAAGCGCATCATGGCGGGCTGTGCCGAGCAGGTGAAGCGGGTCACCCTCGAACTCGGCGGCAAGAGCGCCAACATCGTGTTCGCCGACGCCGATGTCGACGCGGCAGCAGCGGCCGCCCCGGGTGCCGTGTTCGACAACTCGGGCCAGGACTGTTGCGCCCGCAGCCGGGTGCTGGTGCAGCGCTCAGTGCTCGACCGGTTCATGGAGGGCTTCATCGCCTCGTCCGCAGCCTTCACGGTGGGCGACCCCACATCGCCCAACACCGCCATGGGTCCGCTCGTCACCGAACAGCACCTCGCCCGCGTGCGGGCGTTCACCGACGGCCTCGACACCGTGTTCACCGGCTCGGTGCCCGACGGACCCGGCTACTGGCACCCGGTGATGATCGCGTTGGCCGCCGACCAGTCGGCCCGCATCTGCCGCGACGAGGTGTTCGGCCCGGTGGCGGTCGTCATCCCGTTCGACGACGAGGCCGACGCCATCCGCCTGTGCAACGACAGCGAGTACGGCCTGTCCGGTTCCATCTGGACCGGCGACGGCTCGCGGGCGATGCGCGTGGCCCGGGCCATGGAGGCCGGCACCATCAGCGTCAACTCCAACAGTTCGGTGCGGTACTCCACACCGTTCGGTGGCTTCAAGCAGAGCGGCCTCGGCCGCGAGCACTCGATGACCGTGCTCGATCACTACACCGAGTTGAAGAACGTCTTCGTCGCCACCGGCGCCTGACCGCCCGCAGCAGCGCGTGTCGACTTCGGGCCCCTGGATGGCCCCAGGCCGACACAGGGTGAGCCCGCGCCCCGGCGCGTGTCGAGTTGTGGCCCTCACACGGACGGAAGTCGACGCGCCAAGGCGTCGCGCACCTGGCTCACCACTCGGCCAGGTGAGTGCCGAATGTGCCGAGCGGTGAAGTTCAGGATCTGCCAGCCCTCGTTCTCGATCTCGTTGCGCCGCCAGCGGTCGTCGTCGAAGGCCTCCATCGAGCGGAGATGGATGCCGTACCCATCGACCTCGATGCCGACCCGGGCGTCGGGAAAGGCCCAGTCGAGTTCGTAGGTGCGCCCCGACGCGACTGTCACCAGCACGTGATGGCAGGGAGCGAGGCCGTCGCCGACGAGAACCTCACCGACTCGATGTTCGGGGGGCGAGTCGGCCACCACCTCGCCGAGCGACCGTTCGGCGAGACCGTTGGCCAGGCGGCGCGCACCGACCAGTTGCGGGAGACGTTCGATGGTGGCATGGAGCCGATCCAGGGTCGTGAGCCGATTCGCCAACCAGTGCTCGGCGATGCGCAGCACCACCGCGGTCGGCAGCACCGTGCAGCAGTCGACGAGAGTGCGCTCGCGGGTCGTCACCCAGAGACGCTTGGCCCGATCGACGTCGGCGGGACCGAGCGTGAGCGAGCGATGCATCACGAGGCCGTCGCGCAGCGGGAGCGAGGTCGAGCGGTTCGTGAGTTCCACCAGCGTGCCCGACACGTTGGGCGCGTCGAACACCCAGAGCGCCGTGCGATGCGACACCACCGACCGGTCGCCACAGGCGAGCAGTCCGGCCATCACCCGCTGTCGCTGGTCGATCGGCACCGAGCAGTTGCGGTACACGTTGCGGTGGATGCGCTCCACCTCGCCACGCTCGACGAGGCCGTCGAGCTGCCGCTTGGTGATGCCGAGCTCGAGCGCCTGAGCCGTGGTGACGAGTTGCTCACGCCGGGCGAAGTAGTCGATGAGGTTGCGCTGCATGTCGAAATGACGGGCAGGTGAGATGTCGAGACGGAAGACGGCGACGGCGATGCATCGACCGGTTGTCGACTTCGGGCCCTGTGGCGGCCCGAAGCCGACAACGGCCGGACCCAGCCGTGCGGCCTAGGGTGGCGGCATGCGTGCCCTGTTGATCGCCAACGCCGTCGATGCCGACCCGGGCTTCATCGGCAACCGCTTCCGGCATCACGGCTTCGCCTTCGCCGAGTGCCACCGCGAGCACCCCGAGGAATGGCCAGGCCTCGACGGCATCGACCTGGTGCTGATGCTGGGCAGCGAGTGGAGTGTCTACTGGCCCGAGGTGGCCCATCCGGTGGCTGCCGAATCGGCGCTCATCCAGGAGGCTGACCGCCGGGGCATCCCTCAGTTCGGCATCTGCTACGGCAACCAGATCATGTCGCACGCGCTGGGCGGCACCGTCGAACGGGCCCGCGAGCCCGAGATCGGCTGGTACCAGGTGGTGACTGATGTGCCCGAGGTGATCGCGCCCGGCCCGTGGATGCAGTGGCACTACGACGTCATCACCGTGCCGCCCGCGGCCGAGGAACTCGCCCGCAGCGCGGTGGGCCCCCAGGCGTGGCGGCTGCGGAAGAACTTCGCCACCCAGTTCCACCCCGAGGCCACCGAGACGATGCTGGCCCGATGGACCGCCGGCGGAGGGGCCGCCGAACTCGAGCGGATCGGCTCGTCACGCGACCAGTTGATGGCCGAGACACGTGTTGCCGTGGGTGAGAGCCGCGAGCACGCCGAACACCTCGTCGACTGGTTCCTCGCAAGCATGTGAGTTGGAGTCCCACGCTGCAAGGTGGAGATTTGCGGCAGAGCGACACCTCGGGGAGGCATGCTCCGGTGGGGAACACACATCGGTCATCCGACGGCGGATCGATGTCCGTCGTCGTCGTCGTCGTCGTCGACGACGACGCAACAGCGACAGGCAGGCTCAGGCCTGCCGAGACGTGCGCTTGCGACCCAGCAGCAGGGCGATCGACATGCCCGCCGCCACCACCGAGCCCACCAGCACGGCCAGCTTCGCTTCGGCCTGCTGGGCCGGGTCGGTGAACGCGAGGTCGGTGATGAACAACGCAACCGTGAACCCGATGCCGGCGGCCGCACCGATGCCGACCAGCTGTCGGCTGTTCGAGTCGGTGGGCCGGTCGCCTGCTCCGGAGCGGATGGCGAGCGTGGTGGCGGCCACCACGCCGAGCGGCTTGCCCAGCACCAGGCCGGCGACGATGCCCCACGCCAGCGCCGAGCCCCAGGCGTCGCGCACCACATCGCCCGACAGCGGGATGCCGGCGTTGGCCAGCGCGAACAGCGGCACGATGAGATAGCTGGTCCACGGGTGCAGGCCGTGCTGCAGCCACTCGACCACCGACACCGAGCCGCGGGCCAGATGGCTGGTGGTGCGGGCGGCGTCGACGCTCGACAGGTCGGTCAGCTCCTCGACGTCGATCCACTCCTCCTGCAGACGCGGTGTCGACGGTGCGAGCAGACCCATCGCCACGCCAGCCAGCGTGGGGTGCACCCCGGCGTCGTGCATCGCGAACCACACGAAGGCACCGAGGACGAGGTACACCCAGGTGGCCTGGACGCCGAGGTGCTTCACGACGGCGGTGACCCCGAGTCCGACGAAGGCGGCGACGAGCCACTCGACGTGGAGGTCGGAGGTGTAGACCGCGGCGATGATGATGATGGCGCCGATGTCGTCGACGATGGCGAGGCCCAGCAGGAAGGCCCGCAGCGACGATGGCAGCCGGCTGCCGGCCACGGCCAGCACCCCTGCGGCGAGGGCGATGTCGGTGGCCACCGGTACGGCCCAGCCCCGAGGAGCCGACGAGCCGGCGATGGCCAGGTAGATGAGCGCCGGCACCAGCATGCCGCCCAGGGCAGCCGCAAACGGCAGCAGCGCCGAGCGGCGTGACGCGAGGTGGCCGACGGTGAGCTCGCGCTTGATCTCGAGCCCCACCACCAGGAAGAACACGGTCATCAGGGCGTCGCCCACCCAGGCGCGCAGGTCGAGCGAGAGGGTGTGGCTGCCCCACGACAGCGACAGATCGGTGGTCCACAGCCGCTCGTACGAATCCGACCAGGGCGAGTTGGCCCACACCAGCGCGGCCAGGGCGGCCGCTGCCAGCAGCACGGCACCAGCCGACTCGGTGTGCAGGAAGTCGCGCAGCGGCGAGATCAGCCGGACGAGCGGACGCTGCCCGGAACCGGTCTGGCCGCCCGTCGGCGACGTGGTGTCACGTGTCGTCATCGATGCTCTCCATCGGGTCGTTCAGTCGGGGTCCACGGTGCGTGCCGCGTCGTCGAGCCACTGCTCGAACGCCGGCGACGCGACCAGGCGCTCGCAGTTGCCCAACCGCTCGGCGGCGTAGGCGACGAAGTCGGTGTCGAGCGTGCTGATGGCCTGCTGCACCACGGCCCACATGCCTTCACGGAACTCGCTCATCACCTTCATCAACGCCAACCGGGCGAGGTGGGCGTGGGTGATGGTGCCGAAGTAGAGCCGCAGCAACTCCTCCTCGGCGTCGGATGACAGGCCAGCGTTCACGCTGAGGTTGCCGAGGTCGAAGAACACGTCGTTCATGCCTGCGTACTCGAAGTCGAGCAGCCACACCCGTGCCTCGGCCGGGTCGCCGGGCTGCACATCGCCGAACAACACGTTGCCGGGCAGCAGATCGTTGTGGCAGGGGACCGGTTGCGTCGGGTTGGCCTGGAAGGCCCGCTCGATGCGGCGGCTCTGCTGGTGCAAGCGCTCGTAGGCCGATGGCGGCATCACCCCGTGCGCCGTCGCATCGCGCGCGTGCCACTCGACCACGCGGTGGATGGGGAACGCTCCACGCAGCGGGCCGCTGTCGTGCAGTCGCTTCAGCAGCGGCACCACCTCGTCGAGGCGCGAGGCGAACTCGTCGTCGGTGAGGTGTCGGCCCGGCATGTAGGCCGTGATGAGCGTGCCCACGTGGGGAAGGTCGCCCAGCACAGGCGGACCGATGCCCAACTCGGCCGCGCGCCGGGCGGCCTCGGCCTCGTTCGCCCGGTCGATACCGAGCAGTTCGGTGCGCTCGCCGGGAAGCCTGACCACGAACTCGCGGTCGCCTGCGCGCACGACGAGGTTGCGGTTGGTGATGCCCCCGTGAAGGGGCCGAACGTCGAGTTCGAGGCCCTCCCACTGGGGGACGCGGGCGATCAACTCCTCCACGGCGCCGCTCGACATGCCCTCTGGTGTAGCACGCTCAGCGTGGTTCAGTGGGCAACCGCGGCGGCGGTGACCCTGCGATAGACCTGCTCGACGGCCTCCACGAGCCGGTCGGGATCGAACGTCGAGGCGGCGACGGCCTGGCCAGCGGCGCCGATGGCGGCGGCCCGATCGGGGTCGCCGAGCACCTCGACGAGGGCGTCGGCGAAGGCGGCATCGTCGCCGACGGGAACGACGCGGGCACTCACCCCGTCGACTAGGTGCCGGGCGACGGTGCCCACCGCCGTGGTGACGAGCGGACGGCCGAGGGCCAGGCACTCGGCCACCACCAACGGCGATCCCTCCCAGCGCGACGACAGCGCCACCACATCGGCGGCCTGCATCTCGTCGGCCGGATTCGGGCGGAAGCCGGCGAATGCGACGACGTCGACGAGCTCGAGACGGGCGCATTCGGCCTCGAGACGAGCCCGCTCGGGACCGTCGCCCACCATGACCGCCCGAACCCCTGGCACCGCGGCGCGCACCTGCACCATGGCCCGCAGGAACATCGGCAGATCCTTCTGCGGGTGGTGGCGGGCGACGACCACCACCAGCGGGATGTCGCCGCCGATGCCGTACTCGGCGCGCACCTCCGCTGCGGGGCGGCCGGGGGAGCGTCGGGGCGACACGGGCAGCACAAAGGTCTGCCGCTCGGGCGGCACCAGCCCGGTGAGATGGGCGGTGATCTCGTCGCTGATCACCACCACGTGGTCGACACGCCGCAGGATCGACCGCTCGACCCGGCCGAGCACCCGTGCCTTCAGGCCGGCAGCGGTGCCACCGACCAGGTTGTGCACCGTGAGCACGAGTGGTGGGCGGTGGCGCACGCCCAGCGTCACCAGCGCTGCCTTCAGTCCGTGGGCGTGCAGCACGTCGAACGGCTCCGTACCCAGTAGCGCACGCAGTTGGGCACGCGCCCGGCGGAGGGCGAGCGGGTTCCATCCGCCCGGCACGGCCACCACGGCGTCCTGGTCGCCCACGCCGTCCATCACTCCGGCAGGGCCGGCGACGGTCACGCCCCAGCCCCGTGTCGAGAGCCGACGCGACAACTCGGCGACGTGGGCCCGGATGCCGCCGGTGGACGGCCCGAGCAGTTCGAGCACGCGCGCAGTCCTCGGCAATGCGACGGGATGGGGGGTGACGTCGCGGTCGGGCACGACGTAGATGTACCACGCGGTACACACGTGCAGGCCGTTCGCCACATCGGCGGGTGCCTCCTGGCCTAACCTCGGCGCATGACGACCCCCGGCCCGATCCCCCAGGTCTGCGGCCCCGCGGTGCCGTTCACGCTGTTGTTCGACGACGACGGAGCCGACGGGGTCGGTCTCCCCGAATCGTTCCGCCGGGCCTACGCGGGCGACTGGGTGCTGCCCGCGGCCGCCGGCCGTCCGTACACCACCATCAACTTCGTGGTGTCGCGCGACGGCCGCATCTCGTACGCCGAACCCGGCGACGTGGGCGGCGCATCGGTGTCGGAGGGTTCGTCGGCCGATGTGTGGGTGATGCAGTTGCTGCGCGCCCGGTGCGATGCCGTCCTCATCGGCGACGGCACCGTGCGCGCCGAGAGCGACCACCGCTGGACCGTCGAGTACCTCGGCGGTGAGGATGCGGCCGCCTTCACGTGGTTGCGGGCCGCCGAGGGCCGTGCGCCGGTGCCCCTCCAGGCCATCTGCTCGCTCACCGGTGCGATCGAGCGCGACTGGGCCGTGGTGGCCGACGACTCGCTCGACCTGCTGGTGGCAACCACCTCGGCCGGCGCCGACGAGGCACGCCGACGCCTGGCCGGCCGCCCGAACGCAGAGGTCGTGGCGTTCGGTGACGACCGGGTCGACACCGCCCGGCTGGGCGCGTGGCTGCTGGCCGAGCGGCAGATCACCTCGCTGCTGTGCGAGGGAGGCCCCAGCCTGTACGGCTCGATGGTGGCCGACGGGGCGGTCGACGACGAGTTCGTCACGCTGGCGCCCATCCTTATCGGCGGCATCAGCAGTGCCGGTGCCCGTCGGCCCAGCCTGGTGGAGGGGGTGGGGTTCGCCCCCGGTGCCTCACCGCGTGTGGAACCGGTGAGCCTGCGACGCGCCGGGCACCATCTGCTGGTGCGGTCACGTGTCACCTCTGGCGCTGCTGTTGCACAGAGTTTGTGAGCGGATTCACGCGGCGTAGTAGCGTCGGCGCCGATGTCGGACTTCCTTCGCGACTACCTCACCGTGGTCTGGTTCGGCGCTCTTGCGCTGTTGCTGGGCGGACTGCTGCTCGGCGTGGCAGCACTCGTGCGCCCCAACCGGCCCTCTGCCCAGAAGCTCATGGCCTACGAGAGCGGTGTCGACCCGGTGGGCGACGGCTGGTCGCAGAGCCAGGTCCGCTACTACATCTTCGCCTTGCTCTTCGTCGTGTTCGACGTGGAAGCCGTGTTCATCTTCCCCTGGGCCACGCAGCTCGAGCGGTATGGCGGGTTCGGTCTCGTCGAAATGGGTATCTTCGTATTCGTCCTGCTCCTTGGCCTCGTGTACGCGTGGCGCAAGGGCGTACTGCGCTGGGTGTAGCCGATGGGTCTTGTCGACAAGGGGCGGATGCCCAAACCGCTCACGTCCCTGTTCAACATGGGTCGTAGCTACAGCCTCTGGGTGTACCAGTGGGGACTCGCCTGCTGTGCGATCGAGATGGGCGCCGCGTTCGGCTCGCCCCGCTACGACGTGATGCGTCTCGGCGTCATCCCGCTGCCCGCCAGCCCGCGCCAGGCCGACCTGGTGGTCATCAGCGGCACCGTCACCGACAAGATGGCTCCCGCCATCAAGCGTCTGTACGAGCAGATGCCCGAGCCGAAGTACGTCATCTCGATGGGTTCGTGCGCCAACTGCGGCGGCCCCTACTGGGACAGCTACTCGGTCACCAAGGGCGTCGACCAGATCATCCCGGTGGATGTGTACGTGCCGGGCTGCCCGCCGCGGCCCGAAGCCCTGCTCGAGGGTGTGGTGCTGCTGCAGCAACGCATCAAGAACGAGGACATGGGCGCTCGGTGGCGCGGCGAAGGAACCAAGCCGATGGTGTCGGCCAAGGCCGCGCCCGAGCCCATCGTCGTGGGCGGTGGTCCCGTTGAGTGACACCACCACCAGCACTGCTGCTGGCGACGTCGCGGCACTGCCGGGCGACGCCCTGCGCGAGCAACTCGTCGACCAGTTGCGCGGCGCGATCGGCGATGCGCTCATCGACAGTCTGGTGAAGCCCGGCGACGACGTGTGGGTGCGCGTGCGCACCGATGCCTGGCGCGACACCGGCCTGGCGCTGCGCGACGTGCTCGGTTGCCACTACTTCTGCTTCCTGTCGGCCATCGACTGGATGCCGTCGCCCTACGGGCGAGGTGAGGACGACCCCACCCAGCCGGCGCCCGAGCGCGACACCGAGGTGCGCCAGGGCTACGCCGGCGGCGACACCCGCATGCAGGTGTTCGCCCGGGTCACCAGCATCGACCGGCACGTCAGCATCACCGTGAAGGCCGACGTGCCCGACGACGAGCCGGTCATCGACAGTTGGGTGTCGGTGTACGCCGGCGCCAACTGGCACGAGCGCGAGACCCACGAGATGTTCGGCATCTCCTTCGCCGGGCACCCCGATCCGCGGAACATCTACCTGCCCATCGACTTCGAAGGGCACCCGCTGCGCAAGGACTTCCCGTTGCTCGCTCGGCTCGTGAAGCCGTGGCCGGGCATCGTCGATGTCGAACCGCTGCCGGGTGGCGAGGAAGAGGAAGAATCCAATGACTGACCTCGTCGACCGCCAGAAGCTCAGTTACATCGCGGCCCAGGCCGCCGACGCACGGCTGAACGTCGAACTCGAGACCGAGGGCATGACCCTCAACATCGGGCCTCAGCACCCTGCCACCCACGGCACGCTGCGCATCATCGTGCGCCTCGACGGCGAGCAGGTGGTGTGGGCCGATCCGGGCGCCGGCTACATGCACCGCGGCTACGAGAAGCTCACCGAGGTACGCACCTTCCCGCAGGTCACCACGCTCATCAACCGCATCGACTGGCTGGGCAGTTTCGCCAACGAGGTGCCGTTCATCCTGGCGGCCGAGAAGTTGATGGACATCGAGGCGCCACCGCGTGCGCAGTGGATCCGCACCATCTTGTTCGAGCTCAGCCGCATCGCCAACGTGTCGCTGTTCCTCGGCGACCTCGGCGTGCAGTTGGGCGCCATCACGCCCGTGTTCTTCGCCTTCCG
>JBIIDH010000056.1:0-21976 GCA_044238435.1 Ilumatobacteraceae bacterium | reverse complement strand
CCTCGCCGGGGTGTTCGCCCAGGTGCAGGCCACCGAGAACGTGCGCGCCAGTGTGCGCTCCACGTGGAAGACCGCTGCCACTCCCCCTGCCTGACACAACCCCGCGGCTAGGGTCGCCCGTCGTGCAGCAGCGCCGGGTCATCATCGTCTTCGCGCTCGTCGTGGCACTCAGCGCGGCGGGCTATGGCGTCATGTTCACCGTGCTCGACGAGATGCGCAGCGAGTACGGCATCGGCGAAGGCGCCCTCGGACTGGTCGTCGCGGTCGGGTTCTTCGCCTCGTTCCTCGCCCAGGTGCTGCTGGCTCCGTTCGCCGATCGCGGCTTCGCCCGCCGCCTGGTGCTGGTGGGGATGACCCTCGAGATCGTCGGCATGCTCACCATGGCGTTCGGGGAGACGGTGACTGCGTTGGTGGTTGCCCGGGCGGTGATGGGTGTCGGTGCGGGCATGCTCGGCCCGGCCACGCGCCGCATCGTCATCCTCGCCGACCCCGAGCACCTCGGCACCAACATCGGCCGATTGCTGGCCGCCGATGTGGTGGGCTTCTCGCTCGGCCCGGCGGTGTCGGCGGTGCTGGTGGGCCCGTTCGGTCTGGCCGCCCCCTTCCTCACCATCGCCGTGATCACGGTGGTGTTCGTGCCGTTCGTGCTGCGTCTCTCGGTGAACGAGACCACCGAACGATCTGCCGAACAGACCCACTTCGCGTTCGACCTGCTGCGCCACCGGCCGTACGTGGCGGCGCTGTGCTTCGGCGCCACGGTGTTCTTGATGATCGGCACGTTCGACGTGATGTGGGTGCTGGTGCTCGACGACCTGGGCGCAGCCGACTGGATCGCCAACCTCGGCATCATCCTGTTCGCCGTACCCTTGGCGATCCTCGGCCCCTACGGAGGTCGCCTCGCCCAACGCGTGGGTCCGTTCCGTACCGGCGCGATCGGCCTGCTGCTGGGCGCCGCGTTCATGGCCTCCTACGGTCAGTGGTCGTCGGCGGGGGTGATGTTGGCGGTCTCGCTGGTGCACGCCATCAACGACGGGTTCACCGTGTCGAGCGCCGGTGTCGCCGTGGCGATGGTGGCACCACCCGGCCGACAGGCGGGGGCACAGGGCCTGCTGGGCGGGGTGCAGACCCTGGTCGGTGGCATCTCGGCCATCGTGGCCGGTGCGCTGTACGAGAGCCACGGGCGCGGTGTGGCCTACGGCGTCACCGCCATCGTGATGGCGGTGTTGGTGGGCACCGCACTGGTGCTGGTGGGCAGGGACTGGACCCAGCGCCCGACGGCCGTCAGCGAGACGTGACGAGGCCCCGCTCGCCCGCCCACTGCGACAGGTCGCGCCGGTCGATGGCGGCGGCGATGAGATCGGGGAAGGCATCAGGGGTACACGCGAACGACGGAACCCCCACCGACGCGAGGGTGGCGGCGGCAACGTGGTCGTACGCCGGGGCGCCCTCGTCGGAGAGGGCCAACAGCGCCACACAGCGCACCCCGCTGCGCGCCATCGCGGCGAGACGCGCCACGAAGTCGCCGCCGGGTGTGCCCTCGTAGAGGTCGCTGATCACCACCAGCACGGTGTCGTCGGGACGGTTCACCAGCGTCTGGCAGTAGGCCATCGCCCGGTTCAGGTCGGTGCCACCCCCTAACTGCACCCCGAACAGCACCTCGACGGGGTCGTGGGCCAGGCCGCTGAGGTCAGCGATGGACGTGTCGAACGCGACCAGGCGGGTGCTGAGCGACCGGATGGAGGCGAGCGCAGCGCCGAACACACCTGCGTACACCACACTGTCGCCCATCGATGCGCTCTGGTCGATGGCGATGATCACCTCCTTGCGCATCGCCGAGCCGAGCCGGGCGTAGCCGACGAGTCGCTCTGGTACCACGGTGCCGAGGCTCGGCTGGAAGTGGCGCAGGTTGGCGCGCACCGTGCGGTCCCAGTCGATGTCGGCGCCGCGGGGGCGATTGGTGCGCGCCGTACGAGTGAGGGCACCGCTGATGGCCTGCACAGTGGGCTGACCGAGCCGGGCCTGCAGGTCGGCTACCACCCGGGTCACCACCTGGCGGGCCGTGGCGCGCGTGGTGTCGGGCAGGAGGTGCGCCAGTTCGAGCAACGTGCTGACCAGATGGATGTCGGGTTCCATCGCAGCCAGCATCTCTGGCTCGAACAGCAGGCGCTGCAGGTCGAGGCGCTCGATGGCGTCGCGCTGCATCACCTGCACCACGCCGCTCGGGAAGTAGCGACGGATGTCGCCCAGCCACCGCGCCACCGCTGGCGCCGACGAGCCCAGGCCGCCCGCGCGGTTGGCGCGACCGCCCGACCGGCCGCCCGGTGTGGGCGCGTCGTAGAGGGCGCTGAGAGCTGCGTCGATCTGTCGGTCGTCGCCGTCGAGTTGCACACCGGTGCCATCAGGGTGCTGTTGGTCGCCACTGCCGAGCAGCAGGCGCCAGCGGCGCAGCCGTTCGGCCTCGTGCACCGTGGCAGACGCGACCTCGGGCCCGGCGTCGTCGACGGTGCTCACTGCGGCCGCCCGAGCAGTGCGGCGACGATGGCGAGCGCTGCCTCGACGCGGGCCGGATCGAGCGCGCCGACGCGTCCGCCTGCCGTCGGCGGAGCGCCAGTGCGCACCCGCTGGCCGAGGGCCCGCCGCTCGGCCGGCTCGAACGCACCGAACGTGCGGCGCAGCAGCGGCAGGGCGTCGGTGAACGAGTCGCCCGGCAGCGACGCCAGCCAGCGGTCGATCACGCTCAGCAACGTGGGGTCGTGCAGCAGCACCGTGCCCGAACCACCGAGGAACCCCTCCACGAAGGCTGCCGCTTCGAGCGGTGTGGCACCCGGCGACAGCGCTCGCGACACCCGGCGCTCGACCGCGTCGGCTTCGAGCGTGCCCGCATCGGCCAGCAACCGCGTGGCGAGGCCCTGCAGCAGGCCGTGCACCCGGTCGCGTTCGGACAGTTCGACGAGCGCCAGACGCCAGCGGGTGAGCAGGTGCGCGTCGCCCAGCAGCGCGAGCGCCGACTGTGTGGCACGTACCTGCTCGGCCATGGTGGCCGAGCCGTCGTCGTCGAGCGCCGTGCACGCGGCCACCAACCCGGCGGCAACGCGCAACACGATGCCCCCGACCACATCGGCCAACGCCGTGCCGTCGGTGCGGCGGACATCGCCGTACCGGATGGTGCGCACGAGCGCGGGCACCGCCTCCATCAGCCGGGCGACGTCGTCGCTGAGCGCAGCCCGGTCGCGCACGAGGTCGAGCAGCGTCGGCACGACGGCATCGAGATCGGCCAGGAGCGCCTGTTCCAGCAGCACCGTCAGCTCGCCGGGCGATGCGGTGTCGGTGGCCCGCTGGGTGATGGCTGCACCCGCAGCGGCCTCGAGGGTGGTACCCAGCCCCGATGCCTCGATGATGAGGACCTCCAGCTCGGGCTCCCACTGCACCTGCCACGCCTCGCGGAAGGTACCGGTGCTGCCGCGGCCGTCGACCGGATGCCCCCACGGCACCCCGAGCACGAGCAAGCGGTGCAGCAGTTGCGAGCGGCCCAGGTCGAGCGGACGCCGCAGATCGAGCTCGAGCAGCTTCGCCACCGGTTCGGGTTTCAGCCGCCAGCGCTTCTGCTCGACGGCCAGACTGCGGGCAAGCGGCACCATCGGGGTGCTGTCGGGCACCGCCCCCAGTCGGGCTCCGACCACCATCTCGCTGCTGAGCAGCAGCAGTGGCGCATCGGCGCCCTGACCCAGCGCGGCCCGGGCCGCGTCGGTGACCTCGCTCAGCCCGGCCAGCGGGCGCCCGCGCAGTGCCGCCAGCGCCTCGGCCAACCGCGTGGCCTCCACCACATCGGCGGCCGACACGGCGTAGTCGGCGCGGCGCAACACGTGCGCGGCTTCGCTGAACCAGCGTGCCACCACATCTGGCCCGGTGTGTGCGTACAGATGGTCGTACCAGCCGGGTGCCGTGACCCCTGCGTTGTAGCCGAGACCGCTGGCCAGACGCCGATGCGTCCACGGCACCCAGGTGACGGCGACCTTCGTCTTGGGCAGCCCACGCAGCGTCGCAGTGTCGCGGCGCGCCTGTGCCGGGGTGGTGGCCGAGCCGAGCGCAGGCACATGCCACGCCCCACAGATGACGGCGATATTGCTGAAGCCATCGGCCACCGCCCGGCGGATACCGGCACGCATGTGCGCTTCGCGCCAGCGTTCGTGTACCTCGTCGGGTTCGCCGAGGGGTTCCCACAGCGTCCGCAACTCGGTCATCGCTTCACCGATCGCCGCGAACGGCGCATCGGCATCGTCGCCGCGGTCGCCGCGGTGCTCGATGACGTCCTCCCACCACCGTTCGGTGTCGTCGTAGCCGGCTGCCTCGGCCAGCAGGCCGATGGGATCGCTGGGGCGTGGCACACCGTCGTGCAGCACCTCGCCGGAATCAGACGCCGGACGCGGCTCGGCCAGTGTGGTGCGGGCCGGCAGGTCGATGCAGCGCACCGGGACGTCGTGAGCGAGCGCCCAGCGCATGGCCACCCACTCGGGGCTGAAGGATGCCAACGGGTAGAAGACCGCTCGCTCGGGGCGATCGACGACGTACGCCAGCATGGCGACCGGGGGCCGCATGTCGGGGTGGCCGGCCAGGGCGATGACGGCGTCGGCATCGGCCGGGTTCTCGATGAGCACCGCATCGGGCGGATCGGCGTGCAGCGCAGCCTCCACCGCGCGCGCCGACCCGGGCCCGTGGTGACGGATACCCAGCAGGCGGATCTGCGCCGTGACGGTGGCGGTGGGAGCCATGCGGTGGGTCGGCCTCAGCGCGTCGCCAGCGAGTCGAGGTATTCGCGCCACACCACCGTGTCGTGCACCGGATCGCGCACGACGCTGGCCTCGATGCCGCCGAGCAGGTCGTCGAACCGCACCGTGCCGTCGCCGAGGTGCACGGCCATGGCCATGCCCTGCACGATCACCGAGATGGCCTCGGCCGTGCTCATCGTGCCCGACGGCGTCTTCAACTTGATGCGTCCGTCGTCGCTCTGGCCGAGCCGCAGTTCGCGGAACACCGACACCACCCGGCGGATCTCGTCGGTCGACGCCGCCTGTGGCGGCAACGACAGCGCGGCCCCGAGGGCGGCGACGCGCTGGGTGACGATCTGCACCTCCTCCTCGGCGGTGGCCGGGGTGGGCAGCACCACGGTGTTGAAGCGGCGACGCAACGCACTCGACAACTCGTTCACGCCGCGGTCGCGGTCGTTGGCCGTGGCGATGAGCGTGAAGCCGTGGCGGGCCTGCACCTCGATGCCCAGTTCGGGCACCGGCAGGGTCTTCTCGCTCAGCACTGTGATGAGCGCGTCCTGCACATCGCTGGGCAGACGGGTGAGTTCCTCCACCCGCACCACGGCGCCGCTCTCCATCGCCCGGAACACCGGCGACGGCACCAGTGCCGCCGGCGTGGGGCCCTCGGCCAGGAGGCGGGCGTAGTTCCAGCCGTAGCGGATGGCTTCCTCGGCCGTGCCCGCAGTGCCCTGCACCAGCAACGTCGAGTCGCCACTGATGGCCGCGGCCAGGTGCTCGCTCACCCAGGTCTTCGCCGTGCCCGGCAGACCGAGCAGCAACAGGGCGCGGTCGGTGGCGAGTGTCGCCACTGCGGTCTCCATCAGCCGGCGCGGGCCGATGTACTTGGGCAGCACGACGGTGCCATCCGACAGCGTGCCGCCCATGAGATAGGTGACCACGGCCCATGGCGACAGCCGCCAGTTGGTGGGGCGGGGCCGATCGTCGAGCCGAGCGAGCGCGGCCAACTCGTG
This sequence comes from Ilumatobacteraceae bacterium, assembly GCA_044238435.1. GTDB lineage: Bacteria > Actinomycetota > Acidimicrobiia > Acidimicrobiales > Ilumatobacteraceae > VFMC01. Next base: position 16,200 of record JBIIDH010000056.1, on the reverse strand, counting down.
GGCGAACTCGTCCTCGGCGTGCGGACGCAGGACGCCTGTGTCGCCGGATGCGGGAGTGCCGGATGCGGACTGGGTCATGACGGGTCACCTGTGGGGTCGGGAGGGGCGGGTGCGGGGATGGGAGGGGCAGCGGGGTTCGGGGCGTTCGACGCTGCGGCTGCGGCGAACTCGCGCAGCATCTCGGTGCGGAACTCGGCCAGGTCGGTGAGGGCGGCGCTGGTGCGGGCGGTGAGGGCGGTGGCAGCCTGCTGGCCAAGCGACGCCAGGAACGAGGCCAGCGCATCGGGAGTGAGGCCGGCGACGACGTGCTGCAACTGCGGCAGTGCCGCCCAGGTGGCCAGACCGTCGCGGAGCTGCGTGAGGACCAGCGCGGCCGCGGCGCCGCTGTGGGGAGGCGGCGGTACGGGGCCGAGCGGCACGACCGCCTTGGCGGGAGGCGCGGGCACGGGCTTCACCCCCAGCTCGGGCACCACCTGGGCCAGCCATGTGGCCCGAGGCCCGGCGAGGCGGCGCACCACCTGGTCGAGGTCGGGACGCCGGCGACCCCGCAGCAGCAGCGCCGGCAGCAGCGGTGCCGGGAGCTGCATACCCACCTGGTCGCAGAGGTGGAGCCACTCACCCAACACGATGTCGTGCTCGCCCCCGACGATGCGCGCGAGACGACGGGCGCACTCGGCGGTGCACGGAGGCCGACCGTCGGGCGGCGCCTCGGGCAGCGGACGCTGCGGAGGAGCAGCGGCCATGGCTCCCGCACGGCGGGCCACGACCACGGCCGCGGCACGGTCGAGCAGCGCCACCGCCGGGTCGGCATCGCCCGGCCAGCGGTCCCATCCCTCGGCCGCTGCCGGGAGCGGATGCCGTTCGGCGCCCAGCACCGCCGTGGTCACAAGTCCGCTCCACTCGGTGGCCGCGCTGGTGGCGAGGTCGCCGGTCACAGGGCCACCGCCGTGGAGATGCCGTGGCCCTCATCGGCCCATGCGGTGAGCGGCTGGAACCCGTCGGCCGACCACTCGCCCATCACCGTGACCGGACGACCGCCGCTGATCGACACCAGTTCGGCGAGCCGCCAGAACCCGGGCACCACGGGGAGCGCGCCGGTTCGATCGGCCAACACCCAGCGGCCGTCGCCCAGCGGGGTGGGCACGGCGCAGATGCACAGCGGCACCCGTTCGAGCCAAGGCTCGGCAGCCAGAGCCCACCCGGCGAGTCCCATCGCCCGCTCGACCGAGAACCCGGTGGGTGCCGCGGTGCTGACTGCGCTGAGCGAGTGCAGCCTGCCCAACAGGGCCCGCAGCGGTGCTGCGCCCGGGTACCAGTGGATGTCGGCATCGAACTCGGTTCCCACCGCGTGGTCGCTCTGCAGTTCGTTGCCGAACGTGCCGAACGACAGCACGAGCGCCCAGGTGGGTGCCGGCGGTTCGGTGGCCCCGGCCGGATCGATCGCACGCAACCAGGTGCGCTGCACCGTGATGCGGTCTTCGCGCACCCGGCTCTCGCCCAGCACCTGCCAGCGCGCCGTGGTGGGCACACCGGCCAGCACGTCGGCCTGCAGGGTGGCGAGGCCGGTAGCGGCATGCACCCCGTCGGCGAGGTCGGCGGGCAGCGACGCGGTGCGGAGCGCGCCGTTCACCAGCAGGTGCAGCACCGCCAACTCCTCGAGCACATCGTGGTGCCACTGCTGGTGCTGGCCCACCCGGGCAGCCACCCGCTTCACCCGGTTGGCCAGCCCGCCGCACTGCGCGTCGACCAGGCGGGCTGCCACACGGTCCCACGTGTCGGGCTGGGCCAGTTCGGCTGCCGCCAACCCCACGCGCACACGGTCGGCCAGCCAGCGGTCGAACTCGACCAATCCGGCACGCATCCGTTCGGCACGTTCGGTACGACGCTTCTCGCGCTGCGCCTCGTCACCCGGCGGCCGCGACGGAGCGGCCGCGCCCAGCGCCGCCGCGCCGACCACAGCGGACTGATCGCCGTCGACCCCCACATCCGGCGCCGCTTCCGGTGCCGAGGCGGGCTCGGGTGCTTCGACCGGGTCGGCCAGCGCGTCGCGCAGCGCTGCCTCACGGACGGCCCGGCGCTGCAACCACGCGTCGACGAACGGCAGACGACGCGCCGGCTGCACCCCCTGCTGGGCGTGCAGCAGCAGCAACCCCAGACAGTGCTTGCAGGGCAGTTTGCGGCTGGGGCAGGTGCAGCGGAACGCCGGCACCGTGAGTTCGATCGACACCTCGTACGGCTCGGCCGACGAGGCGACGTACTGCCCCCACACGGCCTGGTCGTCGCAACCCGCGGCCGACCAGTTACCCGGCTCGGCCACCCCCACTGCGGCCGCGGCGGCCTGCCGGTCGGGAGCCATCAGCAACACCTGTTCGGGCGTGGGGCGCACGGTCATGACGCACCCGAGGGTACCGCGGGGGTGTCACACCCTTCCCCCGACCGCCCACCCCCCACCCAGCGTTTGTGAGCAAACCCCCACCACAACCCGGCCCCGCTCACAAACGCCGCATCACCGACCACCAACCCGCCCACGTTTGTGAGCAAACCCCCACCACAACCCGGCCCCGCTCACAAACGCCGAGGGGCGGGGTGGACGGCGGGGCTGCGTGGGAGCGAGTAGAACAGAGGGCATGGCATCGAGCAGCACGTCGCACTGGCGCGATCGCCTGCACCGGGCGATCACCGAACGGCTGAACGCGCTCGACGACAAGCCCGTCGCCGACCTGCTGCTGGCCGGGATCGACAAGGCCACGAGCGCCCGCTGGTCGGCCGCAGTGGAACGAGCCGCGACCCTGCCGGGCACGATTCGGCCCGAGAAGATCAAGGCGCTCACCGACAGCTTCGCCCGCGAGGTGGCCCTGGTCGGCGCCGCTGCCGGCGCCGCAGTCGCGGCACCCGCCGTGGGCACCGCCGCCACCCTCACAGCCACCGCCGCCGAAGTGGCCTGGTTCACGGCACGTGCCGGCGACCTCATCCTCACCATCGCTGCACTGCACGGTCGCACCGAGCCGACGGTCGACGAGCGGCGCGCCTGGGTGCTCGCGGTGCTGCTGTACGGCAGCACGGCCAAAGAGGGCTTCACACACATGGCCGAAGAGGTAGGCGTCACGCTGGGGGCACCCGTCGCCGCCGGTCTCGCCGCCAGCGGCGTGGCCCCCACCCTGCGTCTGCCGCTCAGTTCGCTGCACGCCATCAACAGCGGTTTCCAGCGCCACATCGTGCGTCGTTACGGCACCAAGCGAGGCGTCATCGCACTCGGCCGGGCCCTGCCCCTGGGCATCGGCGCGGCCATCGGTGGCACCGCCAACTACGCGGCCATCCGTGCCCTGGCTCGGCATGCCGACCAGTTCTTCTCGCGGCTGCCCTACTCGTCGATCGAGACCACCGCCATCGAGGCGCCGGCTCGCTGAGCTACCCGTCGTTCAGCCGGCGCCGATCACCGCGGCAGCGGTACGCGCGCCGCTTCGCAGTGCACCTTCCATGTAGCCGGCCCACGAGTCGGTGTGTTCGCCCGCCAGCAGGAGGCGGCCGTGTCGGCGGCGCAGCTCGCGCCACGCCGGCAGCAACTGGCCGGGGCCGAAGGTGGCGTACGCGCCGAGGCTGTGCACGTCGTTGGTCCAGTCGGTGCGCACCCGTTCCCCCGCCAGCCCACGAAAGCCGGGGAACAACCGCTCCATCTCGTCGACGACGCGCTGCTCGGTCTCGGGCAACGAGACCATCGCGGCACCGTCGTGCGACGCCAACAGTGCGGTGAGGATGCCACGGTCGCCCTGTTGACCGTCGGTCGAGTCCCACACCTCACCCCAGGCCCGCTCGGTGCGCACCGAACCGTCGCGCCCGTGGTCGCGCCAGATGCGCCGATCGGTCTGCACGCTGACCTTGCCGCCGATGCCGTACGACACGGCCCGCAGCCCCGCCGGCATCGCTGCCCACATCCGTCCGAGCACAGGAAGCGGCACGGCGGCCACCAGATGGTCGGCCGTCCAACGCTCGCCCGAACGCAGCACCACCTCGCCCACGTCGGCATCGAGGATCGCCACCGCGTGCCCCAGCAGCACCCGATCACCCAACCCGCTGGCGAGGCCGGCGGCGAGCTGGTCGTTGCCACCGACGATGCGCCAGCCCTCGAACCCGTCGCCCGAACGCAGGTGCAGCGCGGTCATCCATGCCGCCATCAGCACCGACACCTCGTCGGGTCCGAGCATGTACTCGCTGCGGATGTCGCGACCGATCACCACGCGAGCAACCAGGCTGAGGCCGAGCGAGTCGACGACTGCCGACAGCGGCGTACGGTCGAGCCGCTCGGCGTCGGGCGAGGCGGTGGGGTCGTCGATGTCGATGGTCGCCGCGAGTCCGGCCAGCACCTCGTCCCACCGTTCGAGGTCGGGGGCGAGCGAGTGGTGCAGCGAGTAGGGCGCCGTGCGCCCGCCGATGTCGACCATCCGCTCGGCGTCGTTGCGACCACTCGGTACCGGGCACAACTCGAGCCCGAATCGTTCGGCGAGGGCGAGCACCTCGCTGTGCGCCGAGTCGACGAACTCGGCGCCACGTTCGCACCACTGCCCATCGGCGACCTGATGGCTCCACACCCGCCCGCCCACGCGGTCGCGGGCCTCGAGCACCACGACGTCGCGGCTGGCGGCCACTAGGTCGGCGGCGCACCGCAACCCGGCCAGACCCGCACCCACCACCAGTGTGTCGACATGTCGACCGCTCATCAGAACAGCGACCCCTGCACAGCAGCACGCTGTGCCGCGGTGAGTGCCCGCGGCACGCCCGGCCACGGCACGAAGTTGTCCATGAACACCCACGTGCGCCGATGGATGGCCGACGGCCCGTACCCCTGCAGCGCGGTCTTGTGCACCGGGCAGGGGTAGCCCTTGTTGGTGTCGAACGACCAGTGCGGATAGTGCTCGGCCGCAGCGCGCATCAGACGATCGCGCGTCACCTTGGCGAGGATGCTCGCCGCCGCCACCGAGAGGCAGTGCAGGTCGGCCTTCACCCGCATCTCGACGTGCGCCACCTGCGGGCTGACGAAGTCCCACGATCCGTCGACCACGGCCGCATCGGGCCGCACACCGAGCGCTGCGATCGCCCGCTGCGTGGCCAGCCGTTGCGCGGCCGCCATGCCCAGGTCGTCGCACTCCTGCTGGGTGGCTTCGCCCACAGCCCATGCGTCGCACCAGTCCGCCACCCGGTCGAACAGTTGCTCGCGCCCCGCCTCGGTGAGCACCTTCGAGTCGCGCACGCCGTTCACCCGGCGGTCGCGCGGCAGCACAGCAGCCCCCACCATCAGCGGGCCGGCCCAGGCGCCGCGCCCCACCTCGTCGATGCCCACCACCACGTCGTGGCCCTTCGCCCAGAGTTCTTTCTCGATCGACCGGGTGGGCGCCTTGGTGGCCATGGCGGTGGCTCTCAGCGCAGCAGCAGCGCAGCCGGGCCGGCGGCCACCTCACCCACACGCCACCACCGCTCGCTCAGCGCGTCGGCGGCTGCGGGGTCGATGGCTGCGAGCAGACCGCCGCTCGTCTGTGGGTCCATGCACAGCGCCTCGGCCGCAGCCGATGCCGTGCTGTGCACGTGGGCGGCCACGTAGTCGCGGTTGCGAGGGTCGCCGCCGGTGCGCACACCGCGCTCAGCGGCTTCTCGGGCGCCGGGGTACGCCACGACGCCCTCGGTGTGCACCACCACCTGCACGCCGCCGCGCTCGGCCATCTCCCAGCCGTGCCCGGCCAGGCCGTAGCCGGTGACGTCGGTGACAGCGTGCACCGCGCCGCCCAGCGCCTGCAGTTCCTCCGAGGCGGCACGGTTGACCTGTCGCATACCGGCGATGGCTACCGCCTTGTCGGCAGCGCTGCCACCCGCCAATGCCAACGCCGTGCCGAGCGGCTTCGACAGCACCAGCACGTCGCCCGGCTGCGCACCACCCTTGCGGAACACCCGATCGGGGTGCACGACGCCCTGCACGGCCAGGCCGAAGATGGGCTCGGGGTTGCGGATGGTGTGGCCACCGGCGATGCTGCCACCGGCCTCGGCCACCACGGCGGCCGCCGCATCGAAGATGGCGACGATGGCCTCGCGCGGGAAGTGCTCGGGGAAGGCGGCGACGTTGACGGCGATGACCACCCTGCCGCCCATGGCGAACACGTCGCTGCACGCGTTGGCCGCGGCGATGGCGCCGAAGTCGCTGGGATGGTCGACCAGCGGTGGGAAGAAGTCGGTGGTGCTGACCAACGCCACGTCGGGAGCCACCTGGTAGATGGCCGCATCGTCGAACGGGGCGAGGCCCACCAGCAGCGACGGGTCGCCACCGGCGGGCATGTCGCGCACGAGCGACGTGAGCAGCGAGGCCCCCCACTTGGCCGCGCATCCGCCGCACGACGTCCACTCGGTGAGGCGCAGATCGGCGAACGGGTCGGCGGGCTGGTCGGCGGACTGATCGGACGAGGTCACCGGGCAAGCATAGGGTTGGCGCCGTGATCGCCCTCGGCCCCTACCGCTTCAGCACCACCGATGCCGCCAAGACCGTGCACCACCTGCCCGACCTGTGGGAGATGCTCACCGAGGGCCGCGACGCCGACGTGATCGCTCACCTGTGGCCACGTGTCGACGGCCCGGTCGACCAGGTGCTGCCGGGCGTGTGGGAGGCCCTGCTCGCCGCCGGCCCGGCCCTGCGCGCCGCGGGCCAGTTGCCCGCCCGTGCCGAGGGCGTGGTGGCCCAGTTGAACGCCGGCTCGGGCGGCGTGCCGAAGGCGGCCATCGACGCTGTCGACGTGGGCTTCAGCGGTGTGGCCGGCGACGTGCAGAAGTCGCGGAAACACCACGGCCGGCCGTGGCAGGCACTGTGCATCTGGTCGGCCGACGTGATCGACGCGTTCAACGTGCAGGGCCATCACCTGTTCCCCGGCGCAGCGGGCGAGAACGTCACCGTGCGCGGCCTGCACTGGCCCGACGTGCGGCCGGGCGTGCGACTGCAACTGGGCGAGGTGCTGTGCGAGGTGTCGTCCTACGCCTTCCCGTGCAAGCAGAACACCGCCTGGTTCCGCGACGGCGACTTCATGGCCATGTGGGCGGGCAACGGCCCGGTGAGCCGTCTCTACGCCACCGTGCTGCAGCCGGGTCGCATCACCACCGGCGATGCCGCAGTCCTCGAACCCTGACCCTCGTCCCCATCCCCATCCGTTCGTGCGCCTGGACCCCCTCCACCGGGGTCTACGCTCACCAAGCACATTGATTCGTGCGCCTGGGCCACGCTCACGGGGGTCCACGCTCACGGATCGGTGGGGTGGAGCGGGGCCGGGAGCGGCGGCAATACTCACGGGGTGAACCCTGTCGACGCCTCCCCTTCATTCCGCGCCGTGGCCTTCAGCGGCAGCCTGCGCGCCGGCAGTTCCAACACCGGCCTCGTACACCTCGCCGCCCGGCTGACCCCGGCCGAACTGTCCGTCGAGGTGGTCGATTGGGTGGGCGAACTGCCGTACTACAACCCCGATCTCGAAGAGGCGCTACCCGATGTCGCCGCCCGCTGGCGTGCTGCGGTCGAGGCCGCCGACGCCGTCATCATCGGCATGCCCGAGTACAACTTCGGCCCATCAGGGCTGGCCAAGAACGCCATCGACTGGCTCACCCGCCCGCTCGGCACGCACGCCCTGCGCGGCAAGGTGGTGGCCATGCTCACCTCGGGCGGCAAGGGTGGCGGCAGCATGGTGCAGCCGGCCATCGGCGGCATCATCGGCCTGCTGGGCAACACCGTGGTCGAGGAGCCGAAGGTGAACATCGCTGCAGGCGGCACCCGCATCGCCGGCGACGGCACCACCGACGACGCCGAGATCATCGACCTCGTCACGCAGAAGCTCGCCAACGTCGTGGCGGCGCTGCAGACGCCCAAGGCCTGACCCGATGCGAGCCGTGTTCTTCCGCTCGTTCGGCGAGCCGCTGGCAGTGGAGACGGTGCCAGATCCTTCGCCCACCCCCGATGGCGTGGTGCTGAAGGTGGAGGCGACGGGCGTGTGCCGCAGCGACTGGCACGCCTGGCTGGGCCACGATCCCGATGTGGTGCTGCCGCACGTGCCGGGCCACGAATTGGCCGGGGTGGTTGTTGCGGTGGGCCCGCTGGTGACCCGGTGGCGCGAGGGCGACCGGGTGACGGTGCCCTTCGTGCTCGGCTGCGGCGCGTGCCCGCGCTGCGCGGGCGGCCAGCAGCACGTGTGCGACGACCAGTTCCAGCCCGGCTTCACGGCGTGGGGAAGTTTCGCCGAGTACGTCGCGCTCCCCCGTGCTGATGCCAACCTCATCGCCCTGCCCGACTCGATGGGCTTCGCCGACGCCGCCAGCCTCGGCTGTCGGTTCGCCACGTCGTTCCGGGCCGTGGTCGACCAGGCCCGGCTGCAACCCGGCCAGTGGCTGGCCGTGCACGGCTGCGGCGGGGTGGGACTGTCGGCCGTGATGATCGCGGCAGCGATGGGCGCCCGCACCGTGGCGGTCGACATCGACGACGAGGCACTGGCGATGGCCGCCGCGTGCGGCGCCACGCACACCGTGAACGCACGCAGCGTCGATGCAGTGCAGGCGGTGCAGCACCTCACCGGCGGCGGGGCACACGCCTCCATCGACGCCGTCGGCACCAGCACCACCTGCGTGGCCTCCATCCGCTCGCTGCGCACCCAGGGCCGTCACATCCAGGTGGGCCTGATGCTGGCCGAGCACGCCACGCCCGCCGTGCCGATGACACTGCTCCACTCTCGCGAGATCGAGTTGATCGGCAGTCACGGCATGCCCGCCCACGCCTATCCGCGCCTGCTGGCCATGGTGGCAGCGGGCACGGTGAACCCCGGTTCGCTGGTCACCACCCACCTCACGCTCAGCGAAGGCGCCGATCACCTGATGCGGATGGACGAGTTCCCCGGCACCGGGATGGCCGTCATCACCGACCTGTCGCGCTGACCACCTGCTCGACGTAGTCGAGCTCGCACGGGGCGCCCACCAGCCACCACACGCGCGGTGCACCTCCGGTGGGCAGTTCGGCCACCATCGAGGCCGTGGTCAGCTCCACGAGCACACCGTCGGGGTCGCAACCGTGCATGCACACGCTCCACCCCGGCTCGGCGCAGCTGTCGTGCGAGCGAAGATGGGCCATCAGCGCCTCGACCGTCACCGGCCGACACGCGAGCACCTGTTGCGATGCGCGCCAGCGCGGGTCGACCAACCGCTCGACGGGTTGGCGCGGGTGCCGGTGCTGCGAATCGAATGCGGCGATGGTGGTGCGGTTCGAGATGGCCCGCACCCCGCCGGACTCGACCTGCTCGACCGCGTACTCGCGGCCCGAAGTCTCGATCACGTAGGCGGACCACGGGTCGGCCACGAGGAAGCTGTTCCAGTACGCCTTGGGGCCGGCGCGACCCGCCGGGTCGTGTCCGGTGCCGCCCTGCCCGTAGCGCTCGAGCAGGCCGGTGATCACCGCTACTGCGGCGGCTGCGTCGGCAGCGCGTTCGAGGCCGAGGCGGACGAGGTCGAGTCCCGTCAACGCAGCCGGAGCCGACCGCGGATCGAGCGTGGTGTAGATGGCCTCGTTGCCGATGGCCACACCCGCCTCGTTCACCCCGTGCTCGGCACCCCAGCACCACGTGGGCCGCGACAGCAGCGCACCGAACGTGTCGCCAGGAGCCGGCTCGATGTCGATGTGCGTGACGCGCAGCACCCCCTGGTCACGACGCGGAGGCGACCACAGCACCACCTGTGTCTCGTCGGGCGGTCGGTCACTGTTCTTGGCAAACAGGGTGGCGCCACCGGCAGTCGCCGACGGCAGCGCCACCAGCGTGTCGCACATCAGCCGAACGAGATGTCGTCGCCGAGCGGAACGAACCCGGCGGGCACGGGTGGGGCGGGCCACAGTGCGTCGCCCGTGGCAGCGGTGCTCGACCAGTCGGGTGCCACGACGGGCGACCGCAACGCGACGGGGGCGCCGGTCTGCTCCCACAGCAGCGCGGGCCGCTCGCCGTGCCAGCGCATTGCGAACGAGACGGCCGACGAGGGACCAGTGGGAATTCCGTACACCTCGAGGTGCTGGCCCAACCAGGCGGCCGGGATGCCGCCGGGAAACAGTGCCGGGCCCCGGGCGATGATGCCCTCAACCGCTGCCACGAGGCGTGCGCCGCTGGCCTCGGTGGGTTCGGGCAGGGCGGCATCGCTGGCATCGACCAGGCGAGCCCGCACCTTTGCGAGGTCGCGCACGGCACGCGATTCGTCGGCAGCGATGCACACCCGCTCGGCGGCGTCGACGGCTGCGGCCAGGAACGGGTCGGTGCGATGGTCGGCCAACACGGCGACGGCATCGGCCACCTCGGGGATCCAGTGTTCGGCGACGCTGCCCATCCGAACCAGTTCGCCCACGCCCAGCAGGAAGGCCACCGGATCGGCGGCCAGATCGTCGGGCCCACACAGGGCGAGTTCGCAGCGGGCCCGGGTGACCGACGCGGCGAGCGCTGCCTCGGGCAGGATCAGTCGGCTCGCCCGCTCGCACGTCGACAGCCAACCGCGCGCCACCTGCGTGGCGCTGGGCAGGTTGGCGGGCAGTGCAGCCGGAGCCGCACCGTGGGCGATGGCCACCGTGAGCGTGGCGCGATGCCCGACAGGGAAACTGACCGCGGGCCCCGGCAGGTCGATGCCCTGGATGGGCACGTCTGTGGGTGGCCGGCTCGACAACAGTGCCGCCCCGGTGAAGGCCACCGCAATGGGTAGTGACGAGTCGTTCTCGATCTCGACGACCGTGAGGCCGCCGTGGTCGGCGACGGCGTACACGCGCTGCACGGCGTCGCCGTTGGGGATGCGCAGCCGGGTCTCGACCACCGGGGTGCCGTCGACGGTGAGCTGCCGCACGGTGGGCTCGGCCGACGGCACGTGCCACCGGTCGTCGGCAGCGACGAACCAGTCGACGGTGCCCAGTCCGTCCCACTGCTCGATGGCCCCCCAGGGGGTCACGTTCGCTCGCCACTGCTGTCCGAGCACGCCAACGGTCACCGGGTCCATGGGCCGAGCGTAGGCCGGGAGGGGTCGGCTCCCTACGATGCACCTCGTGAACCTCGCGGTCCTCATCCCGGTGAAGGCGTTCGGCGACGCCAAGGGGCGCCTCGCTCCGGCACTCGACCAGGCCCGGCGCGAACGGCTGGCGCGATGGACCGCCACCCAGGTGCTCGCGGCAACAGCCGGGTTGCATCCCCACGTGGTGTGCGACGACGACGAGGTGGCCACGTGGGCGATGGCCCACGGCGCGACCGTCATCCGCGAGCCCACCCGCGGCCTGAACGCCGCGGTCGACAGCGGAGCGGCCCACCTCGCCTGCCACGCGTTCGATCACGTCGTAGTCGTGCACGGCGACCTGCCGCTGCCGGCCTCGATCGCTGCCGTCGCTGCCGGGTGTCGGGCCGGGACGGTCACGCTGGTGCCCGACCGCCACCGCGACGGCACCAACCTGCTTGCGTTCCCGCTGGCCAGTACGTTCCGCGTCGCCTACGGACCGGGTTCGTTCGAGCGGCACATCGCCCGGGCCAGCGACGCCGGCCTCGCCGTGCACGTGGTCGCCGACGCCGACCTGGCGCTCGACCTCGACCAGCCCGACGACCTGCTCCATCCCCGCGTACAACAGGCGGTGGCGACAGCGCTCGGCACCGATCTGGCCGATGGCAGCACGGCGGGCGACGGTACGGTGCAGCCCTGATGAGCGCGAACGAACCCGGCCAACCATCGCCCAGCACCGCAGTGGGGCACACCACCCGCAACCTCGCGGTCCCGCATTCGGCCCTGGCCATCGGCGCCCATCCCGACGACGTCGAGTTCGGCTGTGGCGCCACGTTGGCGAAGTGGGCGGCGGCAGGCTGCATCGTGCACCACCTCGTGTGCACCGATGGCTCGAAGGGTACGTGGGACGTGCACGCCGATACCCGCCGGCTCGTCGAGCGACGCCAGGCCGAACAGCGCGAGGCCGCACGTCGCCTCAGCGGCGCACAGGCCGGCGAGGTGGTCTTCCTCGGGCACGTCGACGGCGAACTCGACAGCTCGCTCGAGGTCCGCAGCCAGGTGGCACGTGTCATCCGCGAACTGCGCCCGCAGGTGGTGCTGGGCCACGACCCGTGGAAGCGCTATCGCCTTCACCCCGACCACCGCCACGCCGGCCTGCTCGCGTGCGATGGCATCGTGGCCGCCCGCGACCCGCATTTCTTTCCCGACCACGGCATCCCCCACCACCGCCCCGAGGCGCTGCTGCTGTGGGAGGCCGACACGGTCGACCACGTCGAAGACGTCACCGACCACATCGCCACCAAAATCGCCGGCCTCGAGGCGCACGAGTCGCAGTTCGAGAGCACGATGAAGGCCGTCACCGACGACCAGCTCGACGCGTTCCGTCAGCGCATCCGCTCGCGGCTCGTCGGCCTCGGCGAACCCCACGGCATGGGCGCCGCCGAGGTGTTCAAACTGATCACTGATCTGTGACGCAGGCGACCTGGTGACTCAGGCGAACTGGCCGGGTTCGCGACCCGCGCCGGGGGCACCCGCGAAGGCCTGGGCGATGTCGATCCACTCGACGGCCAGCGGACCGCTGATCGAGAGCGCCGTGTCGCTGTGGTGGCGACGCTGGGTGACCACCAGGCAGAAATCGAGCAACGGGCCGCTCACACGATCGACACTGTCGGCCGGACCCCAGGTGAGCGTGTCGCCCTCGGGGGTGTGCAGTTCCACGTACACCTCGCCGGCGGGCACGTCGCGCCCGTTGGTGACGTAGCTGAACGGCCGGGCCCGCACGCCGATGTGAGCGACATGCCTGAGCCGGGCGGTGGGCTCACGGTGGGCGCCGAGGGCGTCGACCACGTCCTGCCCGTGCGCCCACGTCTCCATCAGTCGCGCCGTGATGAACGACCGGGCGCCCATGGCCGGCCCGTACCACGGCACGCGCGCCGACGGATCGACGGTGCGAGCCACAGCCAGCAGTTCGGCGCGGTCGGCGCGCCAGCACGTGAGCATCGCGGCACCGCTGATCTCGCGGCCGGGCCAAACAGATGGCTCGGTGCCACCCGCGGCCATCAGCGACCTGGCGTCGGCAGCGAAGGCATCGGGGTCGGTGAGGGCCATCAGGGCGCGCTGATCGAAGAACCACAGATGGCTCACCTGATCGCGCACGGTCCATCCCGGTGCGGGCGTCGGCGTGTCCCACTGTTCTTCGGTGAGGCCGGCGACCACCGCGTCGAGCGCATCGTGTTCGGCGACGAGGTCGGCACAGATCTGTTCCATCACGTCATTGTGGCCCACGGCCGACGGATTGCTCGCCCTCGATGCATCGCTCGACGCGCACGAACCGCTTCGCCGCCTCGGTGGCCGCTACGTAGGCCACGACGATGGCGGCCACCACCACGACGATGCCGATGCTCGGTACCCCGAATCCGAACCACGACCGCGTCGGCAACAGCGGAAGCAACACCGTCACCACGCCAGCAGCCAGCGAGGTGACGAGCAATCCCGTCCCCGGTCTACTGCGCCACGCGGGTCGCCGCGTGCGCAGCACCAGCATCGCGGCCAGTTCGGTCATCATCGACTCGACGAACCATCCGCTGCGGAACACCGCCGGATCAGCGTGGAAGCCGGCCCGCAGCACGACGAAGGTGGTGATGTCGAACACCGAACTGATCGCGCCGAACACCACCATGAAACGGCGGATCTCGTCGATGTGCCACCGCTGTGGCCGCTCGATGTGCTCGGGGTCGACGGCATCGGCGGCGATGGTGGTGGCCGGGATGTCGGACAGGAAGTTCAGCAGCAGGATCTGCCGCGGCAGCAACGGCAGGAACGGGATGAACACCGACGCTGCGGCGAGCGACAGCATGTTGCCGAAGTTTGCGCTGATGGTGACGTCGACGTACTTCAACGTGTTGGCGAACGTGCGCCGCCCGCTGATGATGCCATCGGCCACCACGTCGAGGCGGGTGTCGAGCAGTACCACCGCGGCAGCCTGCTTGGCGACATCGACCGCGGTGTCGACGGAGATACCCACATCGGCGCGGTGGATTGCGGGCGCGTCGTTGATGCCGTCACCCAGGAACCCCACGGTGTGACCTGCGCGTTGCAGCGCCGCGACGATGTGCTCCTTCTGCGCCGGATGCACCTCGGCGAACACCGACACACCGTCGACGAGCGCGGGGAGGTCGTCGCTCGGGGCAACGGCGATCTCAGCGCCTGTCACGAGACGATCGACGTTCAGACCGACCTGTCGCCCGATGTGCACGGCCGCCCGACGGTTGTCGCCCGTGATGAGGCAGACCCGCACGCCGATGGCCTGCAGCCGCTCGATCTCGGGCCCGGCATCGGGCTTCACCGGGTCGCTGAAGGCGAGGAACCCGACGAGGCGCATCGCCTGCTCGTCGGCCGGCCCGATGGTTGCGGCCGTGGTGGGGCGGCGCGCCACGCCGAGCACCCGGTCGCCTTCGTCGCTGTGCCGGTCGACGATGGCATCGATCGCAGTTCGGTGAGCAGCGATCGGTTCGAGCACGCCATCGACCTCCACACTGTCGCACACCGCCAGCAGTTCGGCGAGCGACCCCTTCGTCACGATCCAGCGGCCGTCGTGACGGTCGACCAGCACCGACAGCCGCTTGCGTTCGAAGTCGTACGGCGCCTCGCCGCGCACGACGCCGACGTCGACGTCGACTGCGTCGGCGCCGGGGCGCCGCAGGATCGCATCGTCGAGCGGGTTGGCGAACCCACGCTGGTGGCGGGCGTTCACGACCGCCAACTCGAGCACGGTGGCGCTGGGTCGATCGAGCACATCGTTCGCATGCACGAGGTCGGGGTGCCCGGCAGTGAGGGTGCCGGTCTTGTCGGTGCACAGCACGGTCATCGCACCGAGGTCCTCGATGGCGTCGAGGCGCTTCACGATGACCTGCTGCGTTGCCATCTGGCGGGCCCCCTGCGAGAGGCTCACCGCCACGATGGCCGGCAGCAACTGCGGGGTGAGGCCGACGGCGAGCGCCAGCGAGAACAACAGCGAGTCGAGCAGCGGTCGGTGCAACACGAGGTTCACCACGAAGATCGACGCGACGAGCAGTGCTGTGGCGCGCATCAACAACGCGCCGAACGCACGGAGCCCGCGCTCGAAACTGGTCTCGCGCACGTCGCCGAGGAGTGCCGAGATACCGCCCAGTTCGGTCGCCGCACCCACCTCGACGGCTTCCGCGGTCGCAGTGCCACTCACCACGTGGCTCCCCATGCTCACCCGCTGCGCCGGCGCAGCGCCGTCGACCTGCTTCAGCACGGGGAACGACTCGCCCGTCAGCATCGACTCGTCGACCTGCAGCGCGTTGGCGGTCAACAGGCGGCAGTCGGCGGGCACGATGTCGCCGGCGCGCAACAGCACCACATCGCCGCGCACCACCTCGTCGATCGCAACTCGCTGTTCGACACCCGACCGCATCACCCGCGCCGACACCTGCACCTGGGCGAGCAGGTCGTCGATTGCCCGTCCCGCCGCATGCTCCTGACGGAACCCCACCAGTGCGCTCGCGAGCACGATGACGGCAATGATCGTTGCGTCGGCGACCTCACCCAACGCGGCGGAGACTGCAGTGGCGGCGAGCAGGATGAGAGTGATCGGGCTCGAGAACTGTCGGGCGAACAGTCGCACCGTGGCGACCGTACCCACCGCGTCGCGGTTGCCTCCAGGGACGTACGGCCCGTCGTCGGCCCGAACGCGAGACGAGGGGCCCGAAGGCCCCTCGTCTTCTCGACGCTCCGTTCGAGATGCCGAACTGAACTACTTCTTGGCAGCAGCCTTCTTGGCCGGCGCAGCCTTCTTGGCCGGAGCGGCCTTCTTGGCCGGCGCAGCCTTCTTGGCGGGGGCCGCCTTCTTGGCCGGCGCAGCCTTCTTGGCCGGAGCGGCCTTCTTGGCCGGCGCAGCCTTCTTGGCGGGGGCCGCCTTCTTGGCCGGCGCAGCCTTCTTGGCGGGGGCCGCCTTCTTGGCCGGCGCAGCCTTCTTGGCGGGGGCGGCCTTCTTGGCGGGCGCAGCCTTCTTGGCCGGAGCGGCCTTCTTGGCGGGCGCAGCCTTCTTGGCCGGAGCGGCCTTCTTGGTGGTTGCCATGTCTGGGATCCTCAGCTTTCCTTGGTCACTTCTTCTTCGGGTTGAGTACAGCCTTCAGCGTGCTGCTCGACGTGAACTTCATGCGG
>JBIIDH010000006.1:0-63462 GCA_044238435.1 Ilumatobacteraceae bacterium | reverse complement strand
GGCGGCCTTCTTCTCTGGGGCCGCCTTCTTCGCGGGTGCCGGAGCAGCCTTCTTCGCCGGGGCCGCCTTCTTCGCGGGTGCCGGAGCAGCCTTCTTCGCCGGGGCCGCCTTCTTCGCGGGTGCCGGAGCAGCCTTCTTGGCAGGGGCCGCAGCAGCCTTCTTCGCCGGGGCGGACTGCTTCGGAGCGGACTTCTTCGCGGTAGCCATGACCAGGGTGACCTCCGTCGGTCGATCTGACCGGGGGATGCTACCGGCCCGCTGCACTGTTCGCGTTCGGACCGCCACCGTGGTGACGGCTCCGATCAGGCGCGTTGCACGCCGATGAACACCGGCTCACCGTCGAGTTCGTTGTTCGGCTCGCCACCGTCGTAGCGCACCTCGACCGCCAGGGTCTCTGTTGCGAGCATCGCTTCGTTGGCCTGCAATGCCCGGCGGACCGACTGTGGAACCCCCAGGGTGAGCACGATGCGGTCGCTCACCGCCAGGCCGGCGTCGCGCCGGGCCTGCTGGACGAGCCGCATCACGTCGCGGGTGGTGCCTTCGGCCTCGAGTTCGGGGGTGACCTCGGTGTCGAGCACCACCACCCCGTCGCCGCCGGGCAGCGAGGCGCTGGCCCCATCGCCGGCGACGACCAGTTTGAGCTGGTACTCCCCCGGCTCGAGCACCACGTCGCCCGCCACCACGGTGTCGCCCTCACGCCGCCAGTTGCCCGACTTCACGGCCTTGATGACCTCCTGCGTGCGGCCACCGAGGCGCGGTCCCAGCACTGCCGGCACCACCTGGAGGTCGTTCGATGCCACCGAGGCCACGTCGTCGGTGAGCACGACCCGCTTCACGTTCACCTCGTCGGCAATGAGCACGGCGAGCGGCTCGAGCACGGCTGCGCCCGGCACCGCCACGGTGAGGGTGGCCAGGGGCTGACGCACCCGGCGCTGGTGGGCCTTGCGTACTCGCAGGGTGGCCGAGCACACGTCGCGAGCCATGTCCATGGTGGCCACCAACTCGGGGTCGGCGGGCAGCAGGTCGGCGTCGGGCCAGTCGGCCAGGTGGACACTGCGCGCCCCGGTGAGGCCCTGGTACACCGCCTCGGTGGTGAGGGGCAGCAGCGGCGCAGCCACGCGGCACACGATGTCGAGCACGGTGTGCAGCGTGTCGATGGCTGTCTGGTCCCCCTCCCAGAACCGGTCGCGGCTGCGCCGCACGTACCAGTTGGTGAGTGCGTCGAGGAACGAGCGCAGGTGACCGCAGGCGGCGAACAGGTCGTAGTCGTCCATCGCCTCTGTGACCGACTCGACCATCGCCCGGGTCTTGGCCAGCACATAGCGGTCGAGGAGGTCGGTGGAGTCGGTGCGGAACGTCCCGGTACGGCCTTCGGCGTTGGCGTAGAGCGACAGGAAGTACCACGTGTTCCACAGCGGCAGCAGCACCTGGCGCACCGTGTCGCGGATGCCCTCCTCGGTGACCGAGAAGTCGCCGCCGCGCAGGATCGACGAGCCGAGCAGGTACCACCGCATCGCGTCGGCGCCGTATTCGTCGAACACGCGCATCGGGTCGGGATAGTTGCGCAGGCTCTTCGACATCTTCGCGCCGTCGTCGCCCAGCACGATGCCGTGGCTGACGCAGTTGAGGAACGCAGGGCGGTCGAACAGGGCCGTGGCCAGCACGTGCATCGTGTAGAACCAGCCACGCGTCTGGCCGATGTACTCGACGATGAAGTCGCCCGGGTAGTGGCTCTCGAACCACTCGCGGTTCTCGAACGGGTAGTGCACCTGGGCGAACGGCATCGACCCCGACTCGAACCAGCAGTCGAGCACTTCGGGAACGCGCCGCATCATCGACCGGCCGGTGGGGTCGTCGGGGTTGGGCCGCACGAGGTCGTCGACCAGCGGACGGTGCAGATCGGTGGGTCGCACCCCGAAGTCGCGCTCGATCTCGTCGAGCGAGCCGTACACGTCGATGCGCGGGTAGGTGGGGTCGTCGCTCCGCCACACCGGGATGGGCGCGCCCCAGAACCGGTTGCGACTGATGGTCCAGTCGCGCGCGTTGGCCAGCCACTTGCCGAAGCTGCCGTCCTTGATGTGGTCGGGCGTCCAGTTGATCTGCTGGTTCAGTTCGACCATCCGGTCCTTGATGGCGGTGACCTTCACGAACCACGAACTGACGGCGCGGTAGATGAGCGGCGTGCCGGTGCGCCAGCAGTGCGGGTACGGGTGGTCGTAGGTCTCGTGGCGCACCACCACACCGCGTGCCTTGAGGCCGCGGATGACCATCGGATTGGCGTCGAACACCAACTCGCCCTCGTAGTCGGGCACCTCGGCGGTGAATCGGCCCCGGCTGTCGACCGGCACCACCAGCGCAATACCGTGCTCTTCGCACACCCGCTGGTCGTCCTCGCCGAAGCCGGGCGCCATGTGCACCACACCGGTGCCGTCGTCGGTGGTGACGAAGTCGCCCGACACCACCTGGAAGGCGTTGGCATGGTCGGCGAAGAACGGGAACAGTGGCGTGTAGCGCCGGCCCACGAGGTCGGCGCCCATGACCGTTCCCACCCGTTCCGCAGCACCCAACTCGCGTTCGTAGGCGGCCAGGCGGGCCTCGGCCAGGATCATCCGCTGGCCGTCGAGTTCGATCACTGCGTACGGCACGTCGGCGGCGACCGCGAGCGCCAGGTTCGATGGCAACGTCCAGGGCGTAGTGGTCCAGGCCAGCAGCCGTTCGCCGGTCTCGAGCGCGAAACCAACGGTGAGCGCGGGGTCCTGGCGCTGCTTGTAGACGTCGTCCATGCGCGTCTCGGTGTTCGACAGGGGCGTCTCGAGCGCCCACGAGTACGGCAACACCCGGAAACCCTCGTAGACGAGACCCTTGTCCCACAGCTGTTGGAACGCCCACATGACGCTCTCCATGTAGGAGGTGTCGAGGGTGCGGTAGTCGTTGGCGAAGTCGACCCAACGGGCCTGCCGGGTGACGTAGCGCTCCCACTCGCTGGTGTACTGCAGCACGCTCGTGCGGCAGTAGTCGTTGAACTCGCCGATCCCGAAGTCGGTGATGGCCTGCCGGCCCGAGATGCCCAGCTGCCGCTCGGCCTCGGCCTCGGCGGGCAGACCGTGGCAGTCCCAGCCGAAGCGCCGGTCGACACGGTGACCGCGCATGGTCTGATAGCGCGGTACGGCGTCCTTCACGAAGCCCGTGAGCAGGTGCCCGTAGTGCGGCAAACCATTGGCGAAGGGCGGCCCGTCGTAGAAGACGAACTCGTCGGCGCCGTCGCGTGCCTCGATCGAGGCGGCGAAGGTCGCGTCGCGCTGCCAGAACTCGAGCACGCCCAGCTCGATCGACGGAAACGACGGTTGTGGTTCGACGGACGGATAGCTCATCGTGGTTCTCCTGCGCGGTGACACTGCCGACAGGGACGAGCCGGAGCCCGCGATACCACCCTGCTTGCCCGCGGCCGCAGCCCCGAACCACTCGATTCCGCCAGCGATGACGGGCTGGACCCGTTCGGTTCTAGTGAGCCCGGAGGCCGTTCTTCCGAAGGCTCGGGGGTGATGGCCCCGTCGACGCCGTTGTGGCAACGATACCGGCTGCCCGCTGGGCTGCGCTGCACCGTCGGCTGGCACCGGCATGATCAGGGACAGGCCGGATCAGGAGAAGGCCCGGTCAGGCGTCGCCGAACCGCAGCACCGGTGCAGCCTCGCCTCCGGCGTCGATTCCCGACGGATCGGTGGCGTCGGACGGCTCGGTCGCCCACGAGGCCATGGCCTCGCCGAGCGGCGTGTCGTCGGCCACCGCCGGCAGCGCCATGGTGGCGTCCTGCTCGACAACGGCAGCCACCTCCGGCTGGGGCGGCGCATCAGATGCCGACAGCAGCGGTCGGCGGAGGTCGCCGAGCCCACCGGCGCTGCGCTCTGCTACGGCGACCAGTTCGCCGGCCACCTCACGCAGCCGCTCGCGGTGCGTGACGAGGTGCTGCTCGAGTTGCTCGACGTCGGCGACGAGGAAGTCGCGCCGGGCCAGCAGCGCCTGCACCTCGTTCTCGGCACGCAGGTTCTCCTCGTCGCGGGCACGACGGGCG
This sequence comes from Ilumatobacteraceae bacterium, assembly GCA_044238435.1. Lineage (GTDB taxonomy): Bacteria > Actinomycetota > Acidimicrobiia > Acidimicrobiales > Ilumatobacteraceae > VFMC01. Next base: position 59,393 of record JBIIDH010000006.1, on the reverse strand, counting down.
TCGGTGCGAGCAGCCTCGACCAGCGCAGCCGATTCGTTCTGTGCCGCAGTGCGCGCCTCATCGGCCTGTGCCGTGGCGGCAGCGATGATGTCGGCAGCCTTCTGGTCGGCCTCGGCAATGGTGGTGTCGGCGGTACGTTGCGCCAGCAGCAAGGCCCGCGAGATGGCCTGGGCCTCGTCGGGAGACGGACCCTGCGGAGCCTGGCTGGCCTCATGCAACTTGGCCAGCGCGGCACGTGCCCGGGCCTCCATCGCCGACGACTGCTGCTGGGCAGCTTCGAGGGCTCGCGACACCTCGGTGAGATACCGGCGCACTTCCTCGGGCTCGAACCCTTTGCGGGTGATCCGGAAGGTTGCCTGGGAGACCTCAGCGGGCGTCAGTTCCATCGCCCGATCGTAGGCGCGCGGCGCGCGCTGAGCGTGTCAGTCGAAGGTGTCGGCGCTACCGCTGGGACGCGACCCTGCGGGCTTCAGCAGGTAGACGCCCGACGCGACCTTCTCCATCGTGCCGTTCAGGCCGTAGCACAAGCCGCTCGCGAAGTCGACCAGGCGCCGTGACACCTCGCGGTCGGTTGCTTCCAGGTTGACGATGACCGGCTGGCCATCTTTGAACTTGTCGGCGATCTCCTGCGCAGCGTCGAACTGACGAGGCCGCACGGTGTGCGGGTCGAGGTTGGTGGCACTGCCGCGGCCACCGGTGCTGCGCGGCGCGTTGATGGGACGCGGCTGCACGCTCGAGTCGTCGCCCGCAGGAACGGGGCGACGGCCCGTGGGCTCGTCGTTGCGACTGGGGAAGGTGGGACGCGCTGGCACGGTGCGCACGGCGACCTCGGGCTCGTACTCCATCGGCGGGCGTGCCCCACGAGCCGGTGCCTCCATCTCGCGCGGCGCGCGAGAACGAGCGGGCCGCACCTCCGGCTCCGGAGGGAAGTCGTAATCATCGTAGGCATCGTCGGGACCGAGCCCGAGATAGTCCATTGCCCGTTTCCAGATCGACATCTGATCCTCCTGGAGGAGTGAGGCTAGCCGATCTCGTCAGCCGCGAGGTGGACGACTCCCGAACAAGGCACTCCCCACCCGCACCTCGGTGGAGCCTTCGCTCACGGCCACCTCGAGATCGTCGCTCATCCCCATCGAGCACACGGTGAGACCGAGCGCATCGACCAACTGGCGCACGGTTCGGAATCCGGGCCTGGCCGCCTCGGGCCCGCCCTCGGTGGGACCCACGGTCATCAGCCCCTCGACGTGCAGGCCCAGCCCACGACAGGTGTCGACCAGTGCCGCCACGTCGGCGACGGGGCAGCCACCCTTTCCGGGCTCGTTCGAGGTGTCGACCTGCACCAGGACCCGAGCACCGGGCGCCCGCTTGGCGATCTCTGCCGCGAGCGACGAGCGATCGACGGTCTCGTACACCGCCACGAACGGCGCGACGAGCCGCACCTTGTTGGTCTGCAACTGCCCGATGAAATGCACCTCGGGGCGCGGTTCCAGACCGACGAACTTCGCGGCGAGTTCTTGCGCATAGTTCTCGCCCACGGCACGACAGCCGGCGGCCATGGCGGCCTGCACGGCGTCGGGGCCGAACGTCTTGGTGACGGCGAGCACGTCGACATCGGCAGCACGACCTGCCCCGACGACGGCCTCGATCCGGTGACGGATGGCGTCGAGGCGTTCCGCCACCACTCGCGGATCGACGGTCACACCGCTCCCCCAGCGGGTGAGGCAGTGCGCCAGACCGCCATCACCTGACGACCCACATCGCGTCGCGCCCGGTGCGAGTAGTACCGATCGACCTCACATCCGGTGCACGCCGATCGGTCGTCGAGGCCCACACCCACCTCTCCGAGTGCAGCACGAACGGCCGCTACGACGTCGAGGGCAGGGGTGCCCGCTCGGGTGCAGGCCACCACCTCGCCGCCGAGCCTGGCAGCGAGACGCTCGAGGTCGGCCGCACCGAACTCGTAACAGCACGGGTGGATACAGGGCCCGAGGACCGCCTCGATCTCGACGCAGCCCAGACGACGCATGGTGGCCACCGTGGTCTGCAGCACACCGCGCTCGATGCCCTTCCAGCCCGCATGGACGGCACCCACCGCACCGGTATCGCCCACCAACGCCACCGGCGCGCAGTCGCCCACCCAGACGCCGAGCACGGCGTCGTCGAGTTCGGTGACCAGCGCGTCGCCGATCACCCCGTCGAACGCACCCGGTCGGTCGACCACCAGCACCGTGGAACCGTGCACCTCGTCGAGCTGCGTCCACGGCAGATCGACGAACTTCCGGCGCGTCGCATCGAGCGCCTCGGCCGACTGTTCGAGATGGAAGTTGCCGTCGATACGTTCGCTGCAGCGGATGTGCACCGCGGCACCGGGCCGGGCAATGGAGAGCGGCACCTGCCGCAGGTTCACTTCAGGAACGAGGGAACGTCGAAATCGTCGTCGTCGCCGCCGAGCGGCGCGACAGCATCGTCGGCGAACAGGTCCTTCAGTGTCGACACCGGCTTGGGTTCGGCGGCCTTCACCGACTTGCCGGCCGGACTGCCGTCCCACCGATCGAACCCGGCAGCGATGACAGTGACCTTCACCTCGTCGCCCATCTCGTCGTCGATGACCGTGCCGAAGATGATGTTCGCATCGGCATGCGCCACGCCGTGGATGATCTCGGCCGCAGCGTTCATCTCGAACAGGCCCATACTCGATGGACCGGTGATGTTCAGCAGGATGCCGCGAGCCCCGTCGATGGCGGCCTCGAGCAACGGGCTGGAGATGGCTGCCTTGGCGGCCACGACCGCACGGTTCTCGCCACTGGCCTGACCGATGCCCATCAGCGCCGAACCGGCGCCCGAGAGGATGGCCTTCACGTCGGCGAAGTCGGTGTTGATGAGACCAGGCGTGGTGATGAGGTTGGTGATGCCCGACACACCCTGCAGCAGCACTTCGTCGGCCATCTTGAACGCGTTGAGGACGCTGGTCTTTTCGTTGGCCACCGTGAGCAGGCGGTCGTTCGGGATGACGATGAGGGTGTCGACCTTGTCCTTCAGCTTCTGCACGCCTGCGTCGGCCTGCACGGCACGACGACGACCTTCGAAGCTGAACGGACGGGTGACCACACCGATCGTGAGTGCACCCATCGAGCGCGCCACCTCGGCCATGACCGGAGCGGCGCCGGTGCCGGTGCCGCCACCCTCGCCGGCGGTGATGAACACCATGTCGGCGCCCTTGATCATCTCCTCGATCTCGTCGCGGTGCGCCTCGGCTGCGGCGCGGCCCACTTCGGGGTCGCTGCCTGCACCGAGCCCGCGGGTGAGGTCGCGGCCGATGTCGAGCTTCACGTCGGCATCACTCATGAGCAGCGCCTGCGCGTCGGTGTTCACTGCGATGAACTCGACACCCTTCAGACCTGCGTCGATCATCCGGTTGACGGCATTCACGCCGCCTCCGCCCACGCCGATCACCTTGATCACGGCGAGATAATTCTGTGGCGCGCCGGCCATCGGCGGGACCTCCGGTTCATCGAATCGAGTAGTGCGAGTCGTGTCTGCATGACTGCCGAATCGTAGTGACCTCGGCAGGGGAACGATGCATACAGTGCACGATGCCACAGTCTCGCACGCCGGAGGCCCGAACGCGGGGAGCCACCCCGACGGGGTGCCCCGTCGAGCAGCCACGATGGCGCCACCCGTGGCTGATCATCCGGTGATGTCGGAGATCTCATCGGTCGACACATCGATGCCCACGATGCCGTCGAGACCCTCCCTGACCCGCTGCAGGAGGCGGGCCAACTTGCTGTCGATGCGGTCGAAGCTGCCCAGCCGGACGTCGATGCCGCCGGTGAAGGCGAGCCCGAAGTCGCCGGTGGTGGCATCGACCGACACCGATTCGGTGAGGGCGCGGATCTCAGCGGGAAGGGCGCTCACCAACTGCGCGGCCAGGGCGAACGGTTCGCCGGTCAGTTCCCCCGGCTCGGCATCGGGTGCCGGGCCGGTGACGAGCATGTAGTCGCGCGGTCGGCCGTCGAGCACGTCGAGCACCCGGCCGTCGCGGTCGATCACCCGGTACCGCTGGTCGGAGCCGACGAGCACGGCCACCGGCAGCCGTTCACGAACGTCGATGAGCACCCGGTTCGGGAAGTCGGTGGTGACGAACGCCCGCTCGATCCACGGGATCTCCTCCAGGGCCCGTTCGGCGGCCATCGTGTCGACCAACAGCACCGGTTCACCCATCAGGTCGTCGACGATCGCCTGGAACTCGTCGGGATACCGGGCCTGGCTGTAGGTGGCTCCCTGCACGTCGACGCGTTCGACGGCGAACAGCGACGACGACAGCACGGCGAGCGCAGCGACCAGCAGCACCACCACGCCGGCGACCGAACCGATGATGATGAGCCGACGTCGACCTCGTTCGCGCTTCACGGCGATACGCCGTTCGCGCACCCGCGGGTCCATCTGCCGGTTCGGCACCGGCACGGCATCGAACGCACCGCTCACGTCGAGGTCGTCACCGATGACGATGGTGCGTCCGTTGCCGTCGTCGCGACGGTCGCCACCGTCGATCACATCGTCGAGGTACAGCGTGTCGGGCAGTTCGTCTCCGCCGCCGCCGATGACGATGGTGGGCCGTACCGTCGGCGCCGGCTCGACCACAGCAGCTTCCACCGGCGTCGGGTCGGCCGGCACCGGCTCGACCGCAGCAGCCTCCAGCGGCGTCGGGTCGGCAGGCAACGGGTCGGCAGGCAACGGGAGCGCAACGGCCACGGGCGGCTCGGTGGGCTCCTCGTCGGCAAAGGCCAGCTTCAGTTCATCGAGCACAGTCGACGGCACCTGATCATCGGCAGGACGGGGTTCGTTCACCACGACACCCCGGCGAACAGCGCCCCGCGCTCGCGCTCGTGGTCGTCGTCGGCGAACCCGACGAGGCGCACCTCGCTGCGCAGCAGGTGGCCGGTCTGCTCGGCCACCAGGCGACGGACCTCACCCATCAGTGCACGCACGTCGGCGGCCGACCCGCCGTCGTCGGCCTGGATGAAGTTGGCGTGCTTGTCGCTGACGTGTGCCGTCCCCATCCGCATCCCGCGGAGTCCGAGGCCGTCGATCAGCGCCCCGGCGGCCAGTTCGCCCGGCACCGGGTTGACGAACACCGAGCCGGCGTTCTGCCCACCCGGCTGATGTTCGCGCCGCCAACGCACGATCTCGTCGAGTTCGGCCTCCGACCGTTCGCGGTCGCCTGGCGCCAGATGCAATCGGGCGCTGACCACCACCTGGTGATCGGCCAGGTCGGAACCACGGAAGCGCAGCCCCAGTCGATCGGCAGCGACGTGGCCGTGCCGACGCTCCAGGAGGTCGAACAACTCCACCTCGACGAGGGCCGCCGCCATGTCGGAGCCGTGCCCGCCGGCGTTCATCCTCACCCCACCGCCGACCGTCCCCGGCACTCCGACGGCCCACTCGAACCCCTGCAGACCGGCCGCCACGGTGCGCCGGGCGAGCACGGGGAGCGCCACCGCTCCCCCGGCTCGCACCAGATCGCCGGCGATCTCGATGTCGTTGCCCAGGGCCGCCAGCGACAGCGCGATTCCACGGAAGCCTTCGTCGGCCACGAGCAGGTTCGACCCCCGACCCACCACCAGGACAGGCAGGCCAGAGCGGCCGATGGCCTCGGCCACCACCTGTAGGTCGGCGATCGACTGCGGCCGCACGAACAATGCCGCTGCACCGCCCACGCGATACGTGGTCATCGGACCGAGGGGCACCGCGGTCTCGGCCAACTCACCCAGCACTTCCGCCGCGACAGCGACGGCATCGGGCCCGGCATCCTGCACGGTCACCCGCGTCTCACTGCGAGTTCGGCCCGGCGTTCGAGTACCTCGCTCGGGAACGAGGCAATGTCGCCGCAGCCCATCGAGATGCACACGTCGCCATCGCGCAGTTCGCGCGCCACGAACTCGACCAGATCGGCTCGTCGGGGCAGCCACACCACACGAGCATCGCGGTGCGCATCGATGACCGCGTTCACCACCAGCTTGCCGGTGACGCCCGGGATCGGCGTGGTGCCGCTGGCATAGATGTCGGTGAGCACCACCACATCGGCATCGACGAACGCATCGGCGTACTCGGGCCACAGCACCGCCATCCGGTTGAACCGGTTCGGCTGGAACACGGCCACCACCCGGCTCCACCCGTCGCCGCTGCCCTTGGCGGCAGCGAGCACCGCGGCGATCTCGGTGGGCAGGTGCGCGTAGTCGTCGACCAGGGTGGCCCCGCCCGAGGCGCCGCGGATGTCGAAGCGTCGGGCCACACCACCGAAGCGGGCCAACGCAGCAGCTGCGTCGACGAACGGCACACCGATGGCCAGAGCCATCGCCAACGCGCCGGTGGCATTGCGCACGTTGTGGATGCCGCGCAGCGGTAGGTCGACCGTGCCGAGGCGTTCGCCGTTGCGCTCCACCCCGAAGCGGAACGACCCGTCGCGGGCGACCAGGTCGACGGCGCGGACCTGCGCCTCGGGCCCGGTGCCGTATGTGATCGCGTCGTGCCCTGCTGCCAGCCGACGGCACACCTCGTCGTCGGAGCACAACACCTTGGGGCCAGGGACCTGGGCGAGGTAGCGGTCGAACCCTGCCTCGATCTCGGCGAACGTGCCGTAGTGGTCGAGGTGATCGGCTTCGACGTTGGTGAGGATGGTGCCGTGCAGCGGCAGCTCGAGGTGGGTTCCGTCGCTCTCGTCGGCCTCCACGACCAGCCATTCGCCACCGGTCCACTGCGCCCCGGTACCCATGTCGGTGACGTCGCCGCCGATGACGAAGCTGGGCCGCAACTGGGCCTCGGCGAGGATGAGCATGAGCATCGAGGTGGTGGTGGTCTTGCCGTGCGTGCCGGCCACCCCGAGCGACTTGGCGCGGGCGCAGATCGAGGCCAGCATGCCGGCGCGGCGCAGGGTGATGATGCCCGTAGAGCGCGACTGTTCGAGTTCGACGTTGCGCTCGGGCACGGCGGTGGAATATGTGACCGCGTCGCATCCGTCGACGTGACTGCGCTGGTGCCCGATCTGCACGTCGACCCCGCCGGCGCGGAGTCGATCGAGCACCGGACGATCGCGGATGTCGCTGCCGCTCACGCGGTGCCCCATCTCGGCCAGCACGATGGCGATGGCGCTCATGCCTGGGCCGCCCACACCCACCACGTGCAGGCGCTGCGGTGCGGACAGATCGATCGGAGCAACGGGCATCGGACTCATCGGGCGACCTCGTCGACGAGCTCGATCAGCGAGTCGCCCCGGTGCCGCACGCCCTCGGCGTGGGCTCGTTCAGCCAGCACCGCCAGTGCGTCGGGGTCGGCGACGAACGCGTCGACCATGGCCGCCAAGCGGGCCGTGTCGAGATCGCGTTGCTCGAGCAGCACAGCTGCGCCGACGTCGGTGAGGGTGCGTGCATTGTCGAGCTGGTGGTTCTCGGCGGCATCGGGCCAGGGCACGACGATTGCCGGGGTGCCGGTGGCTGCGAGTTCGGCGATGGTGCTGGCGCCGGCGCGCGTGAGCATCAGGTCGCTTGCGGCGAACAGGAGGGGCATGCGGTCTTCGTAGCCGATCACGCGATACATGATGCCTGAGCCAGCGGTGCGTTCACCGGGCACCTCCTGCACGAACCGTTCACCCACGACGTGGTACACGCACACATCGGTGCGATCGGCCCACGCCTCGACCAAGCCACCCACCGCCTGGTTGATGACTCTGGCGCCCAGCGAACCGCCGAACACGGTGAGTACGAACCGGTCGGCGGGCAGTCCGAGCGCCGATCGGGCGGCAGCACGGTCGGCCACACGGTCGACCGCAATGATCTCGGGCCGGATCGGCGCACCCGTGGTGCGGGCCCGCCGCAACGGCGAATCGGGGAACGCCGCCGCCACCGCCGACGCGAACCGCGCCGCCACCTTCGACGCCAGGCCAGGCCGCTGGTCGTAGCTCACCACCACCACCGGGCAGCCGCGCAACCGCGCCGCGAACGTGGCCGGCATGCTGGCATAGCCACCCACGTTCACCACCACACTCGGGCGCAGTCGACCCAGCAGTCGCCACGCCTGCCACGTGGCCCGCAGCATCTTCGGCACGAACAGCAGATTGCGTGGCGCCAGCGAGCGCTGCAGGCCCACCACGTCGAGCAGCGTGGTGCGGTAGCCGTGCGGAGGGACGAGACGGGTCTCGATCCCCCGCTGCGACCCCACGTAGTGCAGGTGGGCCGGGTCGTGGCCCGCCATCACGAGACGATCCATGATGGCCAGCGCCGGCAGCACGTGACCGGCGGTGCCGCCGCCCGTCACCACCGCCCAACACGGCCCGGCAGTGGTCATCGTGCGTGCCGGGCGATGTTCAGCAGCAGCCCGGCTGCAGTCATGCACACGAACAGCGAGCTACCACCGGCCGAGAAGAACGGCAGGGTGAGACCGGTGACCGGCATCGTGCCCGTGACCCCTCCGACGTTGATGAGAGTCTGCACGACGAACCACGAGGTGATGCCGCCGGCGAGCAGCAAACCGAACCGGTCCTTGGCCGCCAGTGCCACCTGCACGCCGCAGAACGTGAGCACGAGGAAGCCACCGAGCACGGCGACCACACCCACCAGGCCGAGTTCCTCGGCGATGACCGCGAAGATGAAGTCGCTGTGGGCGAGCGGCAGGAAGTCGCCCAACTTGTTCAGGCCCCGACCCGGTCCGGCACCGGTGACGCCACCCTGGGCGATGCCGATCATCGCCTGGTACTGCTGGTAGCTCAGGTGGTCGCGGTTGCCGGTGATGTCGAGAAACGAGGTGAACCGGTGGAACCGGCGCTCGCTCGTGAACACGAACAACAGCGCACAGCAGGCCGCCGCCAGCGATGTGCCCAGCATCGGGGTGAGCGGCGTGCCGCCGACGAACGCCACCGACAAGATGATGGCCACCAGCACGATGGCCGACCCAAGGTCGCCCTGCAGCAGACACAGCAACGCGCCGGCAGCGGCCACCATGCCGGTAGGAACCAGGGTGCGCCGCAGATCGGCCATTTCGGCCTCACGGCGAGTGAGCAGGTCGGCGCAGTACAGCAGCACCGCCAACTTCAAGAACTCCGACGGTTGGAACGTGAGCGGACCCACCGCCACCCACGCGGTGGCGTCGTTCACCTGCGACCCCAGACCCGGTACGAACGGCAGCAGCATCAGCACGAACGACGCGCCCAGACCGGGAACCACCAGGCGGCGCCAGAACTGGTACTTCACCCGGGCGAACACCAGCAACGACACACCACCCAGACACGCCCAGATGACCTGCTTGTTGAAGATGCGCCACGGCGAGTTGCCGCGGTGGAACTCCTGTACCGACGACGCCGACAGCACCATCACCAGGCCGAGCATCACGAACACCGCCACCACCACCGCAATGACGTAGTACGTCGCCGGTGGCGGGCCGAGCGGTACGGCCGCCACATCGGTGCGCCCCGTGGGATGCCGCCGCATCGACGACGCCCGCGCCGCCGCCTGACGGCGCCGGTCGGCGATGGCTGCGCTACTGGTGCTCATGCCGTTGCCCCCTCACGCAGCGAACGGACCGCCCGTCGGAAATCGTCGCCCCGCGCCGGGTAGCCGCCACCGGGGTACCAGTCGAAACTCGCACAGGCCGGCGAGAGCAGCACGGCATCGCCCGGACGCGCCAGGCGATGGGCCTCGGCCACCGCTGCATCCATCGAGTCGGCACGCACCACCGGACACCGCCCGGCGAAGGCCGCCGTCACCTCATCGGCTGCCTCGCCGATGGCCACGACCCCACGCATCCGGTGCGCCTCGACCGCAAGGCCAGCGAGGTCGAGACCCTTGTTGCGGCCGCCGGCGATGAGCACGAGCGAGTCGAACGAGCGGATGGCCGTGAGCGCCGCATGGGGCGAGGTGGCCTTCGAATCGTTGTACCACGACACCCCGTCGACCTCGCCGAGCGGCTCGATGCGATGCGGCGGCGTACGGAACGCAGCCAGACCCGCGGCCACCTGGTCGGGCCGCACGAGCCCGCTCTCGACGCACGCGGCCACGGCCGCCAACGCGTTGGAGACGTCGTGCGGGAACCGGCGCTGCAACGCAGTGACCGGGGCGATCTCGCCCGAGGGGCCGCACAGCATCCGGGCATCACCCTCGCCCACCGCGTGGTAGTCGGCGCCGCGCAGCCCGAAGGTGATCCGGCGACCCGGTGCCCTTGCCAGGTGGCGCATCACGACCGGATCGTCGACCCAGCCAACGGCGACGTCGGCCGCGCGCTGGTGCATCCAGATGTTGGCCTTCGCCTGCTCGTACGAGGCCATCGAACGGTGCCAGTTCTGGTGGTCGGGTGCCAGGTTCAGCCAGATGGCTGCCTCGGCGCGGAACTCGCGGATCCACGAGAGGCGGAAGCTGCTGCACTCGACGGCGAACGCGTCGACCGGTTCATCGAGTGCGTCGATGAGAGGCACCTCGGTGTTGCCCACCGCCGCGGTGCGCAGCGACGCGCCGGTCAGCAGCGCCGCCAGCATCATCGTCGTGGTGGTCTTGCCGTCGGTGCCGGTGACCGCCACCATCGGTCGCGCGCCACCAACGCGCTGCTGCTCCCACTCGTAGGCCAGATCGATCTCGGTGCGCAGCGGCACACGCTTCGCCAACGCCCCGACCACGAGCGGATGCGTCTCGGGCACACCCGGCGCCGGCGCCACGAGGTCGACCTCGGAGAGCAACCGGTCGATGGTCGACTGATCCGGCCGCTCGATCAGCTCGGTGCCCAGGCGACGGGCCGCTGCCCGCCGCTCGTCGGTGGGCACGTCGTCGGCCATCAGCACCCGGTACCCGCGGGCCACGAGTGCACGGGCTGTCGCCTCGCCCGCCACGGCCACCCCGTACACGAGCGCCGCGGCCGGGGTCATCGCAGCGACTCGAGGCGGGTGAAATCGCCGATGAAGATGGCGAGCGCTGTGGCGACGCAGATGCCCGAGATGAGCCAGAACCGGATGATGACCGTGGTCTCGGGCCAGCCGAGCAGTTCGAAGTGATGGTGCACCGGCGACATGCGGAACAGGCGCTTCTTTCGGCCCGACGCCTTGAACACGCCCATCTGGATGGCGACCGAACCTGCTTCCATCACGTTCAGACCGCAGATCAGCACCAGCAGCAACTGGGTGTTCGTGCCGAGCGCCAGCAACGCGAGCGCGGCACCGATACCGAGCGCACCGACATCGCCCATGAAGATGCGCGCCGGCGCGGCATTGAACCAGAGGAAACCGCCGCAGGCACCGGCGAACCCGGCCGCGATGACGGCGAGATCGAGCGGATTCACCACCGAGCCGTAGATGCCCGGGTTGCGGAACTCCCAATAGGCGATGACGGCGAACGCCAAGAACCCCAGCAGCGCCGAGCCACCGGCGAGGCCGTCGAGGCCGTCGGTGACATTGACCGCATTGGTGGTGCTCCAGATGATGAGCCCCGCCCACACGACCCACACCAACCAATGGACGTCCCATCCCGGCCAGTTCGCGCGGGTGAACGAGATCGTCTCGCTGATGCCCGTGGAAGCGGCCAACCACCAGGCGATGAGGATGGCGAGACCGAAGGTGATGTAGCCCTTCTTCTTCCAGAAGATGCCGCGGTTGTGGGCGCGCTTCACCTTGATGTAGTCGTCGAGGAAGCCCATGAAGGCCATCACCAGGATGCCGACCCACATGATCATCGCCTGATCCGAGAAGGCCAGACCGCGCCGCAGGTGGGCGACGAACCAACCGACGAAGGCCGCCACGATGATGGCGAGGCCACCCATCGTCGGTGTGCCCTGCTTCTTCAGGTGGTGTTCGGGACCGTGGTCTTCTTTGCCGAGGATCGGCTGGCCTTTGCCGCGGTTGCGGAAGAAGCTGATGAGGCCCCTCGTGCCGAGCAGCGCCACGAACATGGCAGCTGCGCCAGCCATCATCACTGCGATCATGCGCGGGCCTCCAGCAGGGTGCGGGCGACGGCACGGTCGTCGAACTCGATGACGGTGGAGCCGATGGTCTGGGTTGTCTCGTGCCCCTTCCCGGCGATGAGCACGACATCGCCCGGTCGGGCGATGTCGAGGGCTGCTGCGATGGCGAGGGTTCGGTCGGCTTCGATCACGACGCGGCCACGGTAGTCGGCAGGTACCCCGCGGATGATGGCATCGATGATCGCGGCCGGATCCTCTGAACGCGGGTTGTCGGACGTGACCACGACGACATCGGCGCTTGCGGCTGCTGCGAAGCCCATCTCGGGTCGTTTCTCGCGGTCGCGATCGCCACCGCAACCGAACACCACCACGACCTGACGTTCTCCTGCGGCCTCGCGTGCTGCCGCCAGGGCCACGGCCAGCCCGTCGGGGGTATGGGCATAGTCGACCACCACCGAGTAGGGCTGGCCCATGTCGATCGGCTCGAAGCGACCCGGTACCGGGCGGGCGGCGCGCAGCCCTGCCGCCACCTGCTGTGGTTCCAGACCGAGAGCGAGACAGGTCTCGGCTGCCAGCAATGCATTCGCCGCGTTGTACCGGCCACCGATGCCCACCTCGATCGTCACTCCTCGCCAGGCGAACGAGTGCGACGTGGCGTCGACCCGCAGGTCGGCGACATCGTGCAGGGTGCAGGTGGTGACGGGGACCTCCGTGGTGTCGGCCAGCAGGCGGCCATGCACGTCGTCGACGTTCACCACGGCACGGTCGCTGAGGGCCGGCTCGAACAGCAGTGCCTTGGCGGCGAAGTAGCGCTCGATCGTGCCGTGGAGGTCGAGGTGGTCGCGACCGAGGTTGGTGAATGCCGCGACGTCGAAATGGGCGCCGGCCACACGGTCCATCACCAGCGCATGCGACGACACCTCCATCACGACTGCATCGACGCCGTCATCGCGCCAGCGTGCCAGTTGACGCTGCAGCACCGGCGCCTCCGGCGTGGTGTGCCGTCCCGACAGCGTTCCCAACACCTCCACTCGGCGACCGGCCGAACGCAACACATCACCGATCAGCTGCGATGTGGTGGTCTTGCCGTTGGTGCCCGTCACCCCCACCATCAGCAGCGCATCGCACGGATGCCCGTGAAATGCTGCCGCGACCCAGCCGGTCAGCGCACGCGCCGAGGTGGTGACCACCTGGGGTACGTCGATCGGCAGGGTCCGCTCCACCAGGATCGCTGCGGCACCGGCCGCCACCGCTGCCGCAGCGAACTCATGCCCGTCGTGGTGTGCACCGGGCAGGCAGCTGAACAGCGCGCCCGGAACCACCTCGCGGGAATCGATCGTGACATCGGTGATCATCACCGACGGGTCGTCGTTCACCGTGGTGAACGACGGGCCACCTCGCACCGAAGCGAGCACCTCTACGAGGGAACGTTGCACCGCTCACCCCGCCGCGCACCCGCCACCGGCGGCGGGAGGCGTGATGTCCATCTCACGCATGATGGCAGGCGCCACCTGGGCGAACACCGGAGCAGCGGCGGTACCGCCGAAGCGGGTGAGCTGACCCTCGGCACCCGGCGGCTCGTCGATGGAGATGAGCACGGTGGCCTGCGGGTCTTCCGCCGGGAAGAACCCGACGAACGATGCGTAATAGGTGCGCTCTCCCTTCTCATTGAGATAGGTGCCGTTGTCCTGGGCCTTCAGACCGGTGCCGGTCTTGCCTGCGATCGACAACCCGGCGACCTGGGCCCGGGTGGCTGTGCCCGAACAGACCACCTGCTGCATGATCGTCGTCACCTGTGCCGCCACCTCGGGCCGGATGACCCGATGCGTCGCCGACGCAGCCATCTCGGTGATCTCGCCGTCGGGGCCGATCGTGGCATCGACCAGACGCGGGGCCACGTAGGTGCCGCCGTTGGCGATGACGTTGATCGCCGCAGCCAACTGGATCGACGTCGATGCGAGACCCTGGCCGTAGGCCATCGTGTACTGCTCGGCACCCTCCCACTGCTTCCAGTCCTTCAGCAGACCGGCCGACTCACCGGGGAAGTCGAGCGCCGTCTTCTCACCGAGGCCGAAGGCGCGCAGGTACGAGTGGAGCTTCTCCTTGGTGGTGCGCAGTTCGGGCGACATCCGCAGCATCACCTCGATGGTGCCGATGTTCGACGACTCGGTGAGGATCTGCCCCACGTTCCACACCGCGTCGGGATGCTGCTCGGCGTCGTGCAGCATCGTGTCGCTGAACTGCTTGCGCCACGGCACCTCGAACGACGTCTCGGGCGTGACGACACCTTCGTTGAGAGCCGCTGCCAATGTCGCGGCCTTCACCACCGAACCCGGCTCGGCGGCATCGACAGCCGCCAGGTTGCCGCTGCTCACCGAGTACTGGCCGGTCTCTTCGTCGCGTCGCACACTGGCCATCGCGATGACGTCGCCCGTCTTGGTCGACAGCACCACGGCCGTCCCGCCACGCGCCTGGAGGGTGGTCACCTGGGCAAGCAACTGCTGCTCGACGGTGTACTGCACCGAGCGGTCGAGGGTGAGCACCACATCGTGCCCGGGTACGGGCTCGACCGAGGTGGTCTCGGTGCCGGGCAGCGATCGACCCTTGCGGTCGTGCTGGCGGACGATCTCGCCGTCGGTGCCCGTGAGCAGGGTGTCGAGTTGCTTCTCGACACCGGCCGTGCCGACACCATAGGGGTCGGTGCGGCCGATGACACTGCGCCCGACCTCTCCGGTGGGCATGGTGCGGCGGTCCTCGGCGATCGTATCGACGCCGTTGAGGTTCAGGTCGTCGATGACGGCGGCCTGCTCGTCGCTCACCTGGCGCGCCACGTAGACGAAGCTCTTCTCCTTCGCCGTGAAGGCCTCGAGCAGCGACTGCTGCTTGTCGGACGACAGCGACAGCACCTGGGCGAGCACGGCCACCGTGGCGGCAGCGTCGCCGACGGCCTTGGGGTTGGCGATGATGGTGGTCGAGGGCACCGACATGGCCAGCTCGTCACCGTTGCGGTCGAAGATGACACCGCGACGGGCCTGTAGCACCGACTCGGTGGTGCGCTGCTGGAGACCCGCGGCGCGGAGCTCGTCGGAACTGGTGACCTGGAGGTGCACCACGCGACCCACGACCAAGAGGAACAACAACAGCGTCACGATGAACACTGCGAGCAGACGGCGCCGCGAACGACCCGCCTTGAAGCGCTGCCTACTGGGACGAGGCGCGTCGATGACCCGGCGCTGCAACGAACGGTCCTGCCGACCACCGCGGCTACTGGTGCGAGGTGCGGGTCTCGGGGCCTGACGGGCCGCCGGCGCATGCCGCGCGCTCGTCGAACGGGGGGCAGGCGGCCGATGTGCACCACGGGGACGCTGCACCGGAGCCTCATGCCGGCTGACGCGCTGACGGGGATCGGCCGTGACCCCGGATCGACCGGCGGGCACCCGACCGTGGTGGCGGGCACCGACACGCTGGCTCATGGCTGCACCTCGCCCAGCGCCTTCACGGCGCGGAACTGGGCCAGCAGTTCGGCCTCGTCGTCGAAGGTCGGATCGAGTGCCCCGGTGGCCTGACGGACCAGCACCAGCACCTCGGGCGAGATGGCGATGAACGAGGTGTCGGTGGCGGGCTGCATGCCACGCTCGGCCGCCACTGCCGTGAGCCGGCCCGGTGAGCGCAGTTCGGCTCGGTGCTGGCGCAGCGACTCGTACTGCGCTGCGGTGTCGGCCATCTCGCGGTCGAGTCGGTCGAGTTCGAGCTGCCCCTTGGCCAGATACGTCTGGAAGGCTGCAGCACCCATCATCGCTGCCACCACCACCACTGCCACGACGGCCGCCCAGCGAGCCGCGCGTCGCCGCTGCGGCACGACCGCGAGATGGGTCCGTGCATCGGTGCGGGCTCGCGCTGCGGCCACCGCATCGGGAGCGACAGCGATACGGGTGTGCCGTCGTTCGAGCGGGACGCGGGCCGGCTGCGCCATGGTCAGCGACCGCCTCGACGCGTCGGCTCAATGCGCTCGACCACACGGAGGCGAGCACTACGCGAGCGCGGGTTCGCCTCCTGCTCGGCGGCCGACGGGCGCCGGGCCACGTTGCGGACGGTACGCACGGTCTGCACTGCGGCGCACACGCATGGCAGTTCGGGTGGGCACTCGCAGCCGCCCGTCTCGGCGTGCCGGAACCGTTCCTTCACGATGCGGTCCTCGCCCGAGTGGTACGACAGCACCACCACGCGACCGCCCACGTCGGTGCGCTCGAGAGCGGAGTCGATGGCGTCGGGCAGTACCTCGAGTTCCTGGTTCAGCTCGATGCGGATGGCCTGAAAGGTGCGCTTCGCCGGATGCCCGCCGGTGCGCCGCGCCGGGGCGGGGATGGCCGACACCACCACCTCGGCCAACTGGGTGGTGGTCTCGATGGGCCGCGCCGCCACGATGGCCGCGGCGATGCGGCGGGCGAAGCGCTCGTCGCCGTATCGCTGGATGACCCCGGCGAGGGTTGCCTCGTCGTAGCCGTTCACGATGTCGGCAGCCGACCAGTGCTGGCTGCGGTCCATCCGCATGTCGAGAGGTGCTTCGTTGCGGTACGAGAACCCGCGCTCGGCCCGGTCGAGTTGGGGCGAGCTGACGCCGAGGTCGAACAGGGCTCCGGAGAGGGTGGCGATGTCGAGTGCTTCCATGGCGTCTGCGAGGTGGTCGAAGCGAACGTGGGCGGTGGCCACCCGATCACCGAACCGTGCCAGCCGTTGGCGGGCCACCTCGAGCGCATCGGCGTCGCGGTCGATGCCGAGCACCTTCAGGTGCGGGTGGGCCTCGAGCAGCAGTACCGCATGCCCTGCCCCGCCGAGCGTTCCGTCGAGCACCCACCCCGGTGGCACCGGTGCGAAGGCCTCGACGATCTCGGCCGCCATCACGGGCTGGTGCTCGAAGGGTTCACTCATCGGAGGAACCCGACGGGCTGCGGCGCCGGGCTGGTTCCCGGCTCGTCTGCAGTTCGCCGGTCGGCGGGTGTCGCCGGGATGTCTCCCCGGTCGACGAGACGGCAAGCGGGCGGAGTGGGGCTGACCATCTTGCCGGCCGACGAACTGCAGGCGAGCCAGGAGGCTCGATCACCACTCCAGCGAGGCTGGCGGGTGACATGAGGTGTCGGGTGATTCGTATCGATCGTGTGTTTCATCGCCGCGGCTGCGCCGTCGGCTCGGTGCCTCGGCCCTCCTTCGTGCTCATTGGACGACCTGCCCGGCGAGATCGCTGGTACCAGCGGCGTTCACCTGGGCGAAGCGCTCGGGCGACCAGAGTTCGATCACTCGGAAGTTGCCCGAGATCACCACACGCTGTTCGGTGGCGAGCCCGGCGTACGCACGCAGCTTCTCGTCGATGCTGACGCGGCCCTGCTTGTCGACGGTGACGAGCGTCGCGCTCGACGACACGGCGCGCTGACGCTGCAGCGACACCTCGCCGCGTTCGACGCGGGCCATGAGCTGCTCGGCCATCTGTTCGAACGTGGCGGCGGGCACCACGTTCACGCACTGGTCGTCGCCGAACACCAGGTAGCAGTGCTCGCCGAGGTGCGCGCGAAAGGCCGCCGGCAATGCCAGGCGGCCCTTGTCGTCGAGCTGGCGCTCGTGGGTGCCGACGAACAGCACCTACCACCACCTCGCTGCGATCGCCACGGCACCCCACATGGCCCCCATTCTTCCCCCACAGCCCCCCACTTGTCAACTCTTTTCCCCACTTTCCCCCTTTTCACTCCCCCAACTCCCCCACCCGACCCCACCGGGAGCGCGACGGAGCACGCGCCGTCGCGCATTCGGGAACGGCCTCGCCACAGGATCCGAAGGCTTCGCCAGATGGCCCGGACTGCCGTGAGCAGAACGCACACAGGGTGAGACGGCGCGCCGGAGCGGAACTGATCCCTGGTGCGTCAGCACCCGATGAGGACGTACGCCTCACCGCCACGGGCAGTCAGGATGGCTGCCGCTACGACATCAGCCGGCCAGAGCGGGGAAGCGCACTTCCGCAGCTGAGCAACGCACGATCACTGCCGGAATCATCCCCGATGACTCCGCCACCACACAACACGGCGCAGGCACTACTACCCTTGACAGGCGCCGCCCGATTGGAGTGGAAATGTCGACGAGTCCACGAACGTCGGCACCTCGAAGCCCCCCATCACGCCGGTGCCGTTCGTCGTTATCGACAGCGTGCCGCCCTCCCCGTCGACATCCACGACGAAGGTGCCAGTCCCAGTGATGTCGGCCTCGGCAACAATTCCAGCGAAGTCGATCGACCCGGCGGTCTCGCCCGTCCAGGTGAAGTTCATGATGAGCGAGCCATACGAGCTGGTTGCATCCAACCGGAACGGCCGACCGGTCCCGCAGATCGAGCCGCTCAGCGCGAAATCGCCCCACATCGCATCGACCAGATACGTGGAGCGGGACACCGTGGTGAACACGATGTCGGCCTTGCCGACACCCCGCCGCGATCGCGCTTCCAACGAGACCGTTCCGCCCATACCGGCCTCGGAGGGCGCGGTGTAGGTGAACGTGGCGATCGGCGGCACCGGGGTCGACGACGGGTTGACGGACTGCCCTCCGGAGGAGAGCTGCGCCGAGATGGTGCCTCCGGCGGGTTCCCCATCCTTCTTGGCGCGAGCCGTTGCGGTGATCGTGGCGGCGCTCGACGGCGCCAGCCCATCGGTGCCCGGCGAGACGTCATACGAGATGGTGACGCAACGTCCCGATTGGAGCGCCGATACGGCGGGTTTGAGCAGGAAGTTTCTGACGATTGCTCCCCAGCCGACGGTGGTCTTGAGGTTCTCGTTGATCTGCTCGGGGGTGGTCGTGAACCAGTTGAAGTCCTCGAGCTTTGTCGAGTACTCCCCCTGGGAACTGAACCGCACACTGGTGTCGACAAACGCCCCCCAGGCCAACCCACTGCGCTTGAAGCGCACGTCCGTCGTATCGGAAACCAACATGGCATTGTCGTCGACCCAGCCGGTGACCTTCACCTTCAGTTCGCCACGCTGGCCCTTCGAGGTGCCGGTCACAGTGGATGTGGTGTCGATGGTCGCTTCGATCTCGAACTGCCCGTTCGCGTCCGGGCATGGAGAGATATCGACGACCGCCTTGAGGTTGGTGGCCAGCCCATTGCCCTCGTGCGCAACGTCCATTGTCACCTGTGCCGAGTCGGCAGTCGCCTCGATGGTCGCGACGCGACTCCCGGTGTCGGTGAGCGTGGCACTACCGGTGCTTCCGTCGTTCGTCGAGTTGACCGCCAAATCAGCGCCAGCTGCGACGAGCATGAAACCGCCGAACAGTCCCATACCGACTGACGGTTCCGCAGCCTCGATGCGACGGAACCCGAAGCGGACCGGCTCGGACAACAACTCAGCGAGCCCGTCCACGCTGGCATCGGCTTCGTCGAACGCTTTCGCCATTGCATCCGCACCACCGAGCACTTCGGTCATCCCTTCGAGATCGGCCAACGCCAACTCCGAACGCCGGTCGAGGTCGCGCACTGTCGCGATCGCACCGTCGATGTCATTGGGATCGAACGACGCCAAAGCCGCCTCCATCTGTGCGCGAACTTCGGCCTGATCAGCGGACCCGCCGACGGATGAGATCGACGCATCAACCGACGACCGCGTCGCCTGTGGCACGCGAGAGCCGCCCGCGCACGACGCGACCAAGAACACAACCGTGATGAGGGCGGCGGACTTCAGATGACGTGCCATGACGAATGATCACGGCTTTTGTCGACCTTGGCAAGCGTCGCTCAGACGAGGGGCGGCAGCTGATGGACCATCGCCGCCATCAGCGCCTCGGCGTCGGGCACGACATGTACCGACTGCAGCTCGTCGAGTTCGGGTACCGACCCACGAAGCAACCCGAGCAGCACCTCGGGCCGCCACCGGTGGTACACGGCAGCCTGGAGACGCGCCCATGCCCGCGTGCGCCGCTGGCTGATGCCCACCGTCTTGCTGCCCCCGACGGTGACCTCACCGGGCCCCAGCCCGTCGAAGCACACCAGCCGCGACCACTCGCTCGACCGCATCGCTCCGCGATGTACGGCGACGTCTGGTTCGCCGAGCGCCCGCAGCGCGCCCGCCCAGGCCTCACCGAACCACAGCATCGACCGGCCGACGTCGTCGATCCACAGCGGATCGCCGGCGGGTACCACCACATCGAGCCAGGTCACCTCGCCCGGCAGCAGCAGCACTGCTCCCCCGCCACTTCGACGACGCACCACCTCCACCCCGGCCGCCGCGCAGGCGTCGGCATCGACCACGTCGTCGCGCTGTGCCGAGCCCAACACGAGCGCGGGCGCGTCGACGCTGAACCAGCGGGCCAGCCGCCCCGCCCCTGGCTCTGGTTCCCACCCATGGAACGCCGACGCCGACCCCGAGGCGTGCTCGATCGTCCATCCTGCCGGTGTGCTCATGCGACTCGACCCGACTCAGCTCGCGAAGGCGAGGTACGGCTTCCACGCCTCGGGCACACGCGGCACCGCCACCGACACCCAGGTGAGTTCACGCGGCGCACGGGCCGGACGGGCCAGGCGCATACCGGCCTCGTCGGGCGTACGGTCGCGCTTGGCGAGGTTGCAGGGCCGACACGCCGCGGCCACGTTCTCCCACGAATGGGCGCCACCCCGCGACTTCGGGACGATGTGGTCGATGGAGTCGGCGACCGCACCGCAGTACTGACAGCGGTGCTCGTCGCGCGCGAACAGGGCCCGACGCGACAACGAGGTTCGGCGATGGAACGGAACTCGCACCATCGTGCGCAGCCGGATGACCAGCGGACTGGGGAAGGCGACCGTCGCAGCATGCAGGAACGACCCGTCGGTCTCGACGATCTCGGCCTTGTCGGCGATGACCAGGCACACGGCGCGACGGGCGGGCACCACCGAGAGCGGCTCGTACGAGGCATTCAGCACAAGCGCGCTCGACATGACGACGGCCTACCTGCCGCCCCGGTCGAGAGGGCCTGGATCGGTCATGGCCTGACCCGTGCACACCATGCGAGGTAGTCCACCACATCCGATGGGGTGGGCGGATGATGCTCGTCGCCGTACTGGGTGACTAGCCGGAACTCGAGGTAGTCGCCGCCCGGCAGAGGCAGGAACGGCCGATGCCGCCACCAGCCCGTGCGGGCCAGACGCGTCATCTGCCCGACCGCTTCGGGCCACAGGCGCGGCCGTGCCGCGACCGCACCGGCAACGGCCAGCCACTGCCGCAGGCCGACACGGCGCGAACTCAGCGGGGCTCCTTCGGCAGGCCCAGCACCATCTCGCCGATGATGTTGCGCTGGATCTGCGACGACCCGGCGTAGATGGTGCCGGCGCGGGCATTGAGGAAGGTGCCCACCCAGCTCCAGGTGCTGTTGGGGGCACCGGCGTCGTCGGTCTGGAAAGCACTCGACGGGCGGCGGCCCTCGGGGGCCATTGCCGCAGCACCGAGGATGTCGATCGACAGTTCGGTGAGCTCCTTGTGGTACTCGCTCCAGTACAGCTTCGAGATGGCGCCGTCGGGGCCGGGGTGGTGGCCGGCGAGGAAACGGGTGAGCACCCGCATGCCGTTGAAGCGCATGATCTGCACCTTGGCGTAGCACTGGGCCAGCCGCTGACGGATGCGCGGGTCGTCGGCCACACCGTGCTGCTTTGCCAGCAGGAACAGCCGGTCGAGTTCGGCCTGGAAGCGGATGGGCAGGGTGGCCGCCGCCTCACCGCGCTCGAAACCCAGCAGCGTCATGGCCACGGCCCAGCCGTTGTTCACCCCACCGACCACTTCGTGCTTGGGGGTGACGGCATCGGTGTAGAACACCTCGTTGAATTCGCTCTCGCCCGAGATCATGCGGATGGGGCGCACCTCGACGCCGGGCTGGCGCATGTCGACGAGCAGGAACGAGATGCCCTTGTGGCGGGGCGCATCGGGGTCGGTGCGGGCGAGGGTGAAGATGTGGTCGGCGAGGTGACCGGCCGAGGTCCAGATCTTCTGGCCGTTCAGGATCCACTGGTCGCCGTCGAGTTGCGCACGCAGACCCAGGTTCGACAGGTCGCTGCCAGCATTGGGTTCCGAGTAGCCCTGGCACCACACGTCGGCGCCCGACAGGATGCGCGGCAGGTAGTACTGCTTCTGCTCGTCGGTGCCCCACTGCAGCAGGGTGTTGCCGAGCATCTGGATGCCGAACACGTCGTTCGGGCCACCGGTGGGCACACCGGCCTTGGCGAACTCCTCACCGATGATGACCTGTTCGAGCGCCGACAGACCGGCGCCACCGAACTCGACCGGCCAGCCCGGGGCCAGGTACCCGCCCTCGAACAGGGTCTGGCGCCACTCGCCGACGAAGTGCTCGAGATCGGCGCCATCGAGGCGACCGATCCCGTGCCAGTTCGACGGCAGTTTCTCGGCGAGGAAGGCCTGCACCTTCTCGCGGTAGGCCTCGGCTTCAGCGGTGTACGTGGGGCGCATGACGCCGATGCTACCCGCCGGTAGCCGGACCGGATGCGAACCGGGCGAGCGCCGCGGCACCCACCAGCGGGGCCTCGTTGCCCAGGGCGGCAGGCACCACACGGAACCCCGACGTGAACGACAACTTGGCCCGGGCGTCGAGTTCGGCCTGGGCCGCCTCGAAGAAAGCCTGCCCGAACCCGAGCGCCACCGAGCCCCCCACCACGGCCAAGCGCAGGTCGACCAGCGCGCCGACCGATGCCAGCGCCCGGCCCACCAGCGTGCCGGTGCGGGTCTGGATGACGGACGAGGCACGCTGGGGCGAGCGACCGGTCTCTGCCTCGATGGCCACACCGCTGCAGTAGGCCTCCAGACACCCGAAACCGCCGCACCGACAGGGGCGGCCATCGGGTTCGACGACGATGTGACCGATGTGACCGGCATTCCCGAGGCGGCCCTGCAGCAGCCGGCCGCGGCTGACGATGCCGCCACCCACCCCGGTACCGACCACCACACCGATGAAGTCGTTCACACCCATTGCCGCGCCCCGCCATGCCTCGGCCAGGGCAAGGGCCTTCGCATCGTTGTCGACCACCACGGGCAGGCCGGTGAGTTGCTCGGCGTACTCGCGCAGCGCGAAGCGGCGCCACGACGGGATGTGCAGCGGCGACACCGTGCCGTCGACCGGGGTCATCGGCCCGCCGCACCCGATTCCGCAGTTCACCGGCGGCTCCGGCGATGCGGCGAGCACCCTGCGCACCAGCCGAGTGACCGCTGGCCACACGTCGCGCGCCGGTGTCGGCACCCGGTCGCGCACCAGCACCGTTCCGGCGCCATCGACGATGCCGGCAGCCAGTTTGGTGCCACCGATGTCGATGGCGAGCGAGAGATCGGGCACGCCCCGACAGTAGCGGCGCTCCCCCGCCGTCTACGCTCCACCCCATGACGGCCCAGCACGATGCAGTGCCCGGCGCCGTGGCACCGCCGGCGGGCAGCGTCACGACGACCACCTTCGCGTCGCTGTTCGACGCCATCAGCAGCAACATCGCCCAGGTGGTGCACGGCAAGCGCGATGTCATCGACCTGGCGCTGATGTGCCTGCTGGCCGAGGGCCATCTGCTCATCGAGGACGTTCCAGGTGTGGGCAAGACCAGCCTCGCCAAAGCACTCGCCGCGTCGGTCGACTGCACGTGGAAGCGTGTGCAGTTCACCCCCGATCTGCTGCCCACCGACCTCATCGGTGTCAGCATCCTGCAGCGCTCGACCGAGAGCTTCGTGTTCCAGCCCGGGCCGCTGTTCGCCAACATCGTGCTGGCCGACGAGATCAACCGCGCCTCACCGAAGACCCAGTCGGCGCTGCTCGAGGCCATGGAGGAACGCCAGGTCAGCGCCGAGGGGCGCACCTACCGGCTGCCCCACCCGTTCATGGTGGTGGCCACCCAGAACCCCGTCGAGCAGGAGGGCACGTACCGCCTGCCCGAGAGCCAGCTCGACCGGTTCCTGATGCGCCTGTCGCTCGGCTACCCCAGCCGCGAGGCCGAGATGCAGATCCTCGACTCGCTCGGGGCCACCGAGGTGCTCACCACCCTGCAGCCAGTGGTCACCGCGGCCGAGATCACCGCCATGTCGCAGGTGGTGCGCACCGTCCACCTCGCCGACGCCTTGAAGGCCTACCTGGTGTCGATCGCCGAGGCGAGCCGCAGCCACGCCGGACTCACCCTCGGGCTGTCGCCGCGTGCCACGCTCCAATTGGCGCGGGCCACGCGCTCGCGGGCTGCTGCCAACGGCCGCGACTACGCCATCCCCGACGATGTGAAGGTGGTAGCCGGCGCCGTGCTCGCCCACCGCGTGGTGGTGCGGCCCGATGCCGCCTCTCGCGGCCTCACGGCCGAGCAGGCCGTACGCGAAGTGGTCGACAGCGTCGCGGTGCCGGCCGGGCGCTGATGCTCACCCGCGCCGGCTGGGGGGCGTTGGCGGCAGCAGTGACGGCTGCCGTGCTGGGCCGGGTGTTCGGCATCCTCGAGCTGTACGTCGTCGCCGGCGGCATCGCCGTCGCAGTCATCTGGGCAGTGCTCACCGTACTGCGGCCGATGCCGCGCCTGGCGGTGCACCGCCGTGTGGCCCCTGGCTCGGTGATGGTGGGCGAGGCCGCTCGCGTCGACCTCGTCATCGCGAACACCGGTGCCCATCGCACCCCGGTGATGCGCCTGTGGGAACCGGTCGGCGGTGCCGGAGCGGTGATGCACCTCGCTCCGCTCAGCTCCGGCGAACGCACCGCTGCCGCATACCGACTGCCCACCGCCCGACGCGGCCTGGTCACCGCCGGGCCGCTGCGCGTGCGCCGCGCCGATGTGCTCGGCATCGCCTCGCGCTCCACCGTGGTGCCTGGCATCGCCGAACTCCTGGTCACCCCGCACCACACCCCGGTATCGATGGGGCACCATGCCGCGGCCGGCGCGCTGGGCGATCTGGTGCGGATGAAGGCTCTGGGCCAGACCGGCACAGAGTTCCATGCACTCCGACCGTACGTACCGGGCGACGACATCCGGCGCATCAGTTGGAAGGCCTCCGCCCGCTCCACCGACCTGATCGTGAAAGACACCGCACCCGAGGGGCTGCGCCGGTGCACCGTGGTTCTCGACCTCGATGCAGCCGGTTACTCGGGCGAGGCCGGCACCCAGGCCTTCGAGCGGGCGGTGTCGGCAGCCGCCTCGGTGCTCACCGGTGCCGTGCAGGCAGGTCTGCTCACCCGGGTGGTGGCTGCCGATGTCGACCTGCGCGGTCACGACGTCGCCGCTGCGGCGCTTCGTTGGCTCGCCACGGTCGAGCCGCGCGAGCACACCACCGCAGTGCCTGCGCTGCAGACCACCGAGGGGCTCGGCCTGCTCGTGGTGGTCGCTCCATCCGTCGAGCGCCCCTTCGTCGCCGAGGTGCGCAGCAACGCCAGCCCCGACGACGTGGTGGTGGTCGTCGCGACTCGACACCACACCACGAGCACAGGAGGCGACCGCCACCTGGTGGTCGACGCCACCGACACCCCGGACACCGGCGACACCGGCAGCACCGGTGCGTTCACCGCCTCGTGGGCCGCGCTCGTGGGTGACGGCGGGATCGCGGCACGACTACCCGACGCGTATCGGACGGAACCGTGAAGACGCCACGGCGATTCACACTCGACGACGTGGTGGCGACATCGCTGCTGACGGTACTCACGGTCGTCACCGCCCTCGGCCTCTCGCGGGTGTTCACCGGCTGGAGCTACCTGCGCCCCGTGCTCGTCGTGGCACTGGTGGTGCACCTCGTGTGCTACCTGCTCCGCCAGGTGCGTGTCCCTGGGGTGGTGGCCGTCGCGCTGGCGGCCGTTGTCCTGGTCGAGGTGATCTGCCTGGTCTTCTATCGAAGCAGCATGCGCTACGGGCTACCCACCGGCACCACCTGGCAGTACCTCCGCCTCGACCTGCGGCTGGTCTGGTCTCAGTTCCCCACGGCGGTGGCCCCGGTTCCGGGCGCCAGTCCGTTCGCTGTGGTGGCGGCGCTGGCACTGGGGTTTGTCGCCCTGGCGGCCGACACCTTCGCCTTCCGCGCCCTCGGACGAGTCGAGGCACTGGTGCCATCGGCAGTGGTGTTCGTCTTCACGGCGGCGCTCGGGGTCGACCGCAACCGCATCGTCCTCACCGGCGCCTGGCTGGCCGCAGCGGTGGCGGTCGTGGCAGTACTGCGTGCGCTGCACGGTTCGGCGGGCGACGGTTGGCTCGGCCGCCGACGCGCCGCCACCCCATCGGCGCTGCCGGCCGCTGCCACCTGCGCGGCCGTATGTGCGCTCGGCGCCGTCCTCGTCGGACCGCTGCTCCCCGGGGCCGGGCGGGCGCCCATCATCGACGCCCGGCAGACCGCCGACGACGACGGTGCCGTGCTGAGCCCGCTCGTCGACATCCGTGCCCGCCTCGTGAACCGATCGGATGTCGAGATGTTCACGGTCGACGCCGCCATCGGGCGCTATTGGCGGCTGAGCGGGTTGAGCGACTTCGACGGCACCACGTGGACCCTCACCGACGCCGACCTGGTCGACACTGCCGGCTCGTTCAACGATCTCGCCGAACCGGTCCAGATCCTGCAGCAGTACATCGTGGTGGGTCGACTCGGCGGTCGACTGGTGCCCTCGGCGTACGAGCCGGTTCAGGTGGCACAGCCAGGCGTCGGCTGGCAGGACGACACCGGGAGCCTGTTCCTCTCGGATCGGCCGTTGGCCCGTGGCCAGAGCTTCAACATCGCCGCCGACATCGCGCTGCCCACCCCCGAGCAGCTCGCCACCGCTACCTCGGCGTCACCGCCCGAGGCCGACCTCATCGCCCTGCCCGCCGACTTCCCGATCGAGGTCGTACAACTGGCGCAGGCCGTCACCGCCGATGCGGCGACGCCGTACGCGAAGGCCCTGGCGCTGCAGACCTACTTCCGCGACAACTTCGTCTACGACATCGATGTCCAGCGCGGGCACAGCGACAGCGCCATCCTCAGCTTCCTCCGCGAACGGCGCGGCTACTGCGAGCAGTTCTCGGCGACCTTCGCCGCGATGGGCCGCGCCGTCGGTCTGCCCACCCGGGTTGCCGTGGGCTTCACCAGCGGCGAACTGCGCAGCGACGGCAGTTACCACGTGCTCGGCCGGCATGCCCACGCCTGGCCGGAGGTGTGGTTCGACGGTATCGGCTGGGTGCTGTTCGAGCCGACCCCCGGCCGAGGCGCTCCCGGCAGCGAAGCGGTGACGGGAGTCGCCGCATCGCAGGACACGGGCGACGCCTCCACCGATGAACCGGCGTCGGCCACCACCACTCCGCCCACCACGGTCAGGCCCACCGCCACCACCGTGCCGAATCGCCCCACCACGACCACCACGGTGCCCACCCTGGCCGCCGGGGGCTCCGACGACAGCGGTACCGGTTGGGGTATCGGCACCTGGGCGCTGCTCGGGATCGTGCTGTGCGGCGCCTGGATCGGGCTGATGCCGACGGTGGTGCGCCGCTTCACGCGTAGCGGCGACACCCCGTGCGAACAGGTGGTATCGGCCTGGCACGGCGCCGTGGGCGCCCTGGTTGCTGCCGGCGCCGCACCGCCGGGTGGCGCAACCCCGCTCGAATTCGCCCGTCGAGCGGGACGATCACTCGACATCGACACGCGCCCACTCGACGAACTGGCCCGATTCGTCACCCGAGCGATCTACTCGCCCGGCGGTGTCGCCGAACCGACAGCGCTCCGTGCGGCGGTGCTGCGCACTCAGGTGGTCGAGGCATGCGATGCGGCCATGCCGCTGCCGCGGCGCTGGTGGTGCCGGGTCGACCCACGGGTGGTGCGCCGCCGATTGGTGGGCACCGGGCCGATCAGTGCGAAGCGTCGCTCCCCGGACGCTGCCGCCGCATCGCCGACACCTGCCTGATGGCTTCGTCGCCGAGCAGGCGCACGTGCTGCTCGGCACGCACGACGCCCACCATGGCCACGAGGAAGGCGACGAACGCCACGTAGGGGCTGACGGCCAACAGCAACACGCACAGAGCGATGGCTGCAATGGTGCCGACGACCGACACGAACAGCGACCGCCGCGAGCCCCGGCGCTCGGGGGTGAGGTCGCGAGCGAAATTCGGGTCGCGCTGGAGTTGCTCTTCGATCTGGCGAAGAATGCGCTGTTCGTCTTCCGAGAGCGGCATGAGATCTCCTGAGCGGGCGGCCGTTGCCATTGTTCCACGTTCGCAGCACCCTGACAACGCGTCCATGGCGCTACCGCCCGATGACACACCGATCGGGCCGATCGACCTACCGCGACGGTCGCGGCTGTGCGGGGTCGTCGGCCGGAGGCGGTTGCTGATCGGGGCCCCACTGCTGAGCACCCTTGCGCACCACTCGTAATCCGCGGGCCGACCCGGTACTGGCCGGCCCGGTACCGGGCGAGACGGTGCTGGCCGGGCCGATGGCCGCAGCACCGAAACGCTCGCGGATCGCGTCGATCGCACCGGATGCCGACACCCACTCGGTGCGGTCCGACTCGCTGATGCCGCTCACGGCGGTACCCGCGAGGTCGTCGAGCGTCAGTTGCTCGACCACCTCGCCGAAGCCGCTCGTGCTGATGCCGAACAGACGGACCCCTCCCCCGACGTCGATGGACGCCAGCAGACCGTCGGCGATGTCGGCGATGGCCTTGGCCGTGGTGACCGGTACCGCGACGCTGCGCGACCTGGTGATGGTGACGAAGTCGGAGAAACGCACCTTGATGGTGATGGTGCGCGCACCCGTGCCGGCTGCCCGCAGCCGAGTGCTGACAGCGTCGGCCAGCCGCATCGCTTCGCGGCGCAACTCGTCGTGGCTGAACTTGTCGTGGGCGAAGGTCTCCTCGTGGCCGATCGACTTGGCTTCGCGATCGGGCTCGACCGGTCGCTCGTCGCGTCCCCAGGCCAGCTCGTGGAGATGACGACCCTGGGCCTGGCCGAGTGCCGCCACCAGCGAACTCTGGTCGAGCAGCGCCAGGTCGCCCACGGTTCTCACCCCGAACCGGGTGAGGCGCTTCAACGTGGCCGGGCCCACACCCCAGAGTGCTTCGACGGGCAATGGATGCAGGAACTCGAGCTCGGTGCCCGGAGCGATGAGCAGCACGCCCGGGCCAGGGTCGATGCGGTGCGGCGACACACGCGGTTTGGCACCTTTCGAGGCCAGCTTGGCCAGGAACTTGTTGGTGGCGCCGCCAACCGAGCACGGCAACTCGAGTTCGGTCGCCACCCGCGACCGCACGTGGTCGCCGATGGAGCGTGCCGACCCGAACAGCCGGATGGCGCCGGTGACATCGAGGAACGCCTCGTCGAGCGCCAGCGGTTCGACGAGCGGCGTGACGCTGTGGAAGATCTCGTGCACCTCGCGGCTCACCTGGGCGTAGAGGTCGTGGTCGCCGGGCAGGAACACCGCGTCGGGGCAGCGGCGGCGCGCCACCACCGACGACATCGCCGAGTAGACACCGAAGCGTCGTGCCTCGTACGAAGCCGCCGCCACCACGCCGCGCTGCCCTGTGCCACCCACCACGACCGGCCGTCCGCGTAACTCGGGTCGCCGGCGCAGTTCGACGCTCACGTAGAACGCATCCATGTCGACGTGCAGCACCGCCCGTGTGCCGCCGGCGCCGAGCTCGGGCAGCACCTCGGCCACGTCGTCAGCCGCCCATCGCCCGCCGGCGCCGCCGTCCACCGAAGTCGGCCACCCACAGTCGCAGCACCAGCCCGAACGCTTCACGGATGATCGAGCCGGAGAACTTCGACTCACCCGCCATACGGTCGCGGAACGTGATGGGGAACTCGACGATGCGGCCGCCGAGGCGCACCAGGCGATAGGTCATCTCGATCTGAAAGCCGTAGCCCTCGGCCTGCACCGAGTCGAACCTCATCCGCTCGAGCGCCGTCGACCGATATGCCCGGTAGCCGGCGGTCACGTCGTTCACCGCCAGGCCCAGAACGCCCGCTGCGTAGCGGTTGCCCCAGCGCGACACCATCCGCCGCCGGCGCGGCCAGTTCAGCGTGATGCCGCCCGGCACGTAACGACTGCCCACGGCCAGGTCGGCCCCGTGCTCGACCACCGCCACCAGTGCGGGCAACGCTGCCGGATCGTGCGAGAGGTCGGCATCCATCTGCACGCAGATCTCCGCACCCTGCTCGATGGCATGGCGCAGGCCGAAGCGATAGGCGGCGCCGAGGCCGTCCTTGCTGGTGCGGCGCACCACCTCGACGTTGCCGAGCGTGGCACCGAGCGCGTCGGCCAGGTCGGCAGTGCCGTCGGGGCTGCCGTCGTCGACCACGAGGATCGAGGCGCGGGGCAGCACCTGGCGGACCGCCGAGACGAGCGTCTCGATGTTGCCGGCCTCGTTGAAGGTGGGGACCACCACCGTGACGCGCATGACCGCCGAGGCTATCCCCCAGCGTGTGGCTCTCGCCCGCAGTCGCTGCGTCCGGCGACCGCCACCCTAGATTGGAGCCGTGGCGACTCCCGAGCGACCCCTGTCAGCGATCCCGTCCCCTGCAGCACGTGTGGCCGCATTCGTAGCCATCCTCCTCGGCGGCGCTGCCGGCGCCCTCATCGGCTACACCCTCGTGAAGGTGCAGTGCGATGGCGACTGTGCGCTCCCCCTCGGCATCGGATTGTTCGTCGGCGCGGTCGTGGCCGCCATCGGGATGAGCATCGTCGCCGTGCTGGTGCTGCGGGCGCAGGGCGAATGGCGGATGGTGCAGGACGACCAGGCCGAGAGGGCACGCCGACGATGAGTGCCGAGCTGCTGCACCTCGCCCGGTCGCTCGCCGTCGAGGCCGGCACGCTGGTGGCCGAAGGTCGCGCCGGCGGCATCCGCTCCAGCGAGACGAAGTCGAGCAGCACCGACATGGTCACCGAATTCGACCGGGCATCGGAGGCGCTCATCGTCGGCAGGCTCCGCACCCTGCGTCCCGACGACGGCATCGTCGGCGAGGAGGGCACCGACACCGAGGGCTCGTCAGGCGTCCGTTGGCTCGTCGACCCCATCGATGGCACCACCAACTTCTTGTACGGCCTCCCCGGCTACGCGGTCTCCATCGCCGCCGCCGACGAGCACGGCGCGCTGGTGGGTGCCGTCTACATCCCCACGCTGGGCGAGCTCTTCTCGGCGCAGCGCGGCGGTGGCGCGACGCTGAACGATCTACCCATCTCGTGCGGCACCCTGGCCGACCCCGCCACGGCTCTGGTGGGCACCGGCTTCTCGTACCACCCCGAGCGACGTGCCGTACAGGCCCGCCGGGTGGCGCGACTCATCGGTTCGGTACGCGACATCCGCCGCATCGGCGCCGCCGCCGTCGACCTGTGCTTCGTCGCCGCCGGACGACTCGACGCGTACTTCGAGGAAGGGTTGGGACCGTGGGACCTGGCCGCTGGCGAGCTCATCGCCCGCGAGGCGGGTTGCCGCACCGGCGACTTCGACGGTGGCCCCGCCCGCCCAGGCGAGGTGCTCGTCAGCAATCCTGCGCTGTTCGGCCCGATGCTGGCCCTGCTGCGCACCGCCTCGCAATCGGTCGCCTGACACCGGTCGTTCCTGGCAGACTGTCGCCGTGGGAACGCACATCCTTGCCGTCGAAGACGACGAGCGGATCAGATCCGCGGTGAAACTCGCCCTCGAGGACGAGGGCTGGTCGGTCGACGAGGCGGGCAGCGGCGAGGAGGCGATCGACAAGTTCGCCAGGGCGGCGCCCGACGTGGTGCTGATCGACATCATGCTTCCCGGTATCGACGGGTTCGAACTGTGCCGCACCCTGCGCCGCCACAGCGACGTGCCCATCGTCATCGTCACGGCCCGCAACGACACGCACGACGTGGTGGCCGGTCTCGAGGCCGGCGCCGACGACTACCTCACCAAGCCGTTCGCGCCGAAGGAACTGTCGGCGCGTATCCGCGCGCTTCTCCGCCGCGCCCGTCCCATCGTGGCCGGGCACGCCAAACTCACGTTCGGCAACCTCGAGATCGTGCCCGACGAGGGCAAGGTGTTGCGCGACGGCCTCGAACTGCACCTCACCAAGACCGAGTTCCGCCTGCTGTGCGAACTGGCGCAGAACCCGGGCCGGGTGTTCAGCCGCGAGAGCCTGCTCGACAAGGTGTGGGGCTACGACTACTTCGGCGACGGCCGCCTCGTCGATGTGCACGTGCGCCGCCTGCGCACCAAGGTCGAGGCCGATCCGGCCAACCCACGCCACGTCGTCACCGTGCGCGGGCTCGGGTACCGCCTGCAGTCGTGACCGATCAGGCGCCTGCGGTCACCGTCGACACCGACGACCGCTCGGTCCTCACCCGCTTGGCCGTCCGTTCCGCCGACATCGCCAGGAACTGGAGGATCAGCCGGCTGTCGCTGCGCACTCGTGTGCTGCTGATGTTCTCGCTTGGCGCGTTGCTCCTCGCCGTGTTCCTCTCCGCCGCCGCCTACAGCTTCACGCGCAGCAGCCTCGTGAACCAGCGCGACAAGGCCGCCGTGGCCGAGGCGACATCGCACGCCGGCATCGTCCGCGCCGAGTTGAGCAGCGAGCCCGCCGACGCGTCGGGCGCGCTCGATCGGTTGTCGTCACTCGCCGTCGACCATCCGGTCGTGTACTACCGCTCGGAATGGACGGTCGGCTCGCAGTACGGCCGCGACCAGATCGACCCCACCCTCATCGACCGGGTGGTCGCCAACGATCAGGCCGCGCGGATGATCACCGAGGTCGGCGACGAACTGTTCGTCGTGGTGGGTATCCCGCTCGTCGAGGCCGACGGCAGCTACTTCGAGTTCTTCAGCCTCGCCGATGTATCCGAGACGCTGTCGAGCGTGGCGCTGTCGCTGTTCTTCGCCGGACTGATCACGACGATGTTCGGCGTGCTGCTCGGCTGGATCGTCGCTGCCCGTGCTGTGCGACCGCTCGGCGAAGCGGCCCAGGCCGCGCAACTCATCGCCGGCGGCCGCCTCGACACCCGCCTCGACATCACCGACGACCCCGATCTGCGGCTGCTGGCCGAGTCGTTCAACGACATGGCCGCCGCACTCCAGACGCGCGTGGAACGCGACGCCCGGTTCGCCAGCGATGTGAGCCACGAGCTGCGCTCACCGCTCATGACGCTCGCCGCGAGCGCCGAGGTGCTGCAGAGCCGCCGGGCCGAGATGCCTGAACGCGCCCAGGCGGCGCTCGACCTGATGGTGGCCGATATCGCCCGCTTCCAGGGCCTCGTCGAAGACCTGCTCGAGATCTCGCGCTTCGACGCAGGGGCCGTGCGCCTCCACCGCGAGGAGTTGCTCGTGGCCGAGTTCGTCCGCCAGGCGGTCGCGGTCAGCAGTCGGCCCGATACACCCATCGAGGTGAGCGAGGCCGCCGAGCAACTCCTCATCGAAGGCGATCGGCGCCGCCTGGCGCGTGTGGTGGCGAACCTCATCGACAACGCCCGGCTCCACGGCGGCGATGATGCCACCGTGTTCGTGCAGGAGTCGGCAGCCGAGGGGGAACCCATCGGCCATGTGCGCATCGCCGTGGAGGATCACGGCCCGGGCGTTCCCCCCGAGGAACGCGATCTGGTGTTCGAGCGGTTCGCCCGCGGCGCCGTGGCCGGGCGCCGCAGCGCCAGCGATGGGGCAGGCCTCGGCCTCGCCCTCGTCGACGAGCACATCCGTCTGCACGGTGGCAGGGTGTGGGTGGAGGACCGGACCGACGGCGAGCCGGGCGCACGTTTCGTCATCGAACTTCCCGCCGAGATGCTGACATGAACCCTTCTGCACCAAGTCCTCGGCCCGCAATCGCTCGGAGGCCCGCAATCGCTCGGAGACCCGCAATCGCTCGGAGACTCGGAGTCGCCGCCGTGTCGTCGCTCGTCGCCGCCGGATGCGGTATCGCCACCGACGACTCGCCACGCGACATCGAACCGCGGGCGGCGACACCGATCACCGACGCCGCCACTCGAGGCGCAGCCAGCGGCGCCGAGAGCATCTTCCTCGTCGCCCCCGGGCAGCTCGACCGCCTGGATGCAGTCGCCCGCGACACCGGCGACGATCCGCGCGCCGTGGTGGAGGCCGTGCTGGCGGGGCCCAGCGCCGACGAGGTCGACGACGGCTATCGAAGCATGCTGCCGGCATCGTTGGTCGTGAACCAGGTGGAGGTGCGCGACGGCGGCGTCCTGGCGATCGATCTGTCGGCCGACATCCGCGACGTCGTCGCCGACGACCTGCCGCTGGCACTGGCGCAACTCGTGTACAGCATCGACCCGCTCCCCGACATCTCGTCGGTACTCGTCACCGTCGACGGAGAGGAGGGCCGTTGGCCCGCCGGCAACGGCGAACCGGTGTCGGGGCCTCTCACCGTGTACGACTACCCGGGCCTGCTGGAGAGCACCCCGCCCGCATCACCGACCACGCCCACGACCGGGGGCTGACGCTGCGTCAGCCGAAGAACACCGAGGCGATGTCGCGGTAGAGGTGCAGGTCGACCGGACGGGTGCGACCCACGGTGTCGGCCAGCGGCACCATCACGATGTCGTTGCCCCGTGCCGCCGCCATCATGCCCCACTCCGAGTGGTGCACCGCATCGATCGCTGCCACGCCGTAACGGGTGGACAGCACCCGATCGAACGCCGTCGGTGTACCACCCCGCTGCACGTGGCCGAGCAGCACGACACGCGACTCGAAGCCGGTGCGGTGCTCGATCTCGCGGGCGATCGATTCGGCGATACCACCGAGGCGGACATGACCGAACTGGTCGTACTGCTTGTCGGCCACCGGCAACGTACCAGCAGCCGGTTCGGCGCCTTCGGCGACCACGACGATGGATGCATAGCGGCCACGATCGTGCCGCCGCTGCAAGATGGCGCACACCTCCGCCATGTCGAACGGCTGCTCGGGGATGAGGATGACCGTGGCACCGCCGGCGATACCGGCGTGGGTGGCGATCCACCCGGAGTGCCTGCCCATCACCTCGACCACCATCACCCGGTCATGGCTCTCGGCGGTGGTGTGCAGGCGGTCGATGGCGTCGGTGGCGATCTGCACCGCAGTGGTGAACCCGAAGGTGATGTCGGTGCCGACGACATCGTTGTCGATGGTCTTCGGCACGCCCACGATGGGCAGACCGAGGTCGGCGTGCAACTGGCACGCCACGCTCAACGACCCGTTGCCACCGATGACCACCAGGGCGTCGAGCCCGAGGTCGTCGAACGCACTGGCTACACGCTCGGGGCCGTCGGGCCGGTCGTACGGACTGCCCCGACGCGTGCCCAGCAACGTGCCGCCGCGAGGCAGCATGCCGCGTAGCGAGGCCACGTCGAGCGGCATCGTGCGCTGCTCGATGACGCCGTCCCAGGCATCGACGAAGCCGACCAGTTCGTCGCCGTAGACGACCTCGCCCTTGCGCACGATGGCGCGGATGACCGCATTCAGACCGGGGCAATCGCCCCCACCGGTGAGAATGCCGACGCGCACGCCTGCGAGTGTACGACGAGCCACCGGCCGCCCCCTGCCGCCCCCTGCCGCCTTCGGATCGGCATGCCCCGAACCTGAGGTGTTAGAACAGGGCATGGCGTGGGATTCGAACCGGCCGGTGCCGTGGCGCCGCCTCATCCGCGAATGGGTCATCTACACGGCCGTGATGGTGGCCGTGTTCCTGCTGTTCCTACGCGACCGACTGTCGGCCGGCCCGTTCATCGGCCTGCTGCTGAGTGGTCCGGTCTACCTGGCCCTCGGGGCGGTGCTGGCGAAGTTCGGCTACCAGCGCGCCACCCTGCGCGAAGCCCGCGAGAACGCCCGCCAGCGCGATGCACAGCGTCGCGTCGCCAGCAGCGCCGGCACCGCATCGGCACCCCGTGCCAAGCCGGCGCCCACGCGTCGTACTGCGGGTGGCGGGTCGAGCCGCCCACCCTCTTCGTCGCGCAAGCGCCGCTGACGCTCCGGCACGAGCCGGGCTACGGATACCATCGGGCACGATGTCTGAT
The DNA here is from genome assembly GCA_044238435.1 of Ilumatobacteraceae bacterium. GTDB lineage: Bacteria > Actinomycetota > Acidimicrobiia > Acidimicrobiales > Ilumatobacteraceae > VFMC01. The sequence goes on along the minus strand of JBIIDH010000006.1, from coordinate 23,538 downwards.
CAGCCCACCTGCGTCATCGCCCTCGACGCCGGCACCACCGGCGTGCGCAGCAGGGCGGTCTTCACCGACGACACCACCTGTTCGTCGTACCGCGAGTTCACCCAGCACTACCCTAGTCCCGGCTGGGTCGAGCACGACGCCGACGAGATCTGGGAGCGCATCGCCGACACGCTCCGCGACGTGCTGCAGCAGGTGCACGAACGAGGAGCCACGGTCGCCGCGATCGGCATCACCAACCAGCGCGAAACCGTGCTCGCCTGGAGTCGGCGCACCGGCCGCCCCTACGGCACGGCAATCGTCTGGCAGGACCGGCGCACCGCTGCCAGGTGCGAGGAACTCGCCGCAGCCGGGGTACTGCATCTCGTGCGCGAACGCACCGGTTTGGTGCTCGACCCCTACTTCTCGGGCACCAAGATCGAGTGGCTGCTCCGCAACCGCGACATCCCGGTCGACGACGACCTCGCCATCGGCACCATCGACACCTGGTTGCTGTGGAAGCTCACCGGGGGCACGGTGCATGCCACCGATCCGTCGAATGCCAGCCGCACCATGCTGTTCGACATCACCACCCTTACCTGGTCGGCCGAGATGTGCGACCTGCTGGGCGTACCGATGCACGCACTCCCCGAGGTGCGCCCGTCGAGCGGGCGATTCGGTGTCACCAGTGGTCTCGACGGCATCGCTGCCGGTATCCCCATCTCGGGCATCGCCGGCGACCAGCAGGCCGCACTGTTCGGCCAGGCCTGCTTCACGCCCGGCATGGTGAAGAACACCTACGGCACCGGCAGTTTCGTGCTGATGAACGTCGGTGCGCAGTGCCCGCCGGTCACCGAGGGCATGCTCACCACCGTCGCCTGGACCCTGGCCGACGGCACCCCCACCTACGCCCTCGAGGGTGCCATCTTCGTCACCGGAGCCGCTGTGCAGTGGCTGCGCGACGGTCTCTCCATCATCGACTCCGCCGCCGAGGTGGGCCAACTCGCCGGCAGCGTGCCCGACACCGGCGGTGTCTACCTGGTGCCGGCCTTCACCGGCCTCGGCTGCCCGTGGTGGGACCCCTATGCGCGCGGCTCCATCCTCGGCATCACCCGTGGCACCACCCGCGCCCACATCGCCCGTGCCACTGTCGAGGCCATGGCGTACCAGACCCGCGATGCCGTCGACGCCATGGTGGCGGTGGCCGGGGTGCCGGTGCGCGACCTGCGGGTCGACGGAGGCGCATCGGTGATGGACCTGCTGATGCAGTTCCAGGCCGACCAACTCGGCGTCACGGTCAGGCGTCCGAAAGACCAGGAGACCACGGCACTCGGCGCAGCGTTCCTCGCCGGCCTCGCCGAGGGGGTGTGGCCCTCGCTCGACTCGCTGGCCGCCCGCTGGCAACTCGATGCCGAGTTCGAACCCGCTGGTGCCGAGGTGCGCGCCGTGGCCGACGCGTTGCATGCGCAGTGGCTGCGGGCTGTGGAGCGATCACGCGACTGGGTCGATCACTGATCGATCCGCCCGTCGGGCCGGGTCAGGTCGCAGCGCTGCGCCGACGGCCCGACCGTCGAGGCCGCACCAGCACCCGGTAGGTCAGCCCCACGGCGGCGAGCGCTCCGCAGATGCCCAGCACCGTGGCCCACAGGCGCGCCCAGCCGCTCGGCAGGTCGACGCCGCGATCGACTGCGTTCTGGGCGCCGCGCACCCCCGAGGGAGCGCCGAGCCGGGTGGCCACGTCGACGACGTTGTCGTCGGTGCGCAGTTCGGGACGGGTACCCGACACCGAGGCCGAGTTCCGCACAACCGTGTCGACACCGCGGCCGACGACCCGGGTCGACACCTCGATCTGGCGTGTCTCGTCGGGGTGCAGTGAGTCGAACGAGCAGCGAACGAGCTGACCCGTGACGGCGCAGATGCCACCGGTGGCGGTCACGTCGACCGGTGCGAGATCAACCGGCAGAGCATTGCTCATCAGCACGTCGTAGGCGTCGCCTGCGCCGGTGTTGGCGACAGTGAGGTGCCAGGTCGCACGCCCACCGAACGTCGCCGCGCCGTCGAGGTACATACCGATGGTGAGGTTCGGAGCGCGTTCCGCGTCGTCGCCGCTGGCCAACACCACGTCGACGACCGGCGTCGACGTCGACGTCACCGGTGCACCGCCCACATCCGCCGCCTCGGTCATGACAGGTGCAGTCTCGGCAGGCTGTGTCTCGGCAGGCTGTGTCTCGGCAGGCTGTGTCTCGGCAGGCTGTGTCTCGGCAGGGTCGGTCTCGGCAGGGTCGGTCTCGACCGGGTCCGTGATCGCCGGCTCCGTGGTGGGCGGGGCCGGTGCCGTGGTGGGCGGGGTCGACACCACGGGCTCGGGCACCACGCTCTCGGGCATTCGAACCACCAGCACGCTGCGGTCCTCGTTGTTGGCGGCGTCGGCGTCGCGGTCGGTGGCCGACACGCCGCTGACGTTCTCCATCCCGTCGGCATCGGTCGACAGCACCTGCACGCCCACCTCCACGACCGGCAGCGGTTCGCCGATGCCGAGCGCACCGCCGTACGAGCACTCCAGTCGCTGGCCCGCCGTGGTGCACTCCCAGTCGTCGCCTGTCGCGTCGGTGTACGCGAGACCAGCGGGAAGGTCGTTGCGCAGGGTGACATCGCTCACCGGATCGTTCGGGCCGAGGTTCTCGACGGCAAACCGGAACGAGGTGGTGCGACCCACGACGAGGCGCTCGACCGTTGAGTGCTCGACCGTCAGGTCGATGAGCGGCTCGATCGCCAGCGAATACTCGAGGTCGTTGTCGCCAGGGTTGCGGTCGATGTTCAGGCCGGTCACCGACACCGAGCCGCCGATGCCGTCGGACCCGGTGTAGGCCTCTGGTCGAGCAGCGACGGTGAGGCTGACCGAGCGGGTCTCGCCGACGGCGATCGGCTCCGCGTAGGTGCAGGTGGGCCCGGCGGGGGCCGGCAGGCACGTGAAGCCCTCCCCTGCCCAGCCGACGAGTTCGACCCCTGCGGGCAGCACCTCGGTCACGGCGACGCCTGCCGCCGCGGGATTCGGACCGCTGTTGGTGATGCGCACCGCGTACGTGGCCTGCTCGCCGACGGGCAGCATGTTCGCCTCACCGCTGCGGTCCACCGACAGGTCGGCGACAGCCACTACCGACACCTGGTCGCTCACCGACGCCCACACCGCGTCGGTGGCGCCCTTCACCGCAGCCGTACCGTTGACGGTGACCGGGTTCACCGATGCGCCCGGCAGCAACCCGGGCCCCACGGCGACGTCGATCACCAGCGGCGACAACGACTCACCCGCCGCCAGCAGCGCCTCGTTCCGTCCCAGTCCGGCGGGTCGGCCGTGGGTGCAGGTGACCACGTCGACCACCTCGGCGGCACCGCGATCCACCTGGCACGACCAACCGTCGCCACGGCCCGACACGAACGTCGCTCCGACAGGGATGGGCTTGCTGACGGTGATCGGCCCGTACTCCGGGCTCGGACCGTTGTTGGTGACGACGACGGCGTATCCGCCGGTGTCGCCCACCCGCCAGGGGTCGGTATCGGCAGGACCCACGGCCACCGTCACATCGGCTTGCGGCGACACCGGGGTGTCGACACCGTCGGTCTGGGCATCCGGGGTGGCCGTACCGGTGAGTGTGGTCTCGGCACGGACGAGGTTGGCGGAATCGGGATCACTCGACACCGCTGCAGCGGGCTGTACTGCGAGGACTACTGCGATCGTGGGCAGCACCTCGCCGACGCCCACCGCATCGGGCGTCGAGTCGGAGCCGACCCAGGTGCACGACACACGCGCCGCGGTGCCGCCGGCGACAGCCCGGTTCGTCGTGGTGCACGACCAGCCCTCTGCCTCCACCCGCTGTGGCACCAGACCCACGGGAAAGTCGGTACGGGCCAGCACCGGGCCGAGCTCCACCGACGGCCCCTGGTTGGTGGCGACCACCATCACCGTGGCGTCGCGCTGGCCGACGGTGAACTGCGCTCCACCGTCGTCGACATGCACCGTCAGCCCCGACGTCAGCGAGGTCGCTCCCGACACCGTCACCGCGTTGTTGCCCGGTTCGGGGTCGTTGGCATGGTTCACGACAGCGCTGAGCGTGGTCGCCGACATGCTGGTGGGGTCGATCTGCACCGTCACCTCGAGGGGGTCGAACACGGTCGAGGCGGCCACCCCGACCAGCGAGCGCGAGCAGTCGATCCGCCCGTTCAGGTTGGCCTCGGCCGAGTAGCCCGTTCCGACACGAGATGCGCTGCAGTTCCATCCGGTGCCGCGCACGCGCACCAGCCGCAAGCCGGTGGGCAGGTCGTCGACCACCGATACCGGCCCCACCGCTGCCGAGGGGCCGTTGGCGACGACGGTGATGGTGGCGACGACCTCGGCACCGGCCACCAGTGGGGTGGCCGGCGACCACGCTGCGCTGATGGCCATGTCGCTGAGGCGGCGCACCGGCGTCGGCTCGGAGTCACTGTCATTGGTCGAGCGGCGATCGGGCTGGCCGCTCGATACCGACACCTGGTTCACCACCAGGCCCGTGTGCGGATTGCCGTCGCCATCGGCGTCGTTCAGCGCGGCGTCGGTGGGCACTCCGGTGATGGTGATTCGGGGCAGGCTCGCGCCCACGGCCACCGGGACCGGGTTCGTGCACACGACGGTCGCGGCCACGGTGCAGGCCCACCCCGTTCCGGTCGCCGAGGTGACGACGAAGCCGGCGGGCGGGGTGTCGGTGACCGTGACGACACTGTTGACCGGATCGGGGCCATTGTTCTTCACGTCGACGTAGTACGAGCCGGCCACACCCAGCACGAAACCCGGGCTGCCCGGGGTGCCGTCGTCGGCAGCGCTGGCATCGGTGGTGAGCACCTGCAGATCCACCGACTCGAGCGTCGCCCCGGCACCGTTCGCGGCCGACCCCAGTGTGGTGCCGCCTGCATCCTCGGCGCTCAGCGCGGCCGACGTGTCGTGCACGATGCGGTTCCCGGCGCCGTCGACGAGGCCCGGCGTGGTGACGGCAGCGAGTTGGGGCGTGGCCTGGTAATCGATGGTGAGCACCTCGCCCGGAGCCAGATCGCAGAGGTTCGTCCAGGTGATGGTCTGCACCTGCTCGACAGTCGCCAGAACGGGCATCACGGTGCATCGCGCGGGTGAGATCCCCGTCACATCGGTGAAGGTCCAGTTCGGGGGCAGCGTCGTCACCACGTCGACCCCGTGGGCGATGCGGGGCCCGGCGGTCGACACGTTCGACACCACGACCTTCCACCCCGTCGGCGCACCCAGACGAGCCGCCACCCGTTCGCTGCCGTCGGTGGCAGTGAGATCGATGCGCAGTGTGGGCCGGACCGCCGTCAGGGTGACGGCTGCCGACTGCCCGGTGTAGGTCACCTGCTGGTCGGCGGGCAGTGCTGCGTCGCCCGCGACTCCGAAGTAGCGGTTCACCGTGGCCGTCGACACCAGCGTCTGGCCGTCGGTGAGCGCCGTGGCCGCCGAGAGCAGCGAACGGTAGGTGATCGTGCAGGACTCGCCCGGCTGCAGGCCGGTTCCACTCGTTGCGAGGGTCCACGTCAGCGAGCCGGCGTTCACCGGCGACGCCGCCCCCTCGCAGGTGCCACCGAACGTATCGGTTGCTGCGAGACCGCCGGGCACCGCCTCGGTGAGTTCGATGTCGTACGCCGCGCTGTTCCCGGCATTCGCCACGGTGATGGTGTGCGCCACCGATTGGCCACCCTCCACGAGTCGGTCGACATCATCGACGCTCCGCCCGATCGTGACCGCAGGCGACACCACGGTCACCAACGTCGCCGCGGTGAGGGCGCGGTCGAGACCCGATGTCGACAACGTCGTGCGATCGGCGTCGCGGTCGATCAAGCCCCACGCCAGCGCAACAGTCGTGGGCAGCTCCGCCCCGAGGGTTGCGACCGAACGGACCGTGGTGCGCAGACCCAACGTGACCACACACTGCTCGGCACCGGCGACGACATCGCCCAGGAACCATCCCGCCGCCTGACCCGAGGGCGTGATCGTGTGGCCGACCGTCCCGGGCACCGAACAGCCCGGACCGTACACCGGGGCGACGGCGCTGTAGCCGGCAATGGTGAGATCGCTCGCCACCGTCGCCGTCGCCGTCGCGTCGAACACCCGCGTGTTGGCGGGTACGACAACGGTGAACGTCTGCTCGACGGACTGGCCGCGGGCTGCCTGACCCGGCGCACTCACCCCCGACAATTGCACCGAGTCGATCGACGCGCTGGCGGTACCGGTGGTCGTGCGCTGATACGTCCTGCGGATCGACGCGCCGCTCGGCAACGACCAGACCGACATCGTGCCGCTCAACGCCAGTTGTTGGCCGGCGACACCGGGCACCTCCAGTGCGGCGCTGTAGCCCAGCGCCGCCTGGGAGGCGGGGGCCATGGTGCCGGCCGTGAAGGTCAGCAGGCGGCCGCCCTCGGCACACGATCCGGGGACGCCGACCGAAGCACTCCACCCTGCGGGCGCCACGGGTGTCGGCGCGCCCAGCCCGGCCGGGACGCACTCGGTGACCGACAGGTCGTTGGCCTTCGAGACGCCCGATGCGTTGACGACGAGCAGCGACACCGAGAGCGTCGAGCCTCCGAGGAGGACTGCCGAGCCACCCAGCGACCGCGTGATCGCCAGGCCCGGCTCCACCAGCGTCACGGGCGTGGCGGTGGCGGTCTTCGTCGCCACCGGCCCGGCACCCGACAGGGTGTTCCACCGCCACGTCGCTGCGTCGTTCAGCGCGACGCCTGCCACGTTGCCGGGCGCGTCGACCACCACCGCCTGGTAGCGGACCGTCACCGCAATCGGAGTCGCACCGTCGTTGCGCCAACCCGTCGAATCACTCGGCAGGGTCAACGACCAGCCGTTCGCCGTCTCGGCGAGATCCCACCCGGTCGGCTCACCGGTCGCACCGAACGCCGACGGAGAGAGCGGCGACGAGATGACCTCTGCTGTGCCCTCGACGTAGTCGAGGCTCGCAGGCAGCGAGCTCGACGCGACCGATTGGTACACGGCCGACCTCGCCGGCAGCGACAGCACCACCGTGTACGTCACCGTCTCACCGATGGTTGCCTGCGACGCGGAGTTCCCGGTCTCCACGACGCTGCTGGTAACCGTCCGGGTCACGCTTCCCGACGCCGTCGACAGCGAACGCGACTGCTTCAGACTCAACCAGTTGGCCGACGCTGTCAGTGTCGAATCGATGTTCGACTGCGGCACATAGAGGGTGGTCGCCCGGTCGGTGAACTGTCGGACGCCCGCCTCGGGCACGTACCACGAGTCGGATCCGGCATCGCCCGGCACCGACAGCGAGAACCACACGCGTAGGTCGTACCCGGCTGGGAGCAGCGGGATGGTGAACCTGAACACCGAACCGGTGCACGTCAGATCGGCCAGCGCCGCGGTCGGCGAGGTCGCCAGCGGCAGCGCGCCCGATCGGAGCACGAACGTCGCGCTCACATTCGATGCCAGGTCGGTCGGCGACAGCATCGAGCAGTTCATCGTGCTCGGCAGGCTCACCTGCATGCGCACATCGAGCGCATCGCCCACCTGCCCACCACTGGGCTCGACACGAGCCGTACCGGGTACGGCCGGGTCGGGTTGCTGCACTGCGGCATTGCCGATGTCGGCGCGAAGGGTGACCACGTCGTCGCGGCCCAGAACGTTCGACGACGTGAGGCCGGCGGTCGGGAAACCGCCCAAGGAGGAGCTGCCGCGCACCACGTTCACCAGGCCGATCGAGACACCCACGTTCGGGGTGACGGTGCGGACCACGAGGTCGCGTCGCTGCGAGGTCGCTGTGCCATCGGTGCCGGTACCGGATGCACGGCCGGAGTACGTGTACAGACCTGCCGTGTTCAGCATCGGGTTGGTCTGGATGCGCACGGCCAACAGCACGTGGAACACCTGGCCCGAGCCGGTGTACCGGGGCACCGCCGACGGAGTGGTCCCCAGTCGGAACGTCACCGTGCCGCCGAGCGCCGGGGTGCCGCCGACCAGGAGTTCTGAGCCGGTGGTGTGGTCGTCAAATGGTCTGTACCACTGGTAGGCAGCGTTGCCGGGCAACGTCACCGCCACCTCCGCATCACGCACCTGCACACCGGTGGGGAACGTGATGGCGACGTCGAGACACGCCAGATCGCCGGGGCGATAGCGCGGCGCAGTGTCGCCGGCCACTCCCGAATCGCCGGCTGCGCACTGCTCACCGCCCGCCACCGTTGCGGCAGCGGTGCCGAGCAGCGGGGTGATCCGAAGCGCGCCGACTCCCGAACCAGCCAGGCTGTTCGCCCAGGTCGACCCGATGCTCGCCGTCGCGGTGGCGGTCACCTCGGTGGGTGAGCCACCGGTGTCGGCGCGGATACCCGCAGTGACACCGCTCAGCGTCGTCGTGGCCGAGAGCCGGTCGAACACGAGCACCGGACGACCCGACGCCCGGTACGTGCCGAGCGTGGTCGTGTCGAACTGCACGGTGAACGCAGCATCGGCCTCTGCAAGGGCAGCACGCGTCGGCTCGTCGAGCAGCACAGCGAGGTCCCACACGAGCGACTGGGTGCCGTCGGCATTGCTCGCGACAACCGGTTCGAACGCCGTCACGGTCGTCGCACCGATGACGAACCGGGCCGTACCTGCACGATACGCGAGGCCGTCGCCGAGCGCCGTCCGCGCGACCGCCGTGTCGAGTCGCCGGTACTCGGATGTCCTCGCCTGCAACGTCCAGGTCGTGACGCCTCCGTCGGACACCCCGTTGGGGCAGCCGGTCGTGGTGGTGGACCCGACTGACGCCGGAGTGGCATTGCATGCCGCGAGAGTGACCAGGGCGTCATTGCTGGTGATCGATGCCGTGCTCGATGCCCATTGGCGTGCGCCTGCACCGGTGGGGCTGAACCCGGTGTAGGTGCCGGTGACCGACGCCACGTTCACGAGCGTCAGCGGCGCACCCCCGGTACTCGAGCCGGTGTTGTTCTCGAGGTTCGCCGTGGGCAGGAACAGCGTCGTCGTGGTCGTCGTCGGTGCCACCGTGGTCGTCGGCGCCACCGTGGTCGTCGGTGCCACCGTGGTCGTCGGCGCCTCGGTCGTCGTCGACCCAGCCGTCGTCGAGGGCGCCTCGGTCGTCGTGGTGGCCAGCTCGGTCGTCGTGGTCTCCGGCACGGTCGTCGTGGTCTCCGGCACGGTCGTCGTGGTCTCCGGCACGGTCGTCGTGGTCTCCGGCACGGTCGTCGTGGTCTCCGGCACGGTCGTCGTCGGCGCAGGCGGCACTGCGTTCGCCCGGTTCGGCACGCCGGCCGCATACCGGATGGTGACCGAGGCCGACGGGGCCAGGTTGCTGAGCGTCCAGCGCAGATGGGTGTAGTAGCCGGCAGGGATCGGCCCTGCTCCATCGGGGTCGACCGACTCGTGCTGCACCAGCGTCGGCACGACGCAGTTGCTCGTCACATCGGGTGTACTCACGTCGAGTCGAGGCGCACCCTCGTACTCCACGAAGCCCGGTGCCGATGAGTCGACCGTGCCGCAGCCGAGGAACTCGAGCTCCGCCGGCAGGTAGTCGTCGACAGTGACCGCGTTGGTCGCCGCCACCGAGTTGTTGGTCACCCGGAGCCGATACTCGAGCGGCTGCGCGTGCACGCCGCGCAGCACGTTGGTCGACCCACTCGTCACATCCTTCGCGATCGTGATCGGAACAATGGTCGACGAGATGGATCCGCTGGCGACAAGCTGAGTGGGCAGGAACGCCGACGACGGTGTGCCATTGGCCGCACTGAACTGCGGGCTGATGGTCGAGTCGGTGTTGGCGTACACACCGATGCCATCGGTGACGACACTGCCCACGCGCAGCACACCGTTGTCGGTCGGCACTGCATTGTGCGACACCCGGAACGACAGCGGCACACAGGCACCGACCGGGAGGTCGGCGAGCGGTTGCCAGATCAAGGTCGTCGAACCTGCAGTCGGCTGGTTCAACAACGTACGCGTGGGCGCGGGCGAGGCCGATCCGGCGACGTACGACACGCCGACCGGCAGCACCTCGCGCACCGCCGTGTTGTACAACGGGCTGGCGCTACCGTTGCACGCGGTCACCGAGACCGTCAGCTCCGACCCGTACAACACGGTCGACGAACTCCGCACCGAGACGGTGAACCCGCCGGTGGGAGGAGCAGCGACGCCGGTGCCGTACGGAGGGAGGTTGGCGACCCCTACCGTCAGCAAGGTGAACACGGTGGCGACGCGCGCGAAGGTGAGCCCGGGCGGACGCACCACCACGCGCTCGGCCGCATCGCGCTGCACGTGCGGCCACTCGATCGCCGTGCGCGACACCCGGTCGATCCACAGCCGGACGTACTCGTCCATCGCCCGCCGACCGATACCGCCGATCAACCGCACACCCACCAGCGTGCCGCCCGACACCGAGCGCGCCCGCACCACCTGGCCGCGAAGGTCGATCGGTGCCCGGTCGCCCGGCATCAGCCGCAACGTGACCGTGCTGAGCAGGTCGACCACTGCGGAGGTGACGAGACCGATGCCATCAGCACCGAGGTCGACCACCTGAGCCTGGTGCGGTCCGATCAGCGCTCGCATCGGGGCCGGCGCACGGCGACTCGAGCGGAGATAGCGGGCCCGGACGATCAGCTTCACCGCTGTGAGCAACGGCACGAGCACCGCCACACCGCCCACCAGCAGCGCCAGATCGACACCCTTCGTTCCGTCGGCATCGCCCACGATCGACAGCACGGCCCGTGCCACCAACGCCAGCTCGAGAGCCACCACGGCCACCATCGCCCCGCGACGGGTGCGCATCGCGGCTCGCTGGTCGCGGCCGGCCACGTTGTCGAACTCAACCGCAGCGACCGGTCGGCGACCACCGATGCCGATGGCCCGGGCCAGCGCGGCGATCGACACGACGAGGTCGTCGGCGGCCGATTGCAGCAATGTTCCGGGCCGCAGCAGGCCCGACGACATCATCCAACGCGCCGCCGCTGCGAGCCCAGCGGTAATCAGCAGAGCGAGCAACACGGTGGTGTTCACCGGGACGGGCACGATGCCCGTCAGCAGGGCGCCGACGGCCACAGCCACTGCCAGCGCGTAGGCCGAACCGGCGAGATCGTCGACGAGGGTGCGGAGGTGCACGAGACGCTGGTCGAGCGGTACACGCCGGGCCCACAGCGGCGACCGACGGGTGCCCAGCACCCGGAGGCGACGCGCCACGGTGTCGACCGACTGTTCGGCAGCGGCCGACACCGACGGATCGCCCTGCGCCAGCGCCAGCGTGCCCCGCACACCACGGCCGTGCCAGCCGCGCGACTGCAGCGCGATGGTGGCCCCGAGGGTTCCCTGCTCGAGACCCACCGAGCGGAGGGCCGCCACCACCACCAGCGATCCGGCACCGGTCCAGGCCGCAGCCCTGCGGGCATCGACGGATGGACCGACCAGGAGTTGGTCGAGGTGCTCGAGCGGCCGCCGCTGCTCGGGGGCCACCGCCAGCGTCTGCACCCAGGCGCAGCGCCGATCGATGTAGCGAGCCAGCGCCGTGAGGGTACGCGGCACCACGGCCGTCGAGGCAGAGGTGATGGCCAGGAACGTCGTCGAGGCCGAGGCGACCGCCGTCTCGACACCGGCGTGCCAGCCGGGCTCAGCCGGGCACCACCGCACTCCGAGGCGACCGGCGAGCTCCTCGTGCCGCGGATCGGCACTCACCAGCAGCACCCGGCCCGCCGGAACGGCGTCGACGGCAGCGACCAGCGCGGTACGGATGGTCGGGGCCGACTCGCCTGCAGCGATGACTGCCACCTCGGTGGCGGCCACCACCTTGGCGGCCTGCGCCTCGCTCAGCCGCGGGCGCCGGTCGCCCCGCAGCGGCCGCGACACCGCCACCAGCAGGCCGAGACGCACCACCATGAACACCTGCAGCAGCACGGCCGGAACGAAGAGGAGCCAGTGGATCTGCCCGCGGGCAACGATTTCGAGCGCGACGGCGACAAGGCCGGTCGTACCGGCCGCGAATCCGAGGAGGCGTCCCATCCGTGGACCACTCAGCGCCACACCATCGTCCTTTGCTCGTCGCTGCAGACGACTGTCCGGTGACGAGGGCGAATGTCAACGAAAAATGTGTCCGGCCACGCCGCGTCGTGTCAAGAAACCTTGAGATCGGCCGTCAGCGTGCCGGCGATCCGCCCCAAGAGTGACACATGCTGGCGCTCGCGGGCGTGGAACGGGCGGCCTGAGCGACCGATCACCACGGTCGCGGTCGACTCGTCACCCAACGGCGCCCACGCCAGATCGCCCGGCGCAGCGTCGGCGACGAGATGACGGCTGCCGGCGAGGAAGGCCGACAGCCAGCCGAGATCGGGCACCGGACCCATTGTGACCAGCGGCGTGTCGCCATCGATCACGACGGCCCATTGCGCGCCGAGGGCCGACAGCAGACCGCGAACCAGCACGTCGAACCGCTGATCGACCGGCGCCCCGGCCACCTCTGCCGCCACCGTGAGGGCAACCACGCCGGCGTCGGGCCGTTCACCGTCGACCACCCAGATGTCTTCCACCGCCACCCCGTCGACCTGGCCGATCTCGGTGAGCAGCAGGTCGATGAGCCCGGGGTCGGGCAGGCTGAGCGTCAGTTCGTCGACAGCCCGGCCGCCACCGCGTTCGAGGATGTCGATACCCACCACGTCGCCACGCAGCGACCCCACACGGCTGGCCACCTGGCCGAGCGCACCCGGGCGGTCGGGCAGCCACAGCCGCACCACGCACGTCACCGAGGGTTCGTCGCCGTTCATGGCTGTGAACGGTATCGACGACCACGACCCACCCGGTCACAGCGGTGTGACGGCAGTGTGAACAGCCCTCCGGCGACAACCTGAGCGACAGACCCGTGTGTGCGATCATGGGGTATGGCCAATCCCCTTCCTGACGGCTGCATCCACGTCGTGATCGAAATCCCCCGCGGGAGCCGCAACAAGTACGAGATCGACCACGAGACCGGCCGCGTCTACCTCGACCGGCGCCTGTTCACCGCCACCACGTACCCGGCAGATTACGGGTTCATCCCCGACACCCTCGGCGGCGACGGCGACCCGCTCGACGCGTTGGTCCTGCTCGAAGACCCGGTGTACCCCGGCGTGTGGGTGCAAGCCCGTCCCGTCGGCGTGCTGTACATGCACGACGAGGCCGGCGACGACGCCAAGGTCATCTGCGTGCCCCCACGCGAGCCCCGCTGGGCCGATGTGCACGACCTCGACGACCTCACCCCGCAACTGGTGGCCGAGATCCAGCACTTCTTCGAGGTGTACAAAGCGCTCGAGCCGGGCAAGAGTGCGTCGACCGCCGGCCTCGCCGGTCGCGATGCAGCGTGGCGCGAGATCGAACAGGCGCGCCTGAACTACCGGCCTGCCTGAGCATCGCCGCTCAGAGATCGACCAAGAGCGCCGCGCCGATCCCGCCCGCCAGCGGGCCGAGTTCGGCGAAGCCCACCGTCGGCCGCGGCCGCAGGCCACCGGCGAACAGCGTGCGCTCGTAGGCCGCCGCGATGGGCGGCAGGTAGAGCTCGGGCTCCGCCGAGAGCCCACCCGACAGCACGATGCGCGCCGGATCGAACAGGTTGGTGAGGTTCACCAGACCCACCGCGACCCAGGTGGCATACCGGTCGAGCACCTCCAGCGCGTCGGGATGACCCGACCGGGCCGCCGCGGTGATGTGCTCGCCCCGGAGGGCCTCGATCGAACCCACCGCCGCGACCACGTCGACCAGACGGCCCTCGGCTGCCACCTCACGGGCCAGGTGTGCCAGGCCGCTGCCCGAGGCGTACCGCTCCCAGCACCCACGCTGGCCGCACGGGCACAGCAGGCCGTCGGGCTGCACCACCATGTGCCCGAACTCACCGGCGAAGCCGTGGTGCCCACGCTGCAACCGGCCGCCGGAGACGAACCCACCGCCGATCCCGGTGCCGAGGCCCACCAGCACCATGTCGTCACATCCCCGACCTGCGCCCAGCACCCACTCGGCCAGGCAGGCCACGGTGTTGTCGTTGTCGACCACCACCCGCAGGCCGCTGCGCGCTGCCACGAGGTCGCGCAACGGCAGCATCGTCACCCGGGTGAGGTTCGGCGCCGCCAGCAGCACCCCATCACGGTTCACGAGACCCGGCACGGCGATGCCGACCGCATCCTCGGCCCCCAGGGCTGCGGTGATGGCGACCAGCGTCTCGACCAGGGCATCGGGGTCGTTCGGAGTGGGCACCCGTTGCTGATCGAGCACGGCGCCGTCGGGGCCCAGCGCAACGCCGAGGCACTTCGTGCCCCCGACGTCGATACCCACCCGCCGTGTGGCGGTGGCAGTCACGACTCGGCGCGAGTCTTCAGTTCGCGCACCGTGTTGAGGATGCGCACCTCGGCACGGCGCTTCACGAAGCCGGGCAGCGGCACCACCAGGTCGATGGTGAGGTCGTAGCGCACCTCGGTTCCACCGTCGGCGGTGGCCGAGAAGTGGTAGGCGCCATCGATGCGGCTCATGATGTCGCCACGGACCAGCCGCCAACTGAGCGCGGCGGGCGCCTGCGAGTAGTCGTACGCCAAGGTGTAGTGCGTGCTGCGGCCGAGCGCCGATGCACGGAACTCGACCTCGGTGGGCCGGCCCTGGTCGTCGCGTTCGTGGATGGCGACGTCCTTCACATCCTTCGCCCAATCGGGATAGCGCTCGATGTCGGTCGCGATCGACCACACGGTGTCGAGCGGTGCGGCGATGATGGTGGTCTGCGTGGCCTGTTCTGCCATGGCTCGTCTTTCTAGTCGATCCGACGCTTCGAAGGTTGGACAGGTCGCTCGAGTCGAGGTCCGAAGCGGCCGTGGAGCACCGCCCACACACCGTTCAGGCCGACGCCGAACATGGGCACGAGGATGCCGAACGCCAACGTGTTCACTTCGTCGTCGGTGAGGCCGACGGCGCCGACGATGGCAGCGCCCAACCCCACCACCACCTGCACCGCAAGGAGCGCTGTCATCGTGCGCTTCACCCCGGCCGGCGCGGTACGGCCAGTGAGCAGGAACAGGTTGGCGACACCGATCTCGTCGACCCGCGAGCGTTCGAGGGCACGTACATAGGCCACCAGCCCTGCTGCGGCGCCGATGGCGAAGAGTCCCATCGACACGGCAGCCATGGCGATCTGCACACCCCGCTGGTCGCGCACGGCCAACCCCAGGGCGGCCACGAGCACGAACACCACCGTGCCCACCAGGTCGGCACGCACCACTCGGATGCCGGCTGCGGCTCGGTCGCTCATCGCCACGCCATCATGCCAGCGCGCCGAGCGAACGACCCAACCGCTCGGCCAGGACGTCGTAGCTGAACTCGGCGATCGCTCGCCGGCGGCCGGCCTCGGCCATTGCCGCCCGTCGGGCAGGGTCGTCGAGCAACGACCGCATCGCCGCAGCCACCGCGTCGACGTCGTCGGGGCGATCGATCACGAGGCCGGTCTCGCCGTGGGCCACTGCCTCGGCCGCTCCCCCACTGGCCCCGGCGATCTGCGGCACACCGCAGGCTGCGGCCTCGACGAAGACGATGCCGAACCCCTCCTGCTCGAGGCCACCCCAACGGTTGCGGCACAGCATCGCGTACAGGTCGGCACAGGCGTAGAGCTGCGGCAGGGCCTCGTTCGAGACGCGTCCGAGGAACCGCACCGGGGCATCGAGTTCGGCGGCGAGCCGGCGCAGGCGGGCGTCGTCTCGACCACCTCCGGCGATGACCAGCAGCAGATCGGGACGAGTGGGCCGCAGCGCAGCCGCAGCACGGATGGCGACGTCGAAACCCTTGCGCGGTACGAGCCGGCTGATACTGACGATCAGCTCGGCATCGAGCGGCAGCCCGAACGACAACCGCGCCGCGTCGCGGCCCGCCTGATCGAGCGGGTGGAAGCGGTCCACGTCGACACCCGGCGGAACGATGGTGATGGGCAGGGTGCGTCCGGCGGCATGCTCGGCCTCAGCCGCCGGGTAGCCACCTGCGGCAACGATGTGGCGCGCCCGACGCAGCACATGGGCCAACGCCTGCTTCGAGCCCGGCAGCCGGCCGGGCACGGTGACTTCGGCGCCGTGCAGCACCACGTCGTACGGCAGGTGCAATGAGGGGCCCACCAGCCCCAACGGCACCGCCGGGTCGAGCACCACGAGATCTGCGCCCACCCGACGCGCCATCTCGTCGATGCGGCGCACCATCCACGGGTGCGGCAACAGCACCGGTTCACGGGTTCGCTCGATGTGAAATGGTTGCGCAGCGTCGAACGCCGCACTGCCCTCGTAGGGGCTGGTGAGCACAGCGAACGAGTCGGGCGGCAGACGCCGCCACCACTCCCACAGCAGCGACTGGATGCCGCCGATCTTCGGTGGGAAGTCGTTGGTGACGAGCAGATGCTTCATCATCGGGCCCTCAACACGGCTCGTTCAGTTCGGCAGCGACGAGCGGGTCGTCGTCGGCGCCGGGCAGCAGGTGGTGCTGACCCAACTCGCGTGCCGCCCACACGGCATGGGCACGCAGCATCGGGTCATCGTCGGCAAGGTAGCGCACCAGGGTGTGCTGCACCCGGGCATCGGTGCCACGGCCCGAGTTGCCCACCACGACGAGGGCGTTGCGGCGCAGCCAGCGCGGCTGACGGTCGGTGACGTACCAGCGCCCCCACCGGGCGAGCACTGCGTCGTCGTCGATGGCCAGCAGTTCGAGCGCATCGAGGGTGCGCTCAACCCGTCCGTCGGCTACCGGAGGTGCGGGCACGCGGCCGCCGAGGCGCACCGTGGGCGGGCACGCCTCCTGGCAGTCGTCGCAGCCGTAGATGCGGTCGCCGATGGCCCGTCGCCAGCGAGGGTCGATGATGCCGGGTTTCTGGAGCACCCAGGCCAGGCAGCGCGAGGCGTCGATGACCCCCGGCTCGACGATGGCGCCGGTGGGACACTGGTCGATGCACCGCCGGCAACTGCCGCAGCCGTCGGCCACCGTGCGATCGGTCACCGGCAGCGGCGCCGTGGTGACCACGCTGCCGAGCACGAACCAACTGCCCACCCCGTCGAGCAACAGGTTGGCGTTCTTACCGAACCAACCGAGCCCCGCCCGGTAGGCGATCTCGCGATCGACCATCGAGTTGTCGTCGGCAAAGGCGACGGCCTTCCACCCGTCGCGCCGGAGCCGATGGGCCACCGCCCACAGGCCCTCACGCAGCGGCCGGTAGTGATCGGCCTGGGCGTAGCGGGCGATGCGGGCAGGCACCGACCCCTCTCCTACGGATGGGTCCGCCCTCTCGTCGGTGGACTGCCCGTCGTAGAGGTACGACCTCGCCCCCACCAGCACGGCCCGGGCATTGCGCACCGCTGCCTGCGGGTCGGTGGACCGCTCGGGGTTCTTGTAGGTGAACTGCATGCCGTCGTTCAGGCCCGCCGAACGACGCCGGATCAACTCGCCCCGGGCTCGCTCGAGCACGGTCGCCGGTGCCACGCCGACGCGGCTGATGCCGTACGGCGCTGCGATGGCCACCAGTTCGGCGACGTAGGCGTCGTCGAGGTGCTCGGGCAGCGGCTCAGATCGCCTCACGGTGTCGCAGCGTAGGCACCAGACCCGCGGAAGCGAGCAGGCGCATGGCGCGAACCTCGTCGAGGTCGAGCACCACGGCGTCGCGCCGGCCGACGGTGACCGGTGTGGAGGTGGCGTCGACACGAGCCGGGTCGCACAGGAAACTCACCACGCAGTCGTCGCAGGCGTCGGTGTGCCGCACAGCGCACGTGTCGCACGAGATGGTCAGGACGGTGTCATTGCTCATGGTGCGCACCCTGCCAGAGGGGTGTGACACGGTTGCGGGCGACACCGCACATCTTGTTCGAGTTTCCGTTGTCCACGACGGAAACTCGAACAAGATCACTCAGTACGTCAGCGACTGGTGCTGCGGTGGCCGGCCAGGTCGAGCCAGGTGGCACTCGGCAGACCGTTGGCCCCGCGACCGCGGACATCGACGAGCACCTCGCGGTCGTCGGTCACCACCACCACGGGCGTCGTGACGGGCAGACGCGCCACCTCCGCACACAACACAGCGTCGGCCTTCACGCCCTCGGGCGAGAAGTGGACCGGCACCAGCCGGCGCGGGCCGGCCGGGATCCCCGGCACATCGGCGCCGTCGAACACGATGCGCACATCCACCCCACCGAACCGCAGCACTACGTCTTCAGCAGATGCGACACAGCGGTCACGCTGCGCCTCGAGCGACAGACCCGGCCAGCCGAGTTTGGCGACGTTGTACCCGTCGATCAGCACCACCACACCGGGCACCCGAACCAGGAACTCGGCAGCGCCTCGCGACGAGCCCACGAGTCCGCCCGGCAGCGCGATGGGCCGTCGGCCGCGGCCAACGGCCGGGACGCGCCGCGCCGCAGGGGCTGGTGCCGGCGCAGCCATCATCTGCTCGACCAGCGCAGCCCGCGCCGCGACGGCACCGTCGCGCGCTCGTTCGGAGTCCGCGAGCGCCTCACGCGCCGCGCCGAGTTCTCGCGTTGTCCGCTCGTCGCGCTCGTCGAGGGCACGCTGACGGTCGGCGGCGCGGCGCGCCTCGATCCGCAGCTGTTGCAGCTGTGCCTGCGCATCGTCCAATGCACCGCGCACCTGAGCCAGTTCACCCACCGCCACGTCGAGCTCCGCACCGAGCCGTTCACCCACGGCCCTGGCGGCGACCAGGTCGGCAACGGCCCGTGCTGCGGCCTGCTCGGCGGCCAGTCGGCGCCGTTCAGCGGCGCGGAGCTGGGTGGCCAGGTCGGCGGCCGATGCCTCGGCAGCGGCCTCGTCGGCCAGCACCCGCAGCCGTTCGCGCCAGCCCTCCGGGCGCTGCAGCCACAGCAGGCCCGGCTCGTCGAGCAGTTCGGGGCCCACCACCGAACCGATGCGCCGCCGGAAGAGATCGTCGGCCACGATTGCCCGACGAGCGGTTCGCAGTGCTGCGCCCGAGAGCCGCTGCAGCCTGAACAGCGAGCGAAGTTCGCCGGGGAAGGCCAGCGGTGGGCGCTGCTTCGAACCGGCTGCCGCAATAGCGACGGCCAGGTCGAGCGCGTCGGCCAGCAGGCGGTCGGGTATCTCCGGATCGTCGTGCATCGGCAACGCGTCGGACGTCACCCGAAGGGAACCTCGAGTTGTGCTCCGGCGTGATCGATGCGCAGCACTCGTGCCGACCCGTCGGCGGGCAGCGCCGCCGCCACGGCCTCGGCATCGTGCACCCCGCACAGCGCCGCAACGGTGGGTCCGCTGCCCGACAGATAGGCGCACCACGCACCCGCGTCGAGCGCTGCCTCGATGGCGACGCGGCTGGGCGCCGCCGCAGCGAGGCGGACGTCCTGGTGCAGTCGGTCGGCAGTGGCGTCGCGGAGTGCGGCCACGTCGCCGGCGGCCAGTGCCGCCACCAGCAGTGCAACCCGGCCGACGTTGAACACTGCATCGGCGAACGGCACCGTGGCGGGGAGCACCTTGCGGGATTCGTCGGTCTTGGTGATGAACGACGGGATCCACACCACCACCGCCGGGTCGACTGCGAGCGGGATCTGCACCACACGTTGTGCAGCAGTGGCCACCACGCCTCCGTACAGCGACGCAGCGACATTGTCGGGATGGCCCTCGAGGCGCGCCACCAGTGCCATCACCTCGTCGCGTCGAGATGCGACCCGGTCGATGTCGCCATCGGCGCGCTGTGCCTCGGCCAGCAGTGCGCCGCCCACGCGCACCGCGCCACTGAACCCCAGGCCACGCCCCATCGGCAACGACGAACGCTCCCACAGCGAGCCCACGCCGCCCGCCTCGCGGAACGCGATGAGGCCCGGATGACCGTTGCCGAGGGCACGTGCACCGTCGGGTGGTGTCGACGCGAGCAGGCCCTCGCCCACGCCCATCTCGACCTCCAGGCCGAGGGCCATTCCCAACGCGTCGAAGCCCGGCCCGAGGTTGGCCGACGAGCCCGGGACCCTGACGATCACCGACCGCCCGCCTGCACCTCGGCCAGCGCCTCCTGCGAGGTGTCGATGAAGCGCTGCAGCGTGGCCGCCGCCGCCCCCGAGTCGATGCTCTCCGCCGCCAGGGCCACACCCTCCTCGAGCGACTGCGCCCTGCCCGCCACCACCAGCGCGGCACCGGCGTTCAGCACCACGATGTTGCGGTGCGGGCCGTGCTGCCCGGCCACCATCCGCCGGACCGCCTCGGCGTTCTCGGCCGGCTCGCCGCCGACGAGCTCGGCCATGATGGCCGGGGCCAGCCCCAGCGCCACCGGGTCGACGGTGAAGCTGCGCACCTGATCGTCCTCGAGCGCCAGCACCGTGGAGGTGCCGGTGGTGGTGAGTTCGTCGAGCCCGTTGCCGTGCACCACCCAGGCCTTGATCGAGCCGTGGATGCGCAGCGACGCCAGCATGCGCTCGGCCGCCGACGGGTTGGCGACGCCGATGAGCTGGCGCCGCACCCGTCCTGGGTTGGCCATCGGGCCGAGCAGGTTGAACACGGTGGGGATACCGATCTCTTTCCGGCTGGGCGCGGCGAAGCGGAACGCCGGGTGGTAGCTGGGCGCCAGGCAGAAGCCGATCCCGGCCTGCTCGATGCAGCGCAACACCCCGGCCGGGGGCAGGTCGACCGCCACACCGAGCGCCTCGAGCACATCGGCCGTACCGCACTTCGACGACGCAGCGCGAGCACCGTGTTTGCACACCGGCACCCCTGCACCCGCGGTGACGATGGCCGACATCGTGCTGACGTTGATCGAGTGGCTGCGGTCGCCGCCGGTGCCGACGATGTCGACCGCCGTGTCGCGGAGTCGCTCGGACAGCGGCACCACCGTGGCAGCCTCGAGCACTGCGTCGAGCAGACCCGACAACTCTTCGGGCGTCTCGCCCTTGGCACGCAGCGCGACGACGAAGCCGATGAGCTGCGCCGCCGTGGCTTCGCCCGCCAGGATGGTGCGCATCGCGTCGCGGGCTTCGGCGACGTCGAGGTCTTGCCGGTCGAGCAGCCGCGTCAGCAGCGCCGGCCAGCCGCCGTGTCGTTCGAGGAGTTCGCTCATCGCGACGAGGCTAGGGCACGGCCCACCCGGCGCGACGGGTGATCAGGCAGTGCGACGCCGTTGGCGGATGATGCGCCGCCGCTCTCGCTCGGTGGCTCCGCCCCACACACCCTGCTTCTCGCGAATGGAGAGTGCGTGCTCGAGACAGGCGACACGCACCTTGCACTCGGCGCAGACGCTCTTGGCCTCTTCGGCCGCCTCTTCGTCTTCGGGATAGAAGATGCTCGGTTCGAGCCCCCGGCACGCCCCCAATTGGCGCCAGGAGATCTCCTTGACAGACACGACGTTCGCCCCCAGGTTTCGCTGTGTTCGTTCGGCGACAGCGCCGAACAGGGAGAAATCTAGAGTCATCCGGCCCGCTGCGCCAGAGCCATTTTGTGACGATTCCGCGCGCACGCGGCGTCGCTGCCAGGGATGATCCACGCCGGCGTGTCGCCAGCGGCATGTTCAGGGCAACAGATCGCCGCGGAGTTCGGCCACCGTGGACGGCAGCAACTCGACCGCCTCGAGGTACTCGGGATGGTCGACCGTGAGCAGCACCTCGCCGTCGAATGCAGCCACCTGTTCCGGGGTGAATTCGAACCGCACGTAGTGCACCGCAGCGGTGACATCGGTGCGGGTGAGTTGTGCCTCGTGCTGGGCCTCGGTGATGGACCGCACCTGCGAGCCGTCGGGCAGACGGAACACCAGACTGCGTTCGATGCCCACCAATTTGGGCAGCCACTCGCGCATCTGCGCGTCGGTGGTGAGCTCGATGAACATCGTGGCGCACAGCTGGCCGGGCTCGGGCACCATCGGGTTGTAGATGTCGAGCTCTTCCTGGATGGCCTCGTCGGTGACGAGCTTTTCCACCCGGGCCATCTCCTGGATCTGATGGCGCACTGTGGTGCGGTTCTCGAACATCACCGTCACCAGGGTGCCGAGCGCGATGCGACGGCGCTCCTTCAGCGAGATCACCTCGGCGCGCAGCGCATCGCGCTGGCGTTCGTAGGCGCGGACATCGACGATGTCGTCGAGCATGAGCTTGCGAGACATGGGGGGTCTCCTGGGTTGTGCCGGGCGGCGAGCCCGGCTTTGGCGGGGGGGGGGTATCAGCGTGGGGGTTCGGGGGCGATGCCGTAGGCGCGGGCCACCATCTGCAGCGGGTGCATCGGGGTCTCACCCGTCTGCTCGGCGATGGCGGTGTTGGCCAGATGGCAGTCGCCGGCGACGGCATCGCCGTTGGCACGGCGGATCTCGTCGCCCAGCTTCTCGGCGATGGGCATCGACAGGTGTGCGTTCTCGGCGCGCAGGCCCCACATGCCGTCGATGCCGCTGCACTGCTGCACCAGCTTCACCTTGGCGCCGGTGAGCTTCATCAGGTCGCGGCTCTTCAAGCCGATGTTCTGGGCCTTCAGGTGGCACGGCACGTGGTAGGTGACCGTCTCGGGCACGTCGCCGGTGAACTCGGTGTCGAGCGTGGTGCCCTCGGCCTTGTGCACCTTCATCAGGTACTCGGCGGCGTCGAAGGTGTGCTCGCTCACGAGTTGGGCGTCGGCACCGCCGACGTAGTCGACGTAGTCCTTCTTCAGCACGTAGCCGCACGTCGGTTGGGGCACGACGATGTCCTTGCCCTGGCGCACCGATACGGCGAGCGCCTTCACGTTCTTCTCGGCGATCTTGGTGAACTGGTCGAGGTCGCCGCTGTGCAGGAACGGCGCGCCGCAGCACGAGGCGCCGTCGGCCAGCGAGCACTCGATGCCGTTGCGCTCGTACACCTTCACGAGGTCCTGGCCGATGTCGGGCTTCTGGTACTCCACGAGGCAAGTGGGGAACAGGGCGACGCGGCCCTGACGCTTGTTGATGCGCACGCGGGGACGCTTGGCGAACCAGGTGCTGAACCGCTGGCGGGCGTAAGGCGGCAGCAGGCGTACGCTCGAGACGCCGGCGGTCTTTTCGACCACCTTGCGGATGAGCGACCCGGCCTTGGCGGCCACCACCTTGTTGGCGACGGGCGCCGCTGCGCTGGCGACCTTGCCCATCAGGTCGGTGCGACCCATCACCTCGGTGGTGAGGCGGTCGCGCACCCCGATCTGCTTGTGCTCGTGACGCATCGCGTCGGCGCGCAGCATGAGGCGCGGGAAGTCGAGCGCCCACTCGTGCAGTTCGGGGATGTAGGGGCAGTTGATGTAGCAGAGCTTGCACTGGAAGCACTCGTCGACGACCTGGTCCTGCTGGGCAGGGGTGAGTCGGCCCGCGTCCTGGTCGTCGTGACGGTCGATGAACTCGAACAGCGTCGGGAACGAGGTGCAGAACTTGAAGCAGAGGCGGCACCCGTGGCAGAGGTCGTACACGCGGGTGAGTTCCTCGCGGACGTCGGCCTCGTCGAGGTACAGGGGGTGCTTGGGGTCGTAGATGGTGCTCATGGCGAATGCAGCCTCGCGCGGGTCGGCCGTTCCGACCGACCCGCGCGACAGGCCGGAGGGTTGGTCAGCCGAGGGCCTCGAGGCCC
>JBIIDH010000153.1:0-6772 GCA_044238435.1 Ilumatobacteraceae bacterium | reverse complement strand
GGGCGCGACACGGACGAACGGCTGGCGCCCCCGGAAGGATTCGAACCTCCGACACATGGTTCCGGAAACCATTGCTCTATCCCCTGAGCTACGAGGGCGGGATGCGACGAGGATAGCGACTGCAGCCCGGAAAGCCAGCGGCCGCTGCAATCGCCCGGACGAATGGATCGGAACGCGGCAGAGGTGGGCCGGTACCATCGGCGAACCATGGCTGATCCTCTCGTCGTCGTCGCCGATCTGCTCGCGCCCGCCTTCACCCAGGTGGCGGGCCGTCCTGCCGACCCGGTGGTGCGCCCGAGCGACCGTGCCGATGCACAGGCCAACGGCGCCCTCGCCCTCGCCAAAGACCTCGGTCGGGCGCCGCGCGATGTGGCCGCCGACGTGGTGGCCGCGGCGGCAGACTCGCTCGCCGGTGTGGCCGAACTCGAGGTGGCCGGCCCCGGCTTCATCAACGTCACCTTCACGCCGTCGTTCGTGGCGGGCCAGGTGGCCAGTGTGGCGGGCGACCAACACCTCGGGGTGCGCAGCGCGGCAACGGTCGAGCGGGTGGTGGTCGACTACTCGGCACCGAACGTGGCCAAGGAGATGCACGTCGGCCACCTGCGCACCACCGTCATCGGCGACGCCCTGGTGCGGATGCTCGAGTTCGTCGGCCACGAGGTGATCCGCGAGAACCACCTCGGCGACTGGGGCACGCCGTTCGGCATGCTCATCGAGCACCTCGTCGACGTGGGTGGCGTGGAGGGCGCGGCGTCGCTCGACGTGCGCGACCTCGATGCCTTCTACAAAGCGGCGCGCGCCAAGTTCGACGCCGACGACGAGTTCAAGGAGCGGGCTCGCAGCCGGGTGGTGCTGCTGCAGAGCCGCGACGATGCCGAGACGACGCAGTTGTGGCAGGCGCTCGTCGACCAGTCGACCCGGCACTTCAACGAGCTCTACGGCAAGTTGGGCATCCTGCTCACCGACGACGACCTCGCGGGTGAGTCGATCTACCAGCCGATGATGCCCGAGGTACTCACCCGGCTCGACCAGGTCGGGCTGCTGCAGGAATCCGACGGGGCCAAGGTGGTGTGGGTGCCGGGGTACACCAACCGCGAGGGCGAGCCGTTGCCGCTCATCGTGCAGGCCCGCACCGGCGGATTCAACTACGCCACCAGCGACCTCGCCTGTGTGATCGACCGCGTCGAGCGCCTCGACGCCACGCTGCTCGTCTACGTCATCGGCACCCCGCAGGCCCAGCACCTGCAGATGGTGTGGAAGGTGGCCGAGATGGCCGGATGGCTGCAGCCGCCCGCGCGGGCGGTGCATGTGAACTTCGGCAACGTGCTGGGCGCCGATCGCAAGATGCTGAAGAGTCGCAGCGGCGACCCGATGAAGTTCATCGAGTTGGTCGACGAGGCGATCGAACGCGGCCGGGCGGCCGTGGCCGAACGCAGCCGCGACCTGCCCGTCGAGTTGCAGGCCGAGGTGGGCCACCAGATCGGTGTCGGCGCGCTGAAGTACGCCGAACTCTCCACCGATCGCATCAAGGACTACGTGTTCGACTGGGACCGGATGCTCGCCTTCGAGGGCAACACCGGCCCCTATCTGCAGTACGCCCACGCCCGGATCTGCAGCATCTTCCGGCGGGCCGAGGTCGATCGTGCATCGGTGCGTGGCGTCGAGCCACAACTCGACCTGCCCCAGGAGCGGGCGCTGGCCCTGAAGCTGTTGGCGTTCGACGGTGCGCTGGCCGAGACGCTCGAGCGGTACGCCCCCCACCGGTTGTGCACCTACCTGTTCGAGTTGGCGCAGGACTTCACCGCCTTCTACGAGGCGTGCCCCATCCTGCGCGCCGACGGCGACGAACAGCGCACCAGCCGGCTGGCGCTGGCCGACCTCACCGCCCGGGTGCTGGCCGGTGGCCTCGACCTCCTGGGCATCGCTGCGCCCGAGCGGATGTAGGCGCACCCGTGTCGGGTCCCACCTCGCTGCCGCTGAACCTGCTGCCCGACACGGCGGAGGTGCGCGTCGACGGCTCGCTCGCCATCGGCGGCCTTGCGCTCGCCGATGTGGCTGCCGACTTCGGCACACCGCTGTTCGTGTACGACGAGGCGCACCTGCGCAACCGCTGCCGCGAGGCGGTCGATGCGTTCGGCCACCAGCAGGCGGTGTACGCCACCAAGGCGTTCCTCTGCACCGCCATGGCCCGCTTGGTCTACGAGGAGGGCATGCTGCTCGACGTGGCCAGCGGCGGCGAGATGCACGTCGCGCTGGCGGCCGGTGTACCGGCCGATGCGCTCACCCTGCACGGCAACAACAAGAGCCTGGCCGAGTTGCGCACCGCCATGGCCGAGCGCATCCGCTACATCGTGGTCGACTGCGACGAGGAGTTCGACCGCATCGAGCACCTGCACGCCACCGAGGGCCTGCCGGCACCGAACGTCGTGCTGCGCATCACCCCCGGCGTGCAGGCTCACACCCACGAGTACATCGCCACCGGCCAGAACGATTCGAAGTTCGGGTTCAACCTCGCCAACGGCGGTGCGGCAGCAGCCGTCGATCGGGCCCGCCGGTCGACGGCGATGCGGTTGGTGGGCGTGCACTGCCACATCGGCTCGAACGTGTTCGCCGTCGCCAGCTTCGCCCGTGCGGCCGAGGTGATGGCAGGGTTCGCCGCCCCGCTCGATCTGCCCGAGCTGGTGCTGGGCGGCGGTCTCGGTGTGGCCTACGTGGCCGGCGAGGAGGCGCCCACCATCGCCGAATGGGGTCGCGTCGTGCTCGATGCCTGCCGTGCTGCCGGGGTGCAATCGCGGGTGAGCGTCGAACCGGGTCGTTCCATCGTGGCCGCGGCCGCCGTCACCGTGTACACCGTGGGCACGGTGAAGCACATCGAGGGCGTGCGCACCTACGTGGCGGTCGACGGCGGCATGAGCGACAACCCGCGCCCCGTGCTGTACGGCTCGGGATACGAGGCGTTCGACCCGCGGCAGGTGGCCGCGCCG
The DNA here is from genome assembly GCA_044238435.1 of Ilumatobacteraceae bacterium. Classification (GTDB taxonomy): domain Bacteria; phylum Actinomycetota; class Acidimicrobiia; order Acidimicrobiales; family Ilumatobacteraceae; genus VFMC01. The sequence continues at coordinate 3,788 of JBIIDH010000153.1, read as the reverse complement.
CGTCCGTTGGCCGCCCGGCTGGTGGGCAAGCACTGCGAGAGCGGCGACGTGCTGATCTTCGAGGCACAACTGCCCGCCGACGTGGGTGCGGGCACCCTGCTCGCCACCCCGGTGACTGGCGCGTACGGCCACTCGATGGCCAGCAACTACAACAAGCTCACCCGGCCGCCCGTGGTGTTCGTGCGCGACGGCGAGGCGCGTCTGGTGGTGCGCCGCGAGACCTACGAGGACCTGCTGCGATGCGACGTCTCCTGACCGCCATCCTCGAACTGATCTTCGGTACGCAGCAGAAGAACAAGGGTCGCCCGGCCCGACCGGGTCGCCCCCCGAAGGGTCCAACCCGACGACCAGCCACGGGGCGTCCACCGAGCACCCATCTCGATTCGGCTGGCGTCGAGGCCGGCGACCTGATCATCGAGTACACCCCGGCGCTCGACGGCGACGCCGACCCCGGCGAGGTGGTGTGGACCTGGGTGCCCTACGAGGACGACCCCAGCCAGGGCAAGGACCGGCCGGTGCTCATCGTCGGGCGACGCGGTGCGAGTCTGGCCGGTGTAGCGCTCACGTCGAAGCAGCACGACCGCGAACCGCAGGTGGAGGTGGGCACCGGGCCGTGGGACCGCGAGGGTCGCACCAGCTACGCCAAGCTCGAACGACTGCTCGCCGTCGACCCGAAGCAGGTGCGCCGCGAGGGCGCGGTGCTGGGCAAGCGGCGCTTCGACGAGGTGGTCGCCGGGCTCGAACGGCTGCACGGGCCGCTCGGCCCGCGGCGGGTCTGAGCCGAACGGCCCATTCGTCGCCGATGATCGGCCCGTGCGGCCGACGACTGGCACACTCAGACTCTCGCGGGAACCTCAGCAGGCCCGGGCGACCGACCGATCCGGTCGGCGTCCGGGCCGTTCCGCGAAATGCCTCGTTTCCACTGCGGCGAGTCCGTAGCCTCACGACGTGGCTCTTCAGGGAAATGTGGTCCGCATCGGTCTGCTCGGGTGCGGCAATGTCGGCGCCTCACTGGTGCAACTCGTCGGTGAACAGGCGGGTGCCATCGAGGCCCGCACCGGGTTGCGGCTCGAGATCGGCGCCGTGGCGGTACGCAACGTCAGCCGCGAGCGTGCGGTCAGCCTGCCCGACGGGGTGCTCACCCGCGATGCCCACGCCGTGGTGGCCGACCCGAGCATCGACGTCGTGGTGGAGGTGATGGGCGGTATCGAACCCGCCCGCGAACTCATCGCCACGGCCATGGCCAACGGCAAGCCGGTCATCACCGCCAACAAGGAACTGTTGGCCAATGTGGGCACCGAGCTGTTTGCCGCTGCCGACGCCGCAGGCGTCGACCTGCTGTTCGAAGCCGCCGTGGCCGGCGGCATCCCCCTCATCCGCGCGCTGCGCGAAAGCCTTCGGGGCGAACCCATCACGCGGGTGATGGGCATCGTGAACGGCACCACCAACTTCATCCTCACGAAGATGACCGAGGAGGGCGCCGAGTACGGCGCTGTCCTCGCCGAGGCCCAGGCGTTGGGGTACGCCGAGCGCGACCCGACCGCCGACGTGGAGGGCTACGACGCCGGCGCCAAGGCGGCCATCATCGCCACGATCGCATTCGGCGTGAAAGTGGTGGCCGGCGATGTGTACCACGAGGGCATCAGCCGCATCACCGGGCACGACATCGCCATGGCCCGCCGCCTCGGCTACGTGGTGAAGCTGCTCGGCATCGCCGAGCAGATCCAGGGCACCGGGGAGGTGGCGGTGCGCGTGCACCCCGCCATGGTGCCGGTCACCCATCCGCTGGCCAGCGTGCGCGAGAGCTTCAACGCAGTGTTCATCGAGGGTCGCGCCGTCGGGCAGTTGATGTTCTACGGCCGTGGCGCAGGTGGCATGCCCACCGCCAGCGCAGTGCTGGGCGACCTCATCGATGCCGCGGTCAACCTGGCGAAGGGCACGCACGGTTCGCTCGGCACGTTCGGCAAGGCCACCACGTTGGCCATCGACGAGACCTCGTCGCAGTACCTGCTCAGCCTCGATGTGGCCGACCGCCCGGGTGTGCTGCACGCCGTCACCGGTGTGTTCGCCCGCCACGGGGTGAGCATCCGTGCCGCCGAGCAGGAGGGCAACGGCCCCGACGCCCGCCTGGTGTTCGTCACCCACGTGGCCAAGGAGTCGGCCGTGCAGGCCACGGTACGCGAGCTGCGCGAACTCGACGTCGTGCGCAGCATCGGTGGGCTGCTGCGGGTGATCGGCTGAGCCATGCGCTACATCAGCACCCGCGGTGACGCACCCGAGCTCGGTTTCGCCGATGTGCTCCTGGCGGGCCTGGCCTCCGACGGCGGCCTGTACGTGCCGGTCGAGTGGCCCGGCCTGCCCGACGACCTGCCGCCCGCCGCCGGCTACGCCGAGCGAGCGGCAGCCGTGATGGCCCCGTTCATCGAGCCCGACCTCGACCGCGCCACCATCGAGCGGCTGTGCGCCGAGGCATACGCCGAGTTCCGCCACGACGCCGTGGTGCCGCTGGTGCAGATCGGCCACCGGCAGTGGGTGCAGGAACTGTTCCACGGCCCCACGCTGGCGTTCAAGGACGTGGCCCTGCAGTTGGTGGGTCGACTGTTCGACCATGTGCTGGCCCAGCGCGGCCAGCGGGTCACCATCGTCGGCGCCACCAGCGGCGACACCGGCTCCGCCGCCATCGACGGGGTGAAGCACTGCGCGAACGTCGACATCGTCATCCTCTACCCGCACGGCCGCACCAGCGATGTGCAGCGCAAGCAGATGACCACGGTCGACTCGCCGAACGTGCGTGTGGTGGCCGTCGAGGGCACGTTCGACGACTGCCAGGACATGGTGAAGGCGATGTTCGCCGACGCCGCGTTCCGCGACCGGATGAACCTGTCGGCCGTGAACTCCATCAACTGGGCGCGGGTGATGGCGCAGGTCGTCTACTACGTCACCGCCTCCGACGCGCTGGCCGGTCGGGGCGAGGTGTCGTTCGCGGTGCCCACGGGCAACTTCGGCAACGTGCTGTCGGGCTGGATCGCGCGTCGTATGGGTGCGCCCATCGCCGACTTCGTCGTCGCGTCGAACACCAACGACATCCTCACCCGGTTCATCAACGACGCCGACATGAGCGCCCGCGACGTGGTGCCCACGCTCAGCCCCAGCATGGACATCCAGGTGTCGTCGAACTTCGAGCGCCTGCTGTTCGAGATGAACGGCCGCGACGGTGGCATCACCGCCGAGCAACTGCGCCGGTTCCGATCGACCGGGCGACTCGACATCGAGCCCGATCAGCGCCGCGAGTGGATCGACGGCAGCTTCCGTGCGGCACGCCTCGACGACCGAGACACCCTGGCCGAGATCGCCCGCGTCTACGCGTCGAGCGGCATGGTGGTCGATCCGCACACGGCCACTGGCACGGCAGCTGCCCGGCACTTCGGCGACGACCTGCCGATGATCACGCTCGCCACCGCGCATCCGGCGAAGTTCCCCGACGCGGTCGAGCAGGCCATCGGGCTGCGCCCGGCGCTGCCGCCACACCTGGCCGACCTGTTCGAGCGTCCCGAGCGCTTCACCGTGCTGCCCAACGACCTGGCGGCCGTGCAGCACTTCGTCGAGCACACCCGCTGACCTGGCGTTGTCGGCCGCGGGCCGCGCTGGGTACAGTGCTGGATCGCTCGGGTTCATCGAAGGTGCTGTCTTCATCGGTATCTCGCCCGACATCAGAAAGAGGTTCGTGATGGCTGGCGAGGCGCTCGAACAGTCGATGCTCGACGGCAAGGACAAAGACCAACTGCTGG
>JBIIDH010000055.1:0-22759 GCA_044238435.1 Ilumatobacteraceae bacterium | reverse complement strand
GCGAGAGCGGCACCATCGGCTCCACCCCTGCGGTGCAGTCGGCCGTCATCGACGCCGTCAGCCACCTCGGCGTGCGCCACATCGACATGCCCACCACCGCCGAGCGCGTGTGGCGGGCCATCGCTGCAGCCCAGGGCTGATCCGCCCACTCCACCCCAGACGAGGTGGCGGTCGCCGTTGCTTGTAGTGTGCAACGGATGACCGCAACCGACTCCCCCATCGTCGCGTCCGGTCTCGTCCGCCACTTCGGCTCCGACGGTTCGCTGGTGCGCGCCGTCGACGGCGTCGACCTCGAAGTGCACCAGGGCGAGATCTTCGGACTCCTCGGCCCCAACGGCTCGGGCAAGAGCACCACCGTGCGCATGCTCACCACCCTGCTGCGTCCCACCGACGGCTCGGCCCGCGTGGCCGGCTTCGATGTGGTGCGCCAGGCCGACAGCGTGCGCCGCAGCATCGGTGTCGCCCTGCAGGACGCCGCCATCGACCCGTTGATGACCGGCAACGAACTGCTCGAGCTGCAGGCCGTGCTGTACGGCATCGCCCCGGCGGCGGTGCGTCGCCGGGCCGACGAACTGCTCGAGCGTGTGGGCCTCACCGCCGCAGCCGACCGTCGCGTGGGCACCTACTCGGGCGGTATGCGTCGCCGACTCGACCTGGCGCTGTCGCTCATCCACCAGCCCACCGTGCTGTTCCTCGACGAACCCACCACCGGCCTCGACCCGATGAGCCGCATCACACTGTGGGAAGAGGTACGCCGCCTCAACCAGGAGGGCACCACCGTGCTGCTCACCACGCAGTACCTCGAGGAGGCCGACCAGCTGGCCGACCGGGTGGCCATCATCGACCACGGCAGGATCGTGAAGCTGGGAACCCCCACCGCCCTGAAGGCAGAGGTAGGTGCGCCCACGCTGCAGATCTCGGTCACCCAGGCCGAGGCCGACGGCGCGAAGACGGTGCTGGCCCGCTTCGGCGAACTGCGGCCCACACCGGAGGGCACCCTCGGGGTGGGCCTGCCCGGTGGCGCCGGCCAGGTCACCGAGGTGGTGCGCGCGCTCGACGACGCCGGCATCGGCATCCACCACCTCGAACTGAACGAGCCGAGCCTCGACGACGTGTTCGCCGAGGCCACCGGCCACCGACTCGAGGGCGACGAGGGCGGCGCTGCACCCGCGGCCGACGATGCCCCCGCCGAGGGCGGCAAGCGCCGCCGGCGAGGCCGGCGATGACCGCTGTGACGGCACCGGTGGGTGCGGCCACTTCGGCGCGGAACGGCTCGTTCTGGCGCCAGACCGCTGCCATGTCGCGCCGCTCCATCCTGGCCTTCGTCCGTCAGCCGGCGCTCGTCATCCCCTCGCTCATCTTCCCGCTGTTCTTCGCCGCGCTGGGCACGTCGTCGTTCAGCAAGGCCACGTCGCTCCCAGGCTTCCCGGAAGTCGACTCGTTCCTCGACTTCTCGTTGGCGGGCAGCATCGTGCAGGGCGTGCTGTTCGGCAGCGTCACGGGTGGCGCAGCACTGGCCACCGACATCGCCGAAGGCTTCTTCGACCGACTGCTCGCCTCGCCCACATCGCGTGTGGGCATCCTGCTCGGCCGCCTCGCCGGCGCCGCCGCATTCGGCGCGTTCCAGACCGTGTTCTTCATCGTGGTGCTGCTGCCCTTCGGGGTCAGTATCAAGTCGGGCATCGTCGGCTTCGTCGCCATCGTGCTGTCGGGCGCACTCACCGGTATGGCGTTCGGCGGCTTCGCCGCTGCCATGGCCCTGAAGACCGGCTCGTCGGAAGCGGTGCAGGGCAGTTTCCCGCTGCTGTTCATCGCCTTGTTCCTGTCGAGCGCCTTCTTCCCGCGCGAGACGATGACCGGCGTGTACGGCCACATCGCCGATGCCAACCCGATCTCGTACCTGGTCGAGGGCATCCGCGGCCTCACCATCGAGTCGTTGTCGGCCACCCACCTCGCCCAGGCGCTGCTCATCCCCGTCGCCATCGGCATCGTGTCCATCGGCATCGCACTACGGGCGCTCAACGGACGACTGGCGGCACGATGACCACCACCTCGCCCTCCCCCACCGCGTACGACAGCGAGCAGGCCCCGGGCGGCACGCTCGTGCGCTCGTCGTGGGTGCTGGCCGTTCGTGGCCTGCGCTCCATCCGACGGCTGCCGTCGGCGTTCATCCCCTCGCTGGTGATGCCCATCTTCCAGGCCGTCGCGTTCAGCGGCACGTTCTACGCCATCACGAAGGTGCCCGGCTTCCCCACCGACAAGGCCATCAACTGGTTCCTGCCCCTCGGTTGCCTGATGGGCGCCGGGTTCGCGGGCGTGGGTCTCGGCTTCAGCACCGTGCGCGATCTCGAGACCGGCTTCTACGACCGGCTGCGCATGGCACCCTCGCCAGGCTTCACGCAGATCCTCGGGCCGCTCATCCTCTGTTGGGTGCGGGTCCTCATCGTCGTCGGCACCGTGCTGGGCGTGGGCCTGCTGCTGGGCGCTCGGCCGGTCGACTGGGTGCTGGGCATCCTGGCGCTGCTCGTCGCCTGTGTCGGCGTGGCGACGATCTCGGCCGGGTGGGGCCTGGCGCTCGCGTTCGTCTTCCGCGACATGCGCGGCGCGGCGCTGATGCAGCTCACGCTGTTCAATGCGCTGTTCCTCACCGACGCCCAGTCGCCGCTGTCGCTGATGACGGGTTGGCTGCACACCGTGGCCCGCTACAACCCGTTCACGTACATTCTGCGCCTCGGCCGCCAGGGCTTCCTACAGGGCGTCAGTTGGCACGACACGTGGGGAGGGTTGCTGGCCATCGTGGTGCTCAGCGCCCTCACCCTCACCTTCGCCGCCCGCAAGCAGCGCTCGCTCGACGGCTGAACCTGCGGTCAGCCCTCACCGAGGGCGATACCCTCGCCGCCATCGACGCCACCGACTCGTCCGCCGCTGCGCCGAACGCACCCCTGCCGCACGCCTGGCGCGAGGTGGCGACGTTGTTCACCCGCCTCGGGTTCACGGCGTTCGGCGGGCCCGCCGCCCACATCGCGATGATGCGCGACGAGGTGGTCACCCGCCGGCAGTGGGTCGACGACCAGACCTTCATCGACCTCGTGGGCGCCACCAACCTCGTGCCGGGTCCGAACTCCACCGAACTGGCGGTGCACCTCGGTCTGCGCCGTGCCGGCTGGCGCGGGTTCGTGGCTGCGGCATGCGGGTTCATCCTGCCCGCGGTGGCCATCGTGCTGGTGCTCGCAGTGTTGTACGACCGGTACGGCACCACACCCACGGCACTCGACCTGTCGTACGGCATCGTGCCCGTCATCGTCGCCGTGGTGGCCCACGCATGTGTCGGCCTCGCCCGAACGGCCGTGAAGGACATCGTGCTCGGTGCCGTCGCCCTCGGCGCTGCCGCCGCCTGGCTGGTCGGCGTGAACGAGTTGGTGTTGCTGGGCGCGGCAGCCGTGGTGGGTGCGCTGTGGCGCAACCGGGCAACACTCCGCCCGACCCGACGTCTGCACCTGTGGTTCGTCGCCCCGTTCGGCCTGGCCACCGCCACCGCCACCGCCACCGACCCCACGCTGGGGCGTCTGGCGTGGGTGTTCGTGAAGGTGGGTGCCGTGCTGTACGGCAGTGGATACGTGTTGGTGTCGTTCCTCGAGGGCGACCTCGTCGAGCGGCTCGGCTGGCTCACCGAGCGGCAACTGCTCGATGCGGTGGCCATCGGCCAGTTCACCCCCGGGCCGGTGTTCACCACCGCCACGTTCGTGGGCTATCAGGTTGCGGGCCTGCCAGGCGCGCTCGTGGCGACGGCCGCCATCTTCGCCCCGGCCCTGGTGTTCGTGGCGCTGCTGGCCCGCATCGTGCCGCTCATCCGCCGTTCGGCCTGGGCGGGTGGCGCCCTCGACGGCGTGAACGCTGCGTCGCTGGGCATGATGGCCGCCGTGGTGGTGCGATTGGCCGGGTCGGCGCTGGTCGATCCGCTCACCGTCGTCGTGGCGGTGGCGGCTCTGGTGCTCCTGCTGACGGTGCGCCCCAACTCGGCCTGGTTGGTGGCCGGCGGCGCCACCGTGGGCCTGCTCCACGGCGCGCTCACCTGAGGACGGATGACTCTCCGTGTGATGGCCCGGTGATGGCGCCAGAGTCGGCCGCGATGGGTACAGTGGCCAACATGTCGATCGTCGCCGAACCGGCCGTCGTCTCCGTCGAACGCCCGCCTGCCGATCGTTTCATGCGCGCCCTGCTGCGGGTCGACCGCGTCGAGAACGCCACCGCCGCCGATGCGCGCAAGGCGCTGCAGACGTCGGTGATGGTGTCGGCGGTTCGCTGCCTGCTCACCTACATCGTGCTGCCGTTCGTGCTGCCGTTCCTCGGCCTCGCCGCCGGCGTCGGCCCACTCATCGGCGCCGTCATCGGCATTATCGCGGCAGTGTGCATCGTGTCGAGCATGCGCCGCTTCTGGCGGGTCGACCACCGGGCGCGCTGGGGCTACACCGCATTCGGCGGCGTGATGCTGGTGTTCCTGCTGGCCATGTCCGTTCGCGACATCATCCGGGCCTTCTGACCCGCCCGCAGCCCGAGCCGACACGGGTATACCGTCCCGGCATGGTCACCTACTCGCTGCCCGATCTCTCCTACGATCCCGCCGATCTCGAGCCGCATCTATCGGCCCGGGTGATCGAATTGCACCACGACAAGCACCACGCCGCGTACGTGGCGGGCGCCAACACCGCACTCGAGCAACTCGACCAGGCACGCGCCGACCAGCGCTGGGGCGAACTCGTCGGCCTCGAACGCGCCTTGGCGTTTCACGTGGGTGGGCACGTGCTGCACTCGATCTACTGGACCAACCTGCACCCCGACGACGGCGGCGGCGAACCGGGCGGTCCGCTGCGCCGCGAGATCGACGAGACCTTCGACGGGTTCGCCTCGTTCCGTGCCCTGTTCAGCCACACCGCCACGACGGTGCAGGGCAGCGGCTGGGCGGTGCTCGCCTGGGAGCCCATCGCGCAACGACTCGTCGTCCAGCAACTGCTCACCCACTCCGACAACCACGTGCTCGGCACCGTGCCACTGCTCGCCATCGATGTGTGGGAGCACGCCTACTACCTGCAGTACGCCAACCAACGCGCCGACTACGTGCACGCCATCTGGAACGTCGTCAACTGGCCCGATGTGGCCGCCCGCCTCGAGCGCGCCCGCCAGACGAACCTGGTCTAGGCCCTGTTGGTCGAGACCGGGGCGCAGGTTGCGCAGCGACCCACCAGGTCGAGCCGGTGGAAGGCCAGGGTGAAGGCGGCTGCGTCGGCGGCGCGATGCAGAGCGTCGTCGAGCAGCCGTTCGGTGCCGTCGGGCAAGGTGAAGTCGCTCACCCGACCGCACTCGCTGCACACCAGGTGATGGTGATGGTGCTCGGTGAGGTCTTCAGCCAACTCGTAGTGCGCGTGTTCGTCGCCGGTGGTGATGCGGCTGACCAGGCGTGCCTGCTCGAGCACCGCCAGATTGCGGTACACCGAGCTCTGGGCCAGGCCCGGCCGGCGCTGCAGGATCATCGGGATGGTGAGCGGTTCGCCGGCGTCGGCCAAGGCATGCAGCAGTTCGCGCCGCCCTGTGGTGTAGCGCTGCCCGTCGTCGCGCAGGCGCTGGAGGGCCATGTCGTCGATCTCCACCGGACGCGATGCTACCGAGCCCACACCTGCCATCGCCGGGCACGCGACCGTCCATGTGCGAGCGGGGCCGAAAATGGTGCATGATGGGGCGCGCCAACTTGGGGGCACACCGAACCACCCACTCACAAGGGGACATTCATGAAGATCCGCGTCACCGTCAACGGCACGGCGCACGACAGCGATGTCGAACCGCGCACGTTGCTTGTCCACTACGTCCGCGAGGTCCTCGGCCTCACCGGCACCAACATCGGCTGCGACACCTCGTCGTGCGGCGCGTGCAGCCTGCACCTGAACGGTGAGGCCGTGAAGAGCTGCACCGTGCTGGCTGTCCAGGCCGACGGCGCCGAGGTCACCACCATCGAAGGCATGGCGTCGGCCGACGGCACGATGCACCCGATGCAGCAGGCCTTCATGGAGAACCATGCCCTGCAGTGCGGCTACTGCACGCCCGGCATGGTGATGGCCGCCTCGAGCCTGCTGAAGGAGAACCCGCACCCCACCGAGGAAGAAGTCCGCCTCGGCCTGGAAGGCAACCTGTGCCGGTGCACCGGCTACCACAACATCGTCAAGGCCGTCCTCGCCTGCGCAGGCGAATGACGTCATTCGGGAAGGGGACCCGACCATGACCATGACCGACGATCGCCCGAACGCCGTGTTGGGGACACGGCGGCTGCGCAAGGAAGACCCTGCGCTGCTCACCGGCGAGGCGAAGTACACCAACGACTTGAACATTCCCGGGGCACTGCACCTCGCACTGGTGCGCAGCCCCTATGCCCACGCCCGCATCCTCAGCGTCGACCTCAGCGCCGCGCTGGCCATGCCGGGGGTGGTCGCTGCCTACAGCGGCGCCGACCTGATGAGCCTCTGGGCAGCGCCCATGCCCAGCGCCTGGCCGGTCACGCCCGACATGAAGAACCCGGCCCACTACCCGGTGGCTACGGGCAAGGTCACCTACATGGGCGACGGCGTCGCCTGCGTGTTGGCCACCAGCGAGGCCGCGGCCCGCGACGCCGTCGAGGCCGTCGTCGTCGAGTACGAGGCGCTGCCGGCGATCATCGACGTCGACGACGCGTTGAGCGACCGGGTGATCATCCACGAGGGTGAGGGCACCAACCGCAGCTACACGTGGGACCTCAAGGTGGAAGGCACCGAGGGCCAGGTCGACGCGGCCTTCGCCAGCGCGGCCTACACCGTGAGCGAGCACTACGTGCAGCAGCGACTCATCCCGATGGCGATGGAGCCCCGTGCGGTGGCCGCCGTGCCGCAGCCCTTCGGCGGCGACATGACGCTGTACAGCGCGACGCAGATCCCGCACATCTTGAAGGTGATGACCGCGCTCACGCTCGGCATCCCCGAGCACCAGATGCGAGTGGTCGCCCCCTCGGTGGGCGGCGGCTTCGGCGCCAAACTCGACGTGTACGCCGAGGAACTGCTGTGCGTGGCCCTGGCCCGCAAGCACAAGGCACCGGTGCGCTGGAACGAAGAGCGTGGCGAGAACACCCAGGCCAGCATCCACGGCCGGGCCCAGAAGCAGCACATCGAGCTCGCGGCCGACGCCGACGGCAAGCTCACTGCGGTGCGGGTGCGACTGCTGGCCGACATGGGTGGCTACCTGCAGCTCATCACCCCGGGCATCCCGCTGCTCGGCGCGTTCTTGTATGCCGGCGTGTACGACCTGCCCGCTGCGTACGACTTCAGCTGCACGGGCGTGTTCACCACGATGACCCCCACCGACGCTTACCGCGGTGCGGGCCGGCCCGAGGCCACGTACGCCATCGAGCGAGCCATGGACGCTCTTGCAGCGAAGATGGGCGTCGACCCGATGGAGCTGCGTCGCCGCAACTACATCCGCAAGGACCAGTTCCCGTACACGGCGTTCACCGGTCTGGTGTACGACAGCGGCGACCACGAAGCTGCGGCCGACATGGCAGCCGGCCTTGCCGACTACGCCGGCAAGCGGGCCCGTCAGGCCACGCAGAACGTGCCCGGCGCCACCAAGCGGCTCGGTATCGGTGTGTGCAGCTACTTCGAGATGTGCGGCCTCGCCCCGTCGCGGGTGCTCGCCTCGCTGAACTACGGCGCGGGCGGCTGGGAGGCAGCCACGGTGCGCATCCTGCCCACCAACAAGGTGCAGGTGGTCACCGGCACGGCACCGCACGGCCAGGGGCACGAGACCTCGTGGAGCATGATCGTCGCCGACAAGTTGGGCATCAGCCCCGACGACGTCGACGTGCTGCACAGCGACACGGCCGTCGCGCCGTTGGGCCTCGACACCTACGGGTCGCGGTCGCTGCCCGTCGGTGGCGTGGCCATCGCGATGGCCTGCGACAAGGTCATCGACAAGGCCAAGAAGATCGCTGCCCACCAACTCGAGGCCAACGAGGACGACCTCGAGTTCGCCGGTGGCACCTTCACGGTGAAGGGGTCGCCCGACAAGGCGATGCCGCTCGCCGCCATCGCCTTCGAGGCCTTCACCGCCCACAACCTGCCCGATGGCCTCGAGCCGAACCTCGAGGCGCAGGTCACCTACGACCCGCCGAACTTCTCGTGGCCGTTCGGCACGCACATCTGCACCGTCGAGGTCGACACCGAGACCGGTCAGGTCGAGGTGCTGCAGTACGTCGCCGTCGACGACTGCGGCAACCAGGTGAACCCGCTCATCGTCGAGGGTCAGGTGCACGGCGGCGTCGTGCAGGGCATGGCCCAGGCACTGTTCGAGGAAGCCGTCTACGACAGCGACGGCAACCTGAAGACCACCTCGCTCGCCGAGTACCTCGTGCCCGCCGCCAGCGACGTGCCGCCGATCACCCTCGGCCACACCATCACCCCGTCGCCCACCAACCAGTTGGGCGTGAAGGGAATCGGCGAGGCAGGCACCATCGGTGCCGCACCCGCCGTCATCAATGCCATCGTCGACGCACTGTCCGGCCTGGGTGTCACCGACATCCCCATGCCGGCCAGTCCGCAGACGGTCTGGAAAGCTATTCACCACGCGCAGCAAGGAGCCAACACGTGATCCCCGCACCCTTCGAATACGTCCGGGCCGGTTCGGCCGCCGAGGCCATCAGCCTCATCGGCCAGCACGGCGACGAGGCCAAGTTCCTCGCCGGCGGCCACAGCCTGCTGCCGCTGATGAAGCTGCGTCTGGCCCAGCCGAGCGTGCTGGTCGACATCGGCCGGGTCGACGACCTGTCGTACATCCGCGACGCGGGCGACCACATCGCCATCGGTGCGCTCACCCGGCACATGGATGTCGAGCAGAGCCCGGTGCTGGCCGAGCACGTGCCGTTGCTGGCCCACGCCGCCGGCCACGTGGGCGACCCGCAGGTGCGCCACCGTGGCACCATCGGTGGCTCGATCGCCCACAGCGACCCTGCCAGTGACCTGCCTGCCACCACGCTGGCCCTCGGCGCCACCTACGTGGCCCAGGGCCCCAACGGCACCCGCGAGATCCCGGCCGGCGAGTTCTTCCACGGCTTCCTGCAGACGGCCCTCGAGCCCGATGAGATGCTCACCGAGATCCGCGTGCCGAAGATGAACGGTGCCGGCTGGAGCTTCCAGAAGTTCAACCGTCGCGCCCAGGACTGGGCCATCGTCGGTGTCGCCGCCTGGCGTCGCAACGGCGACAGCGGTGTCGCACTGGTGAACATGGGCAGCGTGCCCATCCTCGCCTCCAGCGTCAGCTCGGCCCTGGCCGGCGGTGCCTCCATCGCCGACGCAGCCGAGCAGGCCGCCGCCGAGGCCGAGCCGCAGAGCGACCTGAACGCCACGCCCGAGTACCGCGTGCACCTGGCCAAGGTGCTGGTGCGCCGGGCCCTCGAGCAGGCCAGCAAGTAGTCCACGCCGACGGGGCCCGGGCTGCCGTTCGCGGCGGCACGGGCCCCGTTGTCGCGTCTGCGCACGGCAGCGGCCACACTGGCCGGGTGCGCATCGTCTCTCTCCTCCCGTCCGCCACCGAGATCGTCTTCGCCCTCGGATTGGGTGACCACCTGGTCGGCGTCACCTTCGAGTGCGATCACCCGGCCGAGGCCCGCACCGGACGGCACATCGTGGTGGGCGGCCTCGACACCCACGGCCTCACCCCGGCAGCCATCGACGAACTCGTGCGCGCCAAGGTTGCGGCGGGCGACGACCTCTACGTGCTCGACGAGACCCTGTTCGCGCAGTGCGCCCCCGACGTGGTGCTGACCCAAGACCTGTGCCGGGTGTGCGCGCTGCCCAGCGGCGAGGTGGACGCAGCCCTCGAGCACCTCGGCTGCACGGCCGATGTGGTGACGCTCGACCCGCACACCCTCGACGAAGTGCTGGCCACCATTCCGGTGGTGGCCGCTGCCTGCGGTGTGCCACAGCGTGGCGACGAGCTGCTCGCCGGCCTACTGGCCCGCCTCGACGCCGTGGCCGCAGCGGTGGCGGCCCGGGCAGCGGAGCCACCGCGGGTGCTGGTGATCGAGTGGGTGGAGCCGCCGTTCCTGGCCGGCCACTGGGTGCCCGATCTGGTGGTGCGCGCCGGTGGCGTACCGGTGCTGGCCCGACCGGGTGGCCGGTCGGTGGCGGCAGCCTGGCCCGAGCTCGTCGACGCCGCCGGCGACGCCGACCTGGTGCTCGTGGCCCCGTGTGGATTCGGTGTCGACGCGGCGGTGGAGCAGGCCGCAACAGTGGCCGAGCGCCTCGGCTGCGACGCACCGGTGTGGGCCATCGACGCGAACGCACTGGTGGTGCGCCCAGGACCGCGCCTGGTCGACGGCGTCGAGACCATCGCAGCCATCCTCCACGGCACCGGCCCGGTCGACCCCCACCACGCTCGCCGGGTGGCCGCCGACGAAACGCCATGAACAGGCGGTGAACGCTCGGTAACCTCTCGTCTCATGCTCGCCGAGGCCGATCTCCCCGCTTCCCCCGGCGGGCCCGGCGCGTCGGCCGATCCGCGTGCACGCTCCGTCGACGGGCGCTGGCGGGTCGCCCGCCTGGTGCCGCTCGATCCGTTCCACTACGTCCGCGTGGCGATGATGATCGGCTACGGCCTCAGCTACGTGTGGTGGACCCGCAATCGCGGCCTGGTCACCGACCGCATCTCGGTGGCCGCCGCACTGGGCATGTTCCTGCTGTGCGCCAACCTCGGCCGACCCTGGCGGCGCTGGGCGCAACTGGCGGTCGATGCCGCCCTGTACTGCCTGATGTGGTTCGGCTACGAGATGACCCGCGGCGTGGCCGACCGTTTGGGCATGCCGCTCCAGGTGCACGCGATGCTCAACATCGACCGGGTGTTGTTCCTGGGAGCCGACCCCGTGGTGTGGCTGCAGCAACGCCTCTACGAACGCGGCCACGTGCACTGGTACGACCAGGTGCTGTCGCTCACGTACTACACCCACTTCTGGCTACCGGTCGTGGCGCTCGGTGTGCTGTGGGCCACGCGGCGCTACCAGTGGAAGCGCTTCATGAAGCGCTTCGCCACCCTGCTGGCCATCGCGTGCACGATGTTCGTGCTGCTCCCCACGGCACCGCCGTGGATGGTGGCCAGCCGCAAGTACCCGTACCAGTTGCTGCCCCCGCTCGACCGCCACACGGGCGAGGGCCTGAAGTCGCTCGGCTTCTACGGCTTCTACCACGACTGGAACAACGCGCTCGACTGGGCCAACGGTGTGGCGGCGATGCCGTCGCTGCACGCCGGGTTCGCGTTGTTCGTACCCGCCTTCTTCCTGCCGATGGTGAAGCCGTGGTGGGGCAAGGCGTTGCTGATGCTCTTCCCGCTCACCATGCTCACCGCGCTCGTGTACTTCGCCGAACACTGGGTGATCGACGGTCTGGTGGGCTGGGCACTCGTCGGCACCTCGTTCCTCGTCTGGAACCGCATCGAGCGCCGTCAGCGCGATCGCCGCGCCCAGCAGGCCCGCAGAGCACTCGGGGGATGACGCAGTGGCGATGACCCCACCCACGGTCCTGCTCGACCGCTCGTTCCTCGACGCACTGGTCGACCCGGAGCACCCTGATCGACCTGCCGCGGTGGCCGCCTACACCGAGTTGCTCGACTGCTACCAGCGCAACGAACTGCGCCTACGCGCTCGTGTCGACCACCTGGCGGCCACCCACCCGAGCGACGCCGACGGGCACAATCCACTGTTCGCGCCGGTCGAGACGATCCACGTCGCCGGCCAGCATCTGCGGGCTGCCCAACGGCTCCGTCTCCCGGTGGCGGTCGACCCCGATGCGGCCGTCACCCTGGTGCTGCTGCGCCGCGAGCACATCACTGCCATCGCCACCTTCGATCCGGCGATGGCTGCGTTCGACCTCACCGTGCTGCCGGGCACTCCTGCCGGTCACTGCAGCCCGGCGTAGGAACCGCCATCGACGTGCAACTGCAGGCCGGTGACGTACTTGGCCTGGTCGCTGCACACGAACGCGACGATGGCGCCGAAGTCGGCGGCCTGGCCCAGCACACCCGCGGGAACGTCGGCAGCCACCGCTGCCGTGTCGCCGCCGTAGAGCGACGTGACGCGGTCGGTGGCATGGAGGCCCGGCTGCACCGAGTTGACCGTGACCCCGTCGCGCGCCACCTCGCGGGCAACCGTCTTCAAGAACCCGGTCACCCCGGCGCGTGCAGTGTTCGACAAGATGAGCGTGGGGATGGGCTGGCGCACCGACACCGAGGTGATGGCGACGAAGCGCCCCCATCGCTGTGCCTGCATGGCCGGGATGGCGGCCTTGGCCATGCCCACCACCGACAGCAGGCTGAGGTCGAGCGCCGTGTCGTAGACATCGACCGGCGTGCTGGCGAACGTACCGGGCGGCGGCCCGCCGCCATTGGCGACGACGATGTCGAGCCCGCCGAGCGCCTCGGTGGCGGCGGCCATGAACGCTGCACCACCGGCAGCATCGGACACATCGTGCACGAGGCCGATGCACCCGTGCCCGATCTCGGCCGCTGCCGCCTCGATGCGGCCACGGTCGCGGCCGCAGATCACGACACGCACCCCCTCATCGGCCAGCGACTTGGCTGAGGCGAACCCCAGCCCACCCGATGCCGCGGCAACAGCGGCGCGGCGACCATGCAATCCCAGATCCATGGCCCGACGGTACCCGAACGACTGCCGGTGAGACCGCCAGCAGCGCCGCACCGGGTAGCCTGCAGCGAGCGGGTGATCACCATGACGAGCGACGACAACGAGTACGGCATCCAGCCCTTCCACCTCGATGCGATCGCCGATGCCGATCCGTATCCGTACTGGTACGAAGACAGCGACGAGCCCGACAGCAACCCCACACTGGTGCGCACCGAGACGTGCGACCTGTGCATCGTGGGCGGCGGCTACACCGGGCTGTGGACGGCCATCATCGCCAAAGAACGCGACCCGTCGCGCGACGTCGTGCTCATCGACGCGCACGAGATCGGTTCGGCAGCCAGCGGTCGCAACGGCGGATTCATGGAGTCGAGCCTCACCCATGGTGTGGCCAACGGCCAGGAACGCTTCCCCGAAGAAATCGCTCTCCTCGAGGAACTGGGGTTGAAGAACCTCAACGACATCGAGTCGGCGATCCAGCGCTACAACATCGACTGCGACTACGAACGCACCGGCGTCATCGACGTGGCCACCGCCGCGCACGCCCCGTCGTACCTCGACGAACTGCGCGACGACTACCACCAGCTCCGCTCACTGGGCCAGAAGGTCGAGTGGCTCGACACCGAAGCCATGCGCCGCCAGGTGAACTCGTCCACCTACACCGGCGGCCTGTGGCGCAAGGACCGCGCCGCCCTGGTCGACCCGGCCCGCCTGGTGTGGGGCCTGAAGGCGGCCGCGATGTCGCTGGGCGTGCGCATCTACGAAGACACCAAGGCCACCTCGATCGAGAAAGACGGCGTGGGCGTGCTCATCAACACCCCACTCGGTCGCATCCGGGCCGGCAAGGTGGCGCTGGCCACCAACGCGTTCAAGCCGCTGCTGTCGCGTATCGGCCACTACATCGCCCCGGTGTACGACTACTGCATGGTCACCGAGCCGCTGTCGAAGGCACAACTCGACGACCTCGGCTGGACCAATCGCCAGGGCCTGTCCGACATCCCCAACCAGTTCCACTACTACCGGCTCACCGCCGACAACCGCATCCTGTGGGGTGGCTACGACGCCGTGTACTACTGGCGCGGCAAGGTGAACACCGAACTGGAGAGCCGCCCCGAGACCTGGGCGAAGTTGAGCAAGCACTTCTTCGACACCTTCCCCCAGCTCGAGGGTCTGAAGTTCACCCACCTGTGGGGCGGCGCCATCGACACCTGCAGCCGGTTCTGCGTGTTCTGGGGTCAGGCCTGGCAGGGTCGGGTCGCGTACGCGCTCGGCTACACCGGCCTCGGTGTCGCCTCGGCCCGCTTCGGTGGCGAGGTGATGCTCGACCTGCTCGACGGCAAGCGATCCATCGCCACACAGACGCAGTTCGTGCAGGAGAAGCCGCTGCCGTTCCCGCCCGAGCCGTTCCGGTTCATCGGCATCCAGACGACGCGCTGGTCGCTCGACCGGGAAGACCGCACCGGGAAACGCAACCTGTGGCTGCGCGGCCTCGATCGGTTCGGTCTCGGCTTCGACTCGTGAGCACCGCCGACCTGCTGCACGCGAGCCGCCGCCTCGATGCGGGTGCCGTGGTCGGACGCATCGGGCCCGACACCCAACTCATCGTGCCCATCGCCAACGGCGAGCCGGTCACCCTGCTCGACGCCGTCGAGGCCGGGGCCGACGCACTCGACGGCGTGAGCGTGCACCAGATGCATGCGCTGCACGACCGGCCCACCCTGCACGGCGCCTTCGGCGACCGACTGCGGCACTACTCGTACTTCCTGTCGCACATCACCCGCGAGCGCTTCCACGAAGGCAGCATCGACCTGGTACCGAACCACTTCTCAGAGGTGTACGAACTGATGCGGCGGCGCGCCACGCGGCCGTATGTGTTGGCCTCGGTGTCGCCGCCCGACCGCCACGGCAACTTCTCGCTCGGGGTGAGCGCCGACTACACCGCCAGCTTCATCGGCCGCGCACCGTTCTTCGTCGAGGTGAACGAACGGATGCCGCGCACCGCTGGCCGCAACCAGATCCACGTGTCGCAGGTCGACGGATGGGTGCACGCCGACTACCCGCTGGTGGAGGTGCCACCCGCCGTGCCCACCGATGTCGACCGGCGCATCGGCGCCTTCGTGGCCGAGCGGGTGCCCGACGGCGCCACCATCCAGGCTGGTATCGGCGCCATCCCCAACGCCGTGCTCGCCCACCTCACCGGCCACCGCGACCTCGGTGTGCACACCGAACTGATGAGCGACGGACTGATCGACCTCATCGAGTCGGGCACCGTGAACGGCACCCGCAAGACCAACAACCGCCTGAAGGTGATCGGCACCTTCGCCCTCGGCACCCAGCGGCTGTACGACTTCATCGCCGACAACCCCACGATCGAGCTGTGGCCGGCGCGCTACGTGAACGACCCGCGCGTCATCGCCCGCGACGCGAACTTCGTGTCGATCAACGCCAGCCTGGCCGTCGACTTCCTCGGGCAGTGCGCGAGCGAGACCATCGGCGGGCGGTACTACTCGTCGTCGGGCGGCCAGAGCGACTTCGCCCGCGGTGCCGCCTACAGCGAGGGCGGGCAGAGTTTCATCGTGCTCCAGTCGACGGCACGCGATGGCGAGGTGAGCCGCATCGTGCCGCAACTGGCGGCGGGCGACGTGGTGACCACCCCGAAGAACACCGTCGACATGGTGGTCACCGAGTTCGGCGTGGCCGAGTTGCGCGGCCGGTCGATCCGCGAACGCACCCGGGCGCTCATCGCCGTCGCTCATCCGCGCTTTCGCGAGCAGCTCGAGCAGGCTGCGCGCGAACTGCGCTTCATCTGACGGTCGCCCCTCAGCCGAGGAAGCGACTGACAGCGTCGAGATCGTAGGGACGCAGACAGGTCATCACGAGTCGTCCCACACCGATCGACGCCCAGTACCGGCGCCGCGGGTGATCGGGGTCGGCGAGGGCGTCGTCCCACCGCGTCCACACCGACATCGTGAACGGCTCGGTAGCGCGAGCGGAGCCGGCTCGCTCCAGACGCGCCGCGTCGAGCAGCACCTCGAGGTCGTCGTGATCGGCACGCACGTTCAACCCGTCGCAGCGGCGGGCCGCCAGTTGGGCGAGGGGCACACTGTTCACACCCACGTACACCGGAGGGCGTGGCGTCGGCCGCGGGTAGGCCAGTGCGTCGCCCTCGGCACGATCGGGAGCGGGCGACCACAGGCGGTCGAGTTCGTCGAGGCCGGCCTCGAACCGGACGTGCCGTTCGGCGATGGTGCGGCCGAGGTCGATGCCGAGGTCGCGGTGCTCGGCCGACCAGATGGTGCCAGGTGCCGCACCGGCCCCGAGACCGAGACGCAACCGGCCGCCGCTGATGTGCTGCACCGATGCCGCTGCCATGGCCATCACACCCGGATTGCGATTGGCCATGTTCACCACCATCGACCCGAGCCCGATGCGCGTCGTGGCCGCGGCATAGGCACCCAGCAGGGTGAAGCACTCGAGCATGGTGGTGCCCGACAGCAACGACCCGTCGAAGTGGTCGAACACCCACACCGTGTCGAAGCCCGCCTCCTCGGCGGCCAGCACACCCTCGAGCAGGCGTGGCCACGGCTCGACCGCCGGGTTGAGTTGGATGTCGACGATCATTGCGGAACGCTCTCTCCGGCCAGCACCGTGACCGATCGTGGGGGAACCACGACGGTATCGCCGACGACGAGCCGCTCCCCGGATCGAACACCCGCGACGGAGCCCGCCACGGTTGAGCACTCGACCCGCCACGGCCCTGGTTCGTGCACCCGGAACGTCAGCGGCTCCCACCACATGTTGGCCATCACGTACAGCTGGTCGGTGGCCCAGGCCAGCGAGCGGCTCTCGTGACGTTCGTCGGGCATCACGTCGACCCCGTAGCAGCGCACGCCACCACGCAGCAGGTCGCCGGCCACACGGCGCCGCAGTGCGACGAGCGACTGCACGAACCGGTGCAGCGGCCGCCACTCGTCGAGGCGCCCCCAGTCGACCCAGGTGAGCGGGCTGTCGATGTCGTACGGGTTGTCGTGGCCCTCCTGGGTTCGGGCGAACTCGTCGCCCATCACGAACATCGGTGTTCCCGCTGAGAGCAGCAGCATGGTGAAGGCATTGCGCAGCATCTGCAGGCGCAACTCGGGCCCACAGTCCCACGAATGATGGCGGTCGCTGGTGACGATGGTGACGTCGTGCAGCGTGAGGCCGTCGTGCGCGGTGACGAAGTTGATGCTGCGCGCCGGGTCGTCGGGGAAGAGGTCGGGGCTGCCCGAGACGCGCTGGATCATGCCCGGCACCCGGCCCGGCTCGCCGCGCAGGAAGCCGCGTACGTCGTCGCGGAACCGGTCGTTCCACTGCGCCCATCGGGTATCAGGAAAGCCGGGGCCCACCTGGTACGCAGCAAGGTCCCAGGCCTCGGCCACCAGGCGCACGCCGCGCGACTGGGCCCAGTCGCCGATGCGGCGCACCAGTTCGCCGCCGTCGCGCGTGAGGACGGAGGCGAGGTCGAACCGGAACCCGTCGATACCCAACGCGGCGTAGCGGTCGAGGGCTTCCATCACGAGGTGGCGCACCGTGGGATCGGCCGGGTCGATGGTGTTGCCGCAACCCGTGTCGTCGACATAGCGTCCGTCGCCGTGATGCAGGTACGCACCGGCGTCGTCGAGGCCGCGCAGACTGCGTGTGGGCAGTTCGGCATCACCCTCGCCGGTGTGGTTGAACACCACGTCGAGCCACACCTCGATGTCGCGTTCGTGGGCGCAGGCAACGAGGTGGGCCAGCGCTGCGGCTGCGTCGTCGCCACCGGCATACGGCCGGTGGACGGCACCCCACACCAGGGGCATGTAGCCCCAGTAGTTGTCGGCCGGGTCGAACGGGTGCACCGGCATCAGTTCGATCACGTTCACGCCGAGGTCGACGAGATGGTCGAGTCGCTCGGCGACACCCTCGAACGTCCGGGCGAAGCCGCGGACGTGCATCTCGTACACCACCGGGTCGGGGTGCAGCCGAGCGATGCGCTGTCCGGTCGGCCACGCGCCACGGAACCGGCCGAGCGGCACACCGTCGACCAGTTCCACCTCGGCGGTGGCGGGGTCGAGCAACGGGCCCACACCGTCGGCGACGAGCCAGTACCGGTCGCCGTCGTCGGCCTCGACGGCCGTCGTCCAACGACTGCCGTCGCGCTGCATCGCCACGGTGCGGCGTACACCGTCGGCACCCGCCTCGACGACGAGGTCGAGGTGTGCCACCTGTGGCGCGTGCACACGGACGGAACGGACGACTCCCATGGGGCACCAGCATGGCAGCCGCCCTAACCTGAGCGGCGATGTCCAGTTCCACGATGCCCACCGAGGTCACCACTGCGCTCGCAGCGCACGGCTACCTCGCCGACGAGGGACTCGCCACGGCGATCTTCCTCGCCCTGTCGCTGAAGCGGCCGCTCCTGCTCGAGGGCGAGGCCGGCGTGGGCAAGACCGAGGTGGCGAAGGTGCTCAGCCGCTGGACCGGCGGCCGCCTCATCCGCCTCCAGTGCTACGAGGGCATCGATGCCTCGCAGGCCGTCTACGACTGGGACTACTCGCGCCAACTGCTCCACCTGCGCGCTGCCGAGGCCTCGGGCGAGGCCCGCGATCTGGGCACCGGAGGCCTCGAGGACCAGCTCTACCACGAGCGGTTCCTGCTGAAGCGGGCGCTGCTGCAGGCCATCGACCACCGCAGCGAGAACCCGCCCGTGCTGCTCATCGACGAGATCGATCGCGCCGACGACGAGTTCGAGGCCTACCTGCTGGAAGTGCTGAGCGACTACCAGATCACCGTGCCCGAACTGGGTGTGTTCACCACGGCCCGGCCGCCCATCGTCATCCTCACCTCGAACCGCACCCGCGACGTGCACGACGCGCTGAAGCGCCGCTGCCTGTACCACTGGGTCGAGCACCCCACGTTCGAGCGCGAGGTGAAGATCGTGCGCATGCGTGTGCCGCACGTGGCCGAGCCGCTCGCCCGTCAGGTCGCCGCCGCCGTCGAGGTGATGCGCTCGAAGAACCTGTACAAGCCGCCGGGCGTGGCCGAGACCATCGACTGGGCCACGGCGCTCGCTGCGCTGGGCGTGAGCGAACTCGACGAGCACACCGTCGACGCCACCCTCGGCGCCGTGCTGAAGTACCGCGAAGACCAGGACAAGGTGTGCCAGGCGCCCGGCATCGCCGACATCGTGAAGCAGGCGTTCGAGCGCGGCGCCTTCCACGGCTGATGACCGACCTCGCCGACCAGGGCACCCGACTGGCGGTCACCTACGCCCGTCTGTTGCGCCGACTGGGTCTCGCCGTTCCCATCGGCAGCGTGCTCGACTTCGGCGAGGCCCTCGGCCTGGTGGGTATCGACGACCGCGACGGCGTGTACTGGGCGGGCCGCGCCACGCTGGTGCACCGGCCCGAAGACATCGGCCTCTACGACCGGGCGTTCGCCGTGTTCTGGGAGCGACGGTCGGGCACCGTCGAAGCCGAACCGGCCGAGCCGCTGAAGATCACGCTCGCCATCGACGACGGCTCCGACGACAGCGGCGACGGCGACCAGGGCGAGGCCAGCGACGACCCGATGCTGCAACTGCGCTTCTCGGCCGCCGAGGTGCTGCGCCACAAGGACTTCGCTGCGTGCAGCGACGACGAACTCGCCGAGGCCCAGGCCTACATGAGTTCGCTGCGCTTCGCCGGGCCACCGCGGCGCAGTTTCCGGCACCGGCGCTCGTCGCGCGGACGGAAGCCCGACATCCGCTCCACGGTGCGCGCC
Source organism: Ilumatobacteraceae bacterium (assembly GCA_044238435.1). Lineage (GTDB taxonomy): Bacteria > Actinomycetota > Acidimicrobiia > Acidimicrobiales > Ilumatobacteraceae > VFMC01. The sequence continues at coordinate 3,279 of JBIIDH010000055.1, read as the reverse complement.
TCGCTGAAGGCCGGCGGTGAGCCGATCGAGCGGTACTGGCTCGAACCGGGCGAACGGCTGCGCCGCCTGGTACTGCTGCTCGACGTGAGCGGCTCGATGGAGCCCTATGCCCGCGGCCTGTTGCGGTTCATCCAGGCCGCCGTCGCCGGACGCCAGCGGGTGGAGGCCTTCGCGCTCGGTACCCGGCTCACACGCGTTACCCGCGAACTGTCGAGCCGCGACCCCGACCGGGCACTGCAGCGCGCCGGCGAGCGGGTGGTCGACTGGAGCGGCGGTACGCGCCTCGGCGAGTGCCTGCGCACGTTCAACGACGAGTGGGGAGTACGTGGCATGGGCCGCGGCGCGATCGTGGTGGTGCTGTCCGACGGGTGGGACCGCGGCGACCCGGAATTGCTGGGTGAGCAGATGCGCCGACTGCAGCGCATCACCCACCGCATCGTGTGGGTGAACCCGCTGAAGGTCACTCCGGGCTACGCGCCTCTGGCACGCGGCATGGCGGCGGCCCTACCGTATGTCGACGCCTTCGTCGAAGGGCACTCGGTGGCAGCGATGGAAGAGCTCGCTGCCGTCATCTCGGCCCACAGCCTGAACGGATTGGAGCATCATGCGCGAACTGTTCGATGACATCGACCGCTGGCAGCACGAGGGCAAGCGGGTGGCCGTGGCGCGGGTGGTCGACATCCTCGGGTCGGGCCCGCGCGAGCCGGGTGCGGCCATGGCCGTGAGCGATCAGGGCGAGGTGGCCGGCAGTGTGAGCGGCGGCTGCGTGGAGGGCGCCGTCGTGTCGGAGGCGATGGCCGTCCTGCACGGCGAACGGGGCCCGGGCATCGTGTCGTTCGGGTACAGCGACGACGAGGCCTTCGCCGTGGGCCTCACCTGTGGCGGCACGATCCGCCTCTACATCGAAGCCCTCGACTGGTGAGCCGGCAATGAGCCTCTACACCACCTTGCGCGACCGGCTGCGCAGCCAGCAGCCGACGGCGCTGGTCACCGTCGTCGACGGTGTGGGCGTGGGCGCCAAGTTGCTCGTGGTGCCCGACGGCGAACCCCAGGGCACCCTCGGCAACGCCGAACTCGACCGCATCGTCGCTCGCGATGCGCTGGCCGAACTCGAGGCCGGACGCTCGGGCATCCGCCACTACGGACCGGAGGGCCAGACCACTCCGGAAGACCTGGTCGACTCGCCGACGGTGTCGGTGTTCGTCGAGAGCTGGTCGCCGCCGCCGCAGATGTGGATCTTCGGGGCGGTCGACTTCACCGCCGCACTGTCGCGGGTGGCCAAGGTGCTGGGCTACCGGGTCATCGTGTGCGACGCCCGCGAGGTGTTCGCCACCCGGCGCCGCTTCCCCGCCGCCGATGAGGTGGTGGTGTCGTGGCCGGGCCCACTGTTCGACCAGCGCGGCGCACAACTGGGTAGCCGCGACGCCGTGTGCATCCTCACCCACGACCCCAAGTTCGACGTGCCGGCCGTGCGCGGGGCACTGGCCACCCGGGTGGGCTACATCGGTGTGATGGGCAGCCGGAAGACGCACGACAAGCGCACCGAACGGTTGCGCGAAGTGGGGGTCACCGATGCCGAGCTGGCGCGGTTGATGTCGCCGATCGGCCTCGATCTGGGGGCGCGCACGCCCGAGGAGACCGCAATCTCCATCTGCGCAGAGATCATCGCCCGGCGAACGGGACGACTCGCTCCGTCGCTGCGCGACGCCGCTGGCCCCATCCACGGCTGAGTGGCTGCCGCCCGGATGGGCGGCCGTGCCTCACTCGGTGGGGTCGCCGAAGCGGATGGAGCGGCGCTTCAGCACATCGACCTCGACGGTGCGACCACGCTGCGGAGAGTGGACGATGGCCCGGTCGACACCGAGCCACATCATCACGTGGCCGGGATACTGGACGAGGTCGCCGGCCTGGGCGGTCTGCTGCTCGCGGGGCTCGGCCGAGCGGATCTGGGCGCTGCTGTTGCGGGGCAGGGCGAACCCGGCCTGGCTCCAGGCGTAAGTGGTGAGGCCCGAGCAGTCGAAGCCCTGGCCGGGCTTGCTGGTGTTGCGCCGGTACGGCACACCCAACTGGCTGAGGGCAGCAAGGAGCGCACGCTGGTGCTCGAGGTCGGCTGCCGACCATGCCGAGGCCATCGCCTCGGGACTCAACGCAAGACGGCCGGCGATGGTGGCAGCGAGCGTGTTCCGGGCTGCTGCATAGGCAGCGCCCTCGTCGCTGCCACCGCTGGCGATCCAGCGATCGAGCAGGGCGAGGGCCTCGGCGGCGGCCGCAGCGGCCGGGTCGTCGAGGCGAGCGGTGACGACGACAGATGCGGTCGGGGCCGCACCAGCGCTGCCGGCGGGGACGGCCAGTGTGCCGACGGCACAGGCCAGGGCGCCACCGAGCACCAGGGCGCGTACACGCCGGGCGCGGGGCTGCATCGAAGGGGACGGAGAACTGGGTGCTGGATTGGCGACCGTCATGTGACGACTCCTCGTTCAGCACACCGCGACGGTGTGCGCTGCTGTCGTGAACCGCTCGACCGCCCCGGGGGACGGCCGCCCTGATCACGGCAGCGGCGCCGTACGAGAGCGCCACCGCAGCCGTTGCGACGATGGGGTGAAGCACTACGAATGCCTCGTCCTACCGCCGTAACGGAGCCGACACTATCGTCATCATTTCGACACAATCAACCCCTTCGTCATCTTTTCGTCATCATTCCGACGCGTGACGGACATGACTCGCGACGCCTCCGGGGCCCGTAACCTGCCCCGATGCGCACACTCGCCGTCCTGCTCGCCGCTGGCAGCGGTTCGCGGTTCCACGGCGGCTGTCACAAACTCGACGCATCGCTGCCGTCGGGGCGCACCGTGTACGAGCAGTCACTCGGTCATCTCGTCGAGGCGTTCGGCCCAGACAGCAGCACCGGCAGCACCATCGTGGGCGTTCTCGTGGTGCACGGCGCCACCGAGCGCGCCGTTCCTGCAGGTGTCGCTTCGCTCGTCAACGCCGCGTGGGCGGCGGGCCAGGCCACCTCGGTGACCGCCGCCCTGCAGCACGCCGCGGCGCTGGGGGCCGACGCCATCGTCTTCGGCCTCGCCGATCAGCCCTTCGTGCCCCCTGCCACCTGGCGAGCGGTCGCCGATGCAGCGCCCGAGTGGCCGGTGGTCGTCGCCACCTATGCTGGTCGCCGTGGTCCGCACCCGGTGCGGCTCCACCAGTCCGTCTGGCCGCTGGTTCCCACCATCGGCGATGATGGAGCCCGCAGCGTGCTGCGCGATCACCCCGCTCTCGTCCACG
>JBIIDH010000151.1:0-6836 GCA_044238435.1 Ilumatobacteraceae bacterium | reverse complement strand
GCAGATCGCCGACGAACTGATCGACGCCTTCCCCACCCATGCCGACGTCGACCTGGTCGATTCGTTCGCTCGTCCGTTGCCCATGCGGGTGATCACCCGCCTCCTCGGCGTGCCAGATGCCGACCTCGCCACGTTCGACCGATGGGGCGAGCATCTCGTCATCGCGCTCGACCGCCCTCGCTCGCTGCGCGAGGCCACCGATGTGCAGCACACCCTCGAGGAGATCGACGAGATGTTCCGTTCGCTCGTCGCCGAACGGCGTCGCCAGCCGGGCGACGACCTGATCTCGGTGCTCGCCGAACAGGCCGACGGCGACGCGCTCACCGACGACGAACTGGTGGGCACGCTGTCGCTCCTCCTCATCGCCGGCTTCGAGACCACGGTGAACCTCCTCGGCACCGGCACCGCCACGCTGGTGGCCAACCGCGACCAACTCGAGCTCCTCGCCACCGACCCCGGGGCGCATCTCGCCAACACGGTGGAAGAGGCCCTGCGCTACGAGAGCCCGGTGCAGTTCACCGTGCGCCGAGCGTCGGCACCGATCGAGGTGGCACCGGGGCATGTCGTCCCGGCGGGCACCGACATCGTCACCGTCATCGCCGCCGCCAACCGCGACCCGCTCGTGTTCCCCGACCCCGACCGCTTCGACATCACCCGCCCCAACGCTCGTCGCCACCTCGCGTTCATCACCGGGCCGCACGCCTGCATCGGCGGGGCCCTCGCCCGGCTCGAGGCCACCGTCGCATGGGAGACCCTCCTGCGGCGCTTCCCCGACGTCGCCCGCTGGCGGATCACCGGCGAGCCGACCTTCGGGCCGAGTCAGCTCATCCGCGGCTACCGCCACCTACCGATGCGCTTCACCTGACCGACGGTCAGCAGCACCCTATGGAGTGGCGGTAGCCAGCGATGTGCGGCAACCAGCGACTGCGGCTCAGTCGTCGGAGCGGATGGCGCCCCGAACCGCAGCGATGGTGGCTGCATCGAGTTCGGTGACCCCGTGGGCGTCGGCAGCGTGGGCCGCCGCTGCGGCGAGTACGTCGTCCTCGCCGGGCAGGTGGATCTCGGCGTCGCAACCGGGAAACAGATCGGAACAGTGCAGATGCTTCATGGTGGTTCTCCTTGGTTGGTGACGGTCGGCTGGATTGCCGCCGATGGTGGGCTGAACGTACGAGTGGTCGGTTGCTGCGGCCTTGCGGTCACCTTGCATTCCGGCCGGGTCAGCGGTGGGTGCCGAGCACGACCCTGGCCACCTGCACCCGCGAGGTGACGGCGAGCTTGCGATAGATCGCGCGCATGTGGCTCTCGATGGTTCGGTGGCTCACGGTCAATCGGTCGGCGATCTCGCGGTTCGAATGGCCGTCGGCCACCAAGCGGGCCACCGTGTGCTCCGAGCGAGTGAGGCCGGATAGTCGCATTGCGCCCAACTGTTGCGACGTCGTGGCGCGCAAGCGAGCGCCCGTGTGGGCACGGGTGTCGAACTGCGCCAGTCGTCCGATGCGGACGAGCTGCCGCCCCGAGGGATTCCGCCGACACCGCGTGGCTGCAGCGTGGGCGGTCACCGTGGGCGCGGCGGGCGGATGGAACTCGGCGTCGTAGCCCGGGAACAGGTCGGTACGGCGCTGGTGCTTCACGGCAACACTCCTTCGGTAGGACCAGTCGGCGCGTCTACCGACGTTGTCGGTGGCGACCGTACGAAGACCGAATTGCTCCCACCTTGGGGGCGTGTTGCTGCGACCTTGTGATTACCTTGCACCCCGCCTATGCGGGATGTGCCATGTCCATGACCTGCTGCTCGTCGAGATCCATCTGGTGCACCGAGTGAGCGTGGTGTTGCACTGTCGCAATCAATGCAGCGGTGTCTCCTTCACGGATGACGACGCCGCACGGGCACTCCACGATGAACTGTTGCTCTGCCATGTCCTTCTCCTTTTCGACCCATCGTGACCCCGGCACCTTGCTGATACCTTGCCATCGTGCTCCGTGTCTACCTCACCGGGCCCGTGTCGTTGAGCAGGGGCGAGACCACGCTCGGTGAATCGGCGCTCGCCGGGCGCCTCGGACGACTGGTGCTGGTGCGGCTCGCCCTCGAACCGCACCCCATCGACCGTGCTCGACTCGTCGACGATGTGTGGTCGGGCTATCCACCGCGCGGCCACGACTCGATGCTGAACGCCACCTTCAGCAGGCTCCGCTCGGCGCTGGCCACGCTGGATCTCGACGCTCGAAAGGTGCTGCAGTCGAGTGGCGGTGTGGCGGGCTTCCTGCCGCCGGTGGGCACCCGCATCGACGTCGCGGTGGCCACTCGGTCCATCGATGCCGCGGAGGGGGCGCTGCGGCGGGGCGAGCTCGATGCCGCCTGGTCGGCGGCCACCGTCGCCCACTCCATCGCCCGGCGCCCGCTGCTCCCCGGTGTCGATCTCGTCTGGCTCGATGCCGAACGCGACCGGCTCCATCACGTGCTCGAGCGGTCGCTCACGGTGCTGTGCGACGTGTGGCTCGAGCGTGGCGACCCGCAGCAGAGCGCCACGATGGCCAAAGAACTCATCCGCTGCGCGCCCTACTCCGAGTCGGCCCATCGTCGGCTGGTCGACGCCCTCGTCGCGCTCGGCGACCGGCCACAGGCAGCCCACGCCGTGAAGCGGTGGAACACCATCCTCACCGAGGAGCTCGGGCTCCCTGCGTCCGAAGGGCTCCGCCTGCCCGAACCGGTTGCCGATCCGTCGCCGGCCCGTCCCGAGCGCCCACTGGTCGGCCCCGAGGCGCTCACTGCTGCCGAGCGTCGTGTGGCGCTGCTGGTGGCCGAGGGGTTCACCAACACCAAGATCGCCGAGCGACTGGTGCTGTCGCGACGCACCATCGACAGCCACGTGCTGGCCGCCTATCGCAAGCTCGGTGTGAGCTCTCGCGTGGGGCTGACCCGCGCGATGTTGGACACCGCGGCCGACTGAGCGGACCTGCCCTGTTCGAAGCCGGGCGATCAGTCCAGCCGGATCGAGGCGATCGTCAGCTGTAGGCGGCGAGCTTGGACACGGTGTCGGCGTTGGCGTTGGTGACCCAGATGTTGGTGCCGTCGAACGCCACCCCGGCCGGGTTCACCGACGTGACGTTGGTGGTGGTGCCAGTGAAGGTGGAGGTTGCTCTGTCAGCAACACCACGACCGCCACGTGCACCCCGCGTCGGTCACGTTGGAGCACGCCGCTCACCAGTCGGCTCGCAGTTTGGTGACCGTGCCCGATACCTGGTTCGACACCCAGACACTGGTTCCGTCGAAGGCGGCGAAGCTCGGTCCGTCACCGGCGGCGAGGGTTGCCGTGACGGTCTCTCTCACCACGTCGATCCGCGTCACCCTGTCGGCACCGAGGCTGGGCACCCAGATGCTGGTGCCGTCGAAGACCACCGAGTGCGGATTCAGACCGACATCGATGTAGACCGTTCCCGTGTTGGTAGCGGGGTTGAGGTTCATCACCCGCGACCCGCTGGGCATGGCGATCCAGAGATGGAATCCGTCGAAGGCCACCCCACTCGTGACACTCCCGACCGGCACCGCAGTGGTGGTGTTGGTGGCCCGGTCAATCTTCGACATGCTGTTCGTGGTGTAGCTGGTCACCCAGATGCTCGTACCGTCGAAGGCCAGCGCCGTGGGGAATGCCTCCACCGAGACGGTGGCGACCACGGCGTTGGCGACGGGGTCGATTCTCGTCACGCTGTTCGAACCGGAGTTTGCCACCCAGAGGTTCGTGCCATCGAACACCAGGCCTTGCGGATTGGCGCCAACCGGCACATGGGCCACGATCGAATTGGTGACAGGGTCGATCTTGGTCGCCCGACTTGGTATGCCGGCCAGGGCGACCCAGATGTGGGCGCCGTCGAAGGCGATACCGGTCGGGCTGCCCGGCACATCGATGGTGGCGAGCACGGCGTTGGCACGTGGGTCGATCTTGGTGAGAGTGCGTGAGGTTGCGTTGGCGACCCAGATGTTCGTGCCGTCGAATCCGACGCCCTGGGGGCCGCCGCCGACAGCGATCGTCGCGGGACGGCCCGGGTCTTGATCCCACCGCAACATGCCGATCTGGGCAGGGCTGATCCGGGTCGGGGCTGCTGCCGGGCCTGGGGGTCCTGCGGGTCCGGTGGCACCCGCTGGCCCCGTCGGCCCCGTCGGCCCTGCAGCTCCGCCCGCGGAGGCGACGAAGTAGCCGACGATGTCGATGATCACGTGCACGGTGCCGGCGGAGTTGAAGGTGTTGAGTTGTCCGTTGGCGGAGAGTCGGACGGTGACGGAGTTGGGCGTGGGAGGGCTGCCGGCCATGTAGTTCAGGTTCGAGGTGAGGGGTTGGGTGACATCGGCGGGCCAGAGGGTGAGAAAGCCTGCGGCGGTGGGATTCACCGACGTGACGTTGGCGGTGATACCGGTGGCGGTGGTGGGGATGGTGCAGTTGCCGTTGATGCCCCACACGGTGAAGGTGTGGGTTTCCTGCGCGCCGAGCGGTGTGGCGCGGGTGCCGACGTTCACGCCGGGTTCGGGCCTGGTGTCGGCCAGTCGGCAGGGTGCGATCGGCACGAACGACGACACGGTGGCGCCGCTGGCTCCCACCTGGTGGATCACCCCGGCGATCGTGGAGGTTGCGGCTGCCAACAGCGCAGCCACTCCCACGTGCACCCATCTCGACCCAGCCATTGCGAACCTCCAGCATTCCGTCGTCTCACGAATCGTCGACCCTGCGGTCGCGATGCCGGCGTCCAGCCGCTCTGGCCGCCAGTTGGTGCTGACCGTACGCAGCCCGGGGCCGGGGGTGCATCCGTCGAACGACGGAAACGACGACTGAAATGGTGGCCGACGGTTTGGGGTCATCTCCCGGATGCGGTCGCGAGGATGCGACCGACCGCGGCGAGGTCGTCGCGGGCGGTGGCGGTGTCGCCGGTTGCGGCGAATTGCAGCACCACACCGTCGATCGCCGCCATGACCAGCCGCGCCAGTTGGGGGCGGGGCACTGCCGGCTCGCGGTGGCGAGCGGCGCCTCGGCCTCGATGGTCGCGGCATGCTCCAGTCGAACGGAGGTGCGGTGGTGTTCCAGCCCCCGGTGGGCACCCGTATCGACGTGGCTGTCGCCACCCGGTCCATCGACGCCGCCGAGGGTGCGCGGCGACGCACTGGTCGATGCCCTCGTCGCGCTCGGCGACCGGCCCCAGGCAGCTCACGCCGTGAAGCGGTGGAACACCATCCTCACCGAGGAACTCGGGCTCCCTGCGTCCGAAGGGCTCCGCCTGCCCGAACCGGTTGCCGATCCGTCGCCGGCCCGTCCCGAGCGCCGACTGGTCGGCCCCGAGGCGCTCACCGATGCCGAGCGTCGTGTGGCGCTGCTGGTGGCCGAGGGACTCACCAACACCAAGATCGCCGAGCGACTGGTGCTGTCGCGGCGCACCATCGACAGCCACGTGCTGGCCGCCTATCGCAAGCTCGGTGTGAGCTCTCGCGTGGGGCTGACCCGCGCGATGTTGGACACCGCGGCCGACTGAGCGGGCCTGCCCTGTTCGAAGCCGGGCGATCAGTCCAGCCGGATCGAGGCGTGTGTCAGGTGTAGGCGGCGAGCTTGGTCACCGTGCCCGAGCCGGGGTTGGTGACCCAGATGTTGGTGCCGTCGAACGCCACCCCCCTCGGGATCGTCCCGACCTCGACGCGTACGGGTGTCACGGTGTTGGTGGTCGGGTTGATCTTCCATACGGTGCCCCCGATGCTGTGGGTGACCCAGATGTTGGTGCCGTCGAACGCCACCCCCCCTCTCGGGTCGAAGCCGACGGTGACGGTGGCGGTGACGGTGTCGGTGGTCGGGTCGATCTTCACCACGGTGCCAGGGCTGGTGAGGCGGGTGACCCAGATGTTGGTGCCGTCGAACGCCACCCCATTCGGGTTGCTGCCGACGGTGACGGTGGCGGTGACGGTGTTGGTGGTCGGGTTGATCTTCGACACGGTGCCGGCGCTGGAGTTGGTGACCCAGATGTTGGTGCCGTCGAACGCCACCCCCCACGGGCCGTCGCCGACGGTGACGGTGGCGGTGACGGTGCTGGTGGTCGGGTTGATCTTCGACACGGTGTCGGTGCCGCGGTTGGTGACCCAGATGTTGGTGCCGTCGAACGCCACCCCATTCGGGTTGCTGCCGACGGTGACGGTGGCGGTGACGGTGTTGGTGGTCGGGTCGATCTTCGACACGGTGCCCGAGAAGTTGTTGGTGACCCAGATGTTGGTGCCGTCGAACGCCACCCCCGGGCCGCCGACGCCGACGGTGACGGTGGCTGACACGGTGTTGGTGGTCGGGTTGATCTTCGACACCTTGTTGCCACTGTGAGTGACCCAGATGTTGGTGCCGTCGAACGCCACTCCGTGCGGGTCGGTGCCGACGGGGATGGTGGCGCCACGCAGCCGGTCCCAGCGGAGTTGGGCGATGTTCGCCGCCAGAGCACCCGATGGGCCCGCCGGGCCTGGGGGTCCTGCGGGTCCGGTGGCACCCGCTGGCCCCGTCGGCCCCGTCGGCCCTGCAGCTCCGCCCGCGGAGGCGACGAAGTAGCCGACGATGTCGATGATCACGTGCACGGTGCCGGCGGAGTTGAAGGTGTTGAGTTGTCCGTTGGCGGAGAGCCGGACGGTGACGGAGTTGGGCGTGGGTGGGCTGCCGGCCACGTAGTTCAGGTTCGACGTGAGGGGTTGGGTGACATCGGCGGGCCAGAGGGTGAGAAAGCCTGCGGCGGTGGGATTCACCGACGTGACGTTGGCGGTGATACCGGTGGCGGTGGTGGGGATGGTGCAGTTGCCGTTGGTGCCCCACACGGTGAAGGTGTGGGTT
>JBIIDH010000152.1:0-6836 GCA_044238435.1 Ilumatobacteraceae bacterium | reverse complement strand
CGGAAGGAGGCTGACGCCATGATCCCCGCCACCAGCGTGCTCGACCTGATCGGCAACACGCCCATGGTCGATGTCAGCCAGTTGTCGCCCAACCCCAACGTGCGCATCATCGCCAAGCTCGAGAACCAGAACCCCTTCGGGTCGGTGAAGGACCGCATCGCCAAGGCGATGATCGAGCAGGCCGAGAAAGATGGTCGCCTCCTGCCCGGCCAGACCATCATCGAGCCGTCGTCGGGCAACACCGGTATCGCCCTGGCCGCGATCGCCCAGCTGAAGGGCTATCCGATCAAGATCCTCATGCCCACCAGCGTGTCGATCGAGCGGCGCCAGATGCTCGAGGTGTTCGGTGCCGAGCTCATCCTCACCCCGGGTGAAGAGGGCAGCAACGGTGCGGTGCGCCGGGCCCAGGAGATGGCGGCCGCGCACCCCGAGTGGTGCTTCCTCTACCAGTACGGCAACGACGCCAACCCCACCGCGCACTACGAGGGCACCGGCCCCGAGATCCTGCGCGACTGCCCCGAGATCACCCACTTCGTCGCCGGCCTCGGCACCAGTGGCACCCTCATGGGCACCGGTCGGTACCTGAAGGAGCACAAGGCCGGGGTGAAGATCATCGCCATCGAGCCGCCCCTCGGCGAGCGGGTGGAGGGTCTGCGCAACCTCGACGACGGCTACATCCCGCCGGTGTTCGAGCAGTGGTACGGCTTCGACCTGCTCGACCGCAAGCGTGTGGTGCGGCCCCGCGAGAGCATCGAGTGGACCCGTCGCCTCGTGCGCGAGGCCGGCATCTTCGCCGGCATCTCGGCCGGCGCGGCGTTGGCCGGTGCCGCCAAGGTGGCCAGCGAGATCGACGAGGGCACCATCGTGTTCATCGTGTGCGACGGCGGCTGGAAGTACCTCTCCACCGGCGCCTACACCGACGACCTCGACGAGGCCGAGAGCAAGGCCGAGAAGATCATCTACTTCTGAACCCGGTCGATCGGGTCAGGCCGTCACCCAGGTGGCGTGGAAGCCGAAGGGCACCCGAACCGGCAACTGCACCGCTGCCACGGGCCCGGCCGTGAGGTCCTGCGCGTCGATGACCACGATGCGGCTGGTGTCGACGGTGGCGTCGTACACGTACGACATCAGCCAGCCGCCGTCCTCGTCGGCGGTGCGGGCGGGATCGGCCACGAACAGTGCCTCGCCCGCCTCGGTGCCCGGCCCGCACGACACCGTCTCGACGGTGCCCGTGCGCAGGTCGTGCTTGGCGAGTTGGTTGCCCACCCCGCTGATCGATGCCGCCCCGCCGGTGGTGCCCGCCACGGTGTAGACGAAGCGTGGTGCGGTGAGGCCGAGTGCGTCGTTCACCCGCGGGAACTCGTGTCCGCGGTCGTCGAGCGGTGTGCGGGCCAGGGTGCCGGTGACGAGATCGATCGTCCAGCGCTCGAGGATGCCGAGTGCGCCGAGCGGACCACCGAGATCGCTGTCGAACATCCGGTCGTACACCGGCACCACCACCTCGATCGCACGCACCGTTCCGTCGGCGCCGAGCACATCGTGGGCTCCCTGGTCGTGGAACACCATGCACGGGTCGATCTCGATCCAGCGCACCGTCGGGTCGCCGTCGCGGGCGATCACGCCCAGGCGTGTCGGCCGATTGCTGTTCCAGCGGTACGGAAACCCGAACCCTTGCTCGAGCATCGTCGGGTCGAACTCGATCGGTGAGTCGTAGATCACCACGTGCCGCTCGGTGAGCGACATGGTGTGCACCATCGTGCTGGCGGGCAGGTCGATGGGCGTGGTGCGGGTGATGCGGCCGTTGCCGTCGATGACCTGCCACACCAGGTACGGCTCCCCGGCGACCGCATAGCTGACATGGTGGAGTTCCTGGCGCACCGGGTCCCACTTGGGGTGGGCGCTGAGGCCGTGGGTCAACCCGCCGCCGAAATCGAAGCGACCGAGGGTGGCGCCGGTGCGGTCGAGTTCGTACGGAACCGCCGACTCGGTGGTCGACAGGATGCGTCCGAAGCACGACACCACCGAGGTGTTCGACATGTCGACGAGGAGGGGAGCGGGGCCGCCGACGGACGATTCGCCGACCGACGCCGCCACGGCGTCGGTGCGCACCATCCTGCTCCGGTAGGAACGGCACGTCCCCGCCTCGAAGGTGGTGAGGTGCACCATGCCATCACCTGCAAACCAGCTGTGGTTGGGGTTGTCGACGTCGACCACCAACGGGTTGGGGCCGTGGCGGAACAGGGTGCCGGTGAGCGCATCGGGCAGACGCCCCTCGACCACCGGGCTGAAGGCAGTGGTCTCGGGCACCGGAGCGAAGTTGCCCGACAGGTACGGGCTCGCCGCAGGCCGGCGCTGCGCGGCGGGTGCCGTACCCGGTGCGGTCGTGGCCGGTGCGGCAGCGGGTGCGGGTGCGGTGGCCGGTGCGGTGGTGGCCGATGCCGAGCTGGCCGGCGCATCGGTGGCGGGCGCCGGGCTGGTCGGGCCGGCCTGGTCGCCGGTGCTGTCGCTGCACGCGGCCAGGGCAGCCGCGGTGCCGACGAACGCAGTGCCGACTGTGGCGAGGAAGGCTCGGCGGCTGCGTCCGGTGGGGGTGGTGGGTTGGTCGGTCATGGTCGCTCCTGATGGATAGTGACACTATCTATACATGGATAGTGACAGAATCCATCAGTGCTGTCAAGCGGCTACGCTGCACACGTGAGAATCGCCGGGCTGAGCACCGCAACCGGGGTGAGCGTCGCGACGCTGAAGTACTACCTGCGCGAGGGGTTGCTGCACGGGGGTGCGGCGACGGCGGTGAACCAGGCGCAGTACGACGACACGCATGTGCGCCGGGTGAAGCTCGTCCGGGCGCTCGTCGAGCTCGGTCGGCTGAGCATCGCCGAGGTGCGCGAGGTGCTGGCTGCGGTCGACGACGAGTCGCAGTCGCTGCACGAGGCATTCGGCGCCGCACAAGACGCCATGGCCACCGAGGTGTCGAGCGACAGTGAGTGGATCGACGCGGCGCTCGCATCGGTCGACACCTTCTTGGTGCGCAACGACCTGGCCGTGCGGCCCGAGTCGCCGCTGCGGGCGATGCTGGCCGAGACACTGGTGTGGCTCACCGAGTTCGGCTGGGGTCTGCCCGGCATCGTGGTCGATGCCGCCGTGTTCGACTCGTTGGTACCCGGGCTGAAGCAACAGGCCGAGTTCGAGATCTCGGTGGTGCCGCCCGACACCGACCGCACCGCACAGGTGGAGTACACGGTGGTGGGCACGATGGTGTTCGAGGTGGCCGCCGCGGCCATCCGTCGCATGGCGCTGGAAGATGCCAGCGCGAAGCGGTTCGGGCCACGCGGCTGAGCGGCACCCGCCGCGCGCCGAGCGGTAGGGTGACCCACGACATGGATGCAGCCGCCGCACCCGACGACCGGCCGATCGGCATGTTCGACAGCGGCTTCGGTGGCCTCACCGTGGCCCGGGCCGTCATCGACCTGCTGCCCCACGAGCACCTCGTGTACGTCGGCGACACCGGTCGCTACCCGTACGGGTCGAAGCCGCAGGCCGACGTGGCGCGCTACGCCCGCCAGATCGCGCGGTGGCTCATCGACGAGCACGACGCGAAGGTGATCGTGGTCGCGTGCAACACGGCCGCGTCGGCGGTCGACCTGGCCGCCGAACTGCCGGTGCCCGTGATCGGCGTCATCGAGCCCGGCGCCCGGGCGCTGGTACGGGCCACCCGCTCGGGGGCCGTGGGCGTCATCGGCACCGTGGGCACCGTCGGGTCGGGTTCGTACCAGCGGGCGGTCGCCGAGGTCGTTCGCAGCGAGACCGCCGCCGTGCCCGAGATCGACCTCACCTGTGCCGCCTGCCCCGGGTTCGTCGAGTTCGTCGAGCGCGGGGTGACCAGCGGCGACGAGATCACCGTGCTCGCCGAGCGACTGTTGGCCCCGGTGGTGGAGGCCAAGGTCGACACCCTGCTGCTGGGCTGCACGCACTACCCGTACCTCGCCCGCGTGATCGGCGACGTGATGGGCCGTGAGGTGGTGCTGGTGTCGTCGGCCGACGAGACCGCCTTCGAGTTGTCGCGGCTGTTGGCCGACCACGGCCTCGCCCGCCCTGCAACAGCGTCGCCCGGCACCCATCGCTTCGCCTCGTCGGGCGACGTCGACTGGTTCCGTGCACTCGGCCGGCGCCTGCTCGGCCCCGAACTCGCCACCGTCGAACCTGTCGTGTTCGACTGAGTCCTTCCCACAACCAGGAGACCCCTATGCCCCGCCCCGACGGCCGTGCCCCCCACGAACTGCGCACCATCGCCTTCGAACGCGACTTCACCGAGATGGCGGCCGGCAGCGTGCTGGTATCGTTCGGCCGCACCCGCGTGCTGTGCACCGCGTCGATCGACGAAGACGTACCGCGCTGGATGAAGGGCACCGGCACGGGGTGGGTGACGGCCGAGTACTCGATGCTGCCGGGCAGTTCGCCCGAGCGGGTGGACCGCGAGGCGGCGAAGGGCAAGCAGAGCGGACGCACCGTCGAGATCCAGCGCCTCATCGGCCGGTCGCTGCGGGCGGCGTGCGACATGCGACTGCTCGGCGAGCGCCAGGTGGTGGTCGACTGCGATGTGCTGCAGGCCGATGGCGGCACCCGCACCGCCAGCATCTGTGGCGGCTACCTGGCGCTGCACGACGCGCTCACCCGCCTGCAGCAGAACGGGGCCATCAAGCAGCACCCGCTCCATTCGTTCTGCGCCGCCATCAGCGTGGGCATCGTCGGCGGTTCGCCGGTGCTCGACCTGCCGTATGTGGAGGACTCGACGGCCGAGGTCGACATGAACGTGGTGATGCTGGGCCAGCCGCACGACAGCGCGCACGAGCCGCGCTTCGTCGAGGTGCAGGGCACGGCCGAGGGCGTGGCGTTCAGCCGGGGCGAACTCGACGCGCTGCTCGGACTCGCGTCCGGCGGTCTGCGCGAGATCATGGACCTGCAGGCACTGCTGGTGAGCGACCCGCCGTCGCCACGGGCGATGCTCACCCGCAAGAAGTGAGCCCGGTGCCCACCCACGAGCAGGCCCGACAGCCGGTGCTGGTGTGCGCCTCGGCCAACCCGCACAAGGTGGCCGAGATCGCGGCGTTGCTGGACGGTCTGGTCGACCTGCGGCCACGGCCCGACGGGGTGCCCGACGTGGTGGAGGACGCGGGCACGCTGGAGGGCAACGCCCGGCTGAAGGCAACTGCCATCTGCGCCGCCACCGGCGAGGCGGCAGTGGCCGACGACACGGGCCTGTTCGTCGCCGCGCTCGACGGCGAGCCGGGCGTCGACACCGCGTACTACGCCGGTCCGCAGGCCACCTACGCCGAGAATCGGGCCAAGCTGCTGGTGGCGCTCGACGGGGTGGCCGATCGGCGGGCCGAGTTCGTCACCGTCGTGCTGGTGCGCCGGCCCGACGGCAGCGAGACCATCGTGCGTGGGGTGTGCGCGGGCACCATCGCCACGGCCGAGCGCGGCGAGCGCGGGTTCGGGTTCGACCCGCTGTTCATCCCCGACGACGGCGACGGCCGCACGTTCAGCGAGATGGGCGAGGCCGACAAGAACCGCCTGTCGCACCGCGGCCGGGCGTTCCGGGCACTGGTGGAAGCGCTCAGCTAGGGCGTACGTGCAGTGTGGCCCACACCGGTTGATGGTCCGACGCCTCGCAGTCACCATCGATCTCGGCGTCGATCACGTCGACACCGTCGTTCACCAGGATGAAGTCGATGCGCAGGTCGTAGTACGCGCCCTGGCCGAGGTCGGCGCGGAACGTGATCTCACTGGGCGTGCGCGCCGTCGTGGGCGACCACGAGTCGCGGTAACCGGCCCGGTTCATCACGTCGAGCACCGGCGAGTGGGGCTCGTCGTTGAAGTCGCCGCACACGATTGCTGCGTGCGGCATCGGCAGGTCGGCGTACAGCCAGTGCTCGCGTTCCGCGGGGTCGGCGCTGGTACCGCACCGCGCTCCGCCCTCGATCGGGGCCTCGTGCAATCGGCGCACCAGGTCGCTCACCTGCGTCATCCGGTTGAGTTCGCTGATGTCGGTGAGGTGCACGTTCACCACCCGCACCGGGCCCTCCGGCGTATCGATGACGGTCTCGAGCGCGCAGCACCAGGCGTTGGCCAGCGGCCCGGTGTGCAGCATCGGCAGCGGGAACGTGCGCGACGACACGATCGGGTAGCGGCTGATCACCATCTGGCCGTACTGGCGGCGGACGTTGTGCACCCGGCCATCTGCATCGACGGTGCTCGCGTCGATGTCGATCATCGGCCCGAACGCCCAGTACCGGTCGGGCAGCAGCGCGGCGATGTCGGCGGCCTGGTCGGCCATTGCGGTGCGCGGCCAGTGACGGTCGACCTCCTGTAGGCAGATCACGTCGGCGTGGCGCACCGCGTCGACGGTTCGGGACAGGTCGTACACACCGTCGCGACCGAGCGAGTACTGGACGTTGTACGACACCACGCGCATGGGGTTCTCCGCTGTTGGCCAGATGTTCAACTGGGGTTCGACCGCGGACACTAGTGTCAGGGCCGAGATTCCACGGGGAGGACCACCGATGAGTGCGAAGCACTTCAGGAGCACGAACGGGAGCGCGCGGCGAGGTGTCGTGCTGCTGGCCGCTGCGGTACTGGCCAGCACTGCGCTCGTGGCGTGCGGCGGTGGCGACAGCGGCACCAAGGGTGTGCTGCGCGTGGCGTACTACGCGGCCAGCGGTGCCGAGACGATGGACCCCTACGACGGCAACCGGTTCTGGCCGACGATCAACATGGTGTTCGACCGCCTCATCGGTGTCGACAAGGACTTCCAGCCGATCCCCGAACTGGCCACC
>JBIIDH010000150.1:0-6990 GCA_044238435.1 Ilumatobacteraceae bacterium | reverse complement strand
CGAAGACGTACCCGGGGCAGGTCGCGCTCGACGCGGCCCGCCTCGAGGTGCGCCCCGGAGAGGTGCACGCCCTCGTGGGCCAGAACGGCTCGGGGAAGTCGACGCTCATCAAGCTGCTCGGCGGTTACATCCAGGCCGACCATGGCGCTGCGGTCCAGTTCGACGGCCGCCCCGTCGACCTGTGGCACCTCGGTCACGACGACCGCCAACGCATTCGTATCGTGCACCAGGACCTCGGCCTGGTGCCCGCTCTGTCGGCGATCGAGAACCTCGGCCTCGGCCGCGGGTACATCACCGGTGCCGGTGGGCGCATCAAGTGGCGCTCCGAGGCAGCCCGCGCCCAAGAGTTGCTGCTCCGCTTCGGGCTCGCCCCCGACGTGCGCCAGCCGGTGGGTGGGCTCACCGCGGCCGAACGGGCGGCCATCGCCATCGTGCGCGCCCTGCAGGACTGGGACGCCGAGCAGGCCGGGCTGCTCGTCCTCGACGAACCCACCGCATCGCTGAACCGCCGCGAGGTCGACGCCCTGTTCCGTGAGGTGCGCCGTGTGGCCGGCCTCGGTGCAGGCGTGCTGTTCGTCAGCCACATGCTCGACGAAGTACTCGACCTCGCCGACCGCGTGACGGTGTTGCGCGACGGCAAGGTGGTCGCCGAAGGCGTGCCCACGCGCGAGCTGAACGAGCGCGCTCTGGTCGACCTCATCGTCGGTCGATCGATGAGCGACCTGTACCCGAGCGTCGTCACACCGCCCACCGGGCGTCCGGTGCTCGAGGCCGAGATGGTGTTCGGCATCACGCTGCGCGGGGTGAACCTGAAGGTGCACGCCGGCGAAGTGGTGGGTGTGGCCGGCCTGGTGGGCTCGGGTCGCGACGAGATCGCAGGCGCCCTCGCCGGCGTCACCCCGCGATTCGCTGGCAAGGTGCTGGTCGACAAGACCAAGGTGTTCGCCACCCCGCGCGACGCGCTGCGTGCCGGTGTGGCGCTGGTGCCGGCCGACCGCAAGGGCCTGGCGCTCGACCCCGAGGACCGCCTCGTCGAGCATGTGCCGCTGCCCCGCCTCGGCCCGTTCCAGGGTCGGTTCCGTCTGCACCACCGGGCCGTTCGGGCCGATGTGGCCGACTGGGTGGAACGACTCGAGGTGCAGCCGCCGCTGTTGGGCCGGCGGATGGGCAAGTTCTCGGGTGGCAACCAGCAAAAGGCCGTTCTCGCCCGCTGGCTGCGCACCGAGCCGAAGGTGCTGCTGCTCGACGAGCCCACCCAGGGCGTCGACGTGGGGGCGAAGGCATCGATCTACCGCCACATCGTCGATGCCGCCGCCGACGGCATGGCTGTGCTCATCGCCTCGTCCGACGCCGAGGAACTCGTGCACCTCTGCGACCGGGTGCTGGTGCTGCGCGCCGGCATGTTGAGCGCCGAGTTGTCGGGCCCCAACCTCACCGAGGAGCGACTGGTGGCCGAGACCCTCGGCGCCACCTCCGACCGCAAGCACCTCAAGGTGTCGCGCGAACCGGTGCTCATGAAAGTCATCCGCGACGACGCCGACATCGAGCCCGATGCCGTCGCACCGCCACCGCCGCCGGTGGTGGACGAACCGCCGGCCCCCGTCGTGGGCGGCCGCCTGAGCGCATGGGTCAGGCGTACGCTCGACCGACTGCGAAAGAAGAGCTGAACCGTCATGCAGATCGACGAACGCACCGGCGAGGTGGTCCGGCGGCCGACGCTGAAGAAGAACAAGATCACCCGGCGTCACCGGGTCGTGAACGAACGCATCGAGCGCAGCAAGAGGATCGACAGCCGCTTCGACACCCGGCGCTCGCCGTTCAAGTGGAAGAAGTTGCACCCGCGCAACATCGGCGTGGTGTACCTCTACGCCCTCATCTGGGTGGTGTTCACGCTCTGGATCCCCGACACCTGGACGATGTGGCTCACCCACCGTTCGGTGCTGAACTCGAACGCGATCCTGATGGTCATTGCGCTCGGCCTGCTCGTGCCACTGGCCGCAGGTGTGTTCGACCTGTCGATCGGTGCCACCATCTCGGCGTCGTCGGTCACCGCCGGCTGGGCGATGGTCGAGGCCGAGTGGTCGGTGCCCGCCTCCATCGCAGCGGCGCTGCTGGTGGGCCTGGTGGTGGGCAACCTCAACGGCTTCCTGGTGGTGAAGATCAAGATCGACTCGTTCATCGCCACCCTCGGCATGAGTTCCATCCTCACTGCGTACTCGGTGTGGCGTTCCAACAACCGGTCGATCCTCGGGTTCCCCGACAGCTTCAAGAACCTGGCCACCGAGTTCGCCTTCGGGCTGAACAAGACCGTGCTCTTCGCACTCATCGTCGCGTTCGGGCTGTGGTTCGTCCTCGAGCACACCGCGGCGGGGCGGTACCTCTTCGCCACCGGTGGCGCACGCGAGGCGGCCCGCCTGGCCGGCGTGCAGACCGACCGCTACGTGTGGGGATCGCTCGTCGCCTCGGCAGTGTTCTCGGCGCTCGGCGGTGTGCTGTTGGCCGCCCAGTTCGGGTCGGCCCAGGCCGGCTCGGGTACGCCCTACCTGCTGCCCGCCTTCGCCGCCGCCTTCCTCGGCGCCACCCAGTTCAAGCGCCGCTTCAACGTGTGGGGTGCCCTGCTGGCCGTGTTCGTGCTGCAGTCGGGCGTGAAGGGCCTCCAGTTGGCGGGCGTGGGCACCACCTGGATCGAGAGCCTGTTCTTCGGAATCGCCCTCATCGTGGCCGTCGGGTTCTCGACGTTCCGCAAGCGCGTGCACGGCGGCCAGCGCCGCTGGTGGCGTCGCGAAGAGAGCGGTCCCGACTACTTCCTCGGCCGACTGCTGCGCTGGGGCGTGCCACGCACCGAGCAGAGCAAGCAGAACGCCGAGCAGTGGTGGTTCGACCCCGAAGACAAAGAAGGGCACCACATCAAGCCATGAGCGGAGGAACTTTCCAATGAGCCTCGTCGGAGCACGGGTCCTGCGCAAAGAGGATCCCCGCCTGCTGTCGGGCACCGGCACGTTCGTCGACGACCTGTCGCCGGCGCGCTGCGCATTCGCCATGTTCGTCGGGTCGAGCGAGGCGCACGCCCGCATCACCCACATCGACGTGCGCGCTGCCCTGAAGATGGAGGGCGTGCTCGGCGTGTGGACCGCCGCCGACTTCGTCGACTATCCCGACCTGCCCGGCGGCCTCGACGGCCTCGAGCGGCCGGCGCTGGCCCGCAACATCGTCCGTTTCGTCGGCGAGCCCGTCGCCGTCGTCGTCGCCGAAGACCGGTACCTCGCCGCCGACGCCGCGGCCGCAGTCGACATCGGGTACGAGTCGTTGCCCGTGCACACCACCATCGACGAGGCCGCTGCCGACGGTGCCGAGCTGTTGTTCCCCCGCCGTGGCTCGAACGTCGTCACCATCGTGCCGATGCTCGACGATCTCGAGCGCGATCTCGAGCGCGCCGACCAGCGGGCGCACCTGCGCATCGTGAACCAGCGGTGTGCCGCGGTGCCCATCGAGGCGATGGCCTGCCTGGCCGACTGGAAGCCCGACGGCCTCACGCTGTGGGCCACCGTCCAGGCCCCGCACCACCTGCGCAACTACCTCGCCTCGTGGCTCGACATCGCCCAGTCGCAGTGCCGGGTCATCGCCCCCGATGTGGGCGGCGGCTTCGGCTCGAAGATCGTCTGGTACCCCGAACTGTTCCTCATGCCCGTGCTGTCGAAGCTGTTGCGCCGTCCGGTGAAGTTCAGCCAGACCCGCAGCGAGGCGATGGTGCAGATGGCCCACGGCCGCGACCAGGTGCACGACCTCGACGTCGGTTTCGACCACGACGGCACCATCAAGGCGCTGCGGTTCGTCATCAGCCAGAACCTGGGGGCGTACCCCGACCCCACGGGCCTCGGTCTCGCCGTGCTCACCAGTTGGATGGCGGCCGGCTGCTACAAGATCCCGAAGGTCAGCACGTCGTTCCGCACCGTGGTCACCAACACCACGCCGGTGGCTGCCTACCGCGGTGCCGGCCGGCCCGAGGCGGCCTTCTCGATCGAGCGCATCGTCGACCTCGTGGCCAAACGCACCGGGCTCGACCCGGCCGAGGTGCGCCGCCGCAACTTCATCCAGCCCAGCGCCTTTCCGTACGAGACCCACAACGAGCCGGTCGTCTACGACTCGGGCGACTTCCCGGCCGCGCTGGCCGAGTGCCTGCGGCTGATGCGGTACGACGAGCGCCGCGCCGAACAGGCCGCGCGGCGCAACGACCCCTCGGCCCCGCTGCTGGGCATCGGTCTGTCGTGCTGGCTCGAGATCGCTGGCTTCGGGCCCAACGGGTCGCTGGAGGGCTTCGGCCACCTCGCCTCGTGGGAGTCGGCGCAGGTGCGCATCCAACCCGACGGCTCGGCCATCGTGTTCGTCGGCTCGTCGCCGCACGGCCAGGGCCACGAGACCACCTTCGCCCAGATCGCGTCCGACGAACTGGGCATCTCGTTCGACCGCATCCATCTCCGCTTCGGCGACACGGCCACCGTGCTGCAGGGCATCGGCACCATGGGATCACGCGGCGTGCCCACCAGTGGCTCGGCGGTGAAGATGACCAGCACCCGGGTGCTGGCCCGCGCCAAGAAGATCGCCGCCCACCTGTTGGAAGCGAGCGAGCACGACCTCGAGGTGGCCGACGACGCGTTCTACGTGCGCGGCACCCCCGGCAAGAACGTCAGCTGGGGCGACGTGGCGTGGGCCAGCTTCCAGCCGCTGCGGCTGCCGCCCGAACTGCAGGCCGGCTCGCTCGAAGAGCACCTCTATCAGGAGTCGCCCAACTTCTCGTACCCGTCGGGCGCCTACGGGTGCGTGGTCGAGATCGACCGCGACACCGGTGAGGTCAGCATCGTCGACATGGTGCTCGTCGACGACTGCGGCACGGTCATCAACCCGCTGCTGGCCGAGGGCCAGGTGCACGGTGGTGTGGCGCAGGGCATCGCCCAGGCCCTGTTCGAGAGTGTTCGTTACACCCCCGACACCGGCCAGCCGGTCACGGCCAGCCTGCTCGACTACCTCGTGCCCACTGCCGCCGATCTGCCCGACTACACGGCCGGGCGCATCACCACGCTGTGCCCCAACAATCCGCTCGGCGCGAAGGGCATCGGCGAGTCGGGCGCGGTGGGAGCACCCGCCGCCGTCGTGAACGCTGTCGTCGATGCGCTGGCGCCGTTCGGTGTCGAGCACCTCGACATGCCCGTAACGCCGGAAGCCGTCTGGCGCATCATCCAGGAGGTCCGCTGATGTCAGCCACCGAGCGATACGTCGACATCGCCCTCACCGTGAACGGCCGGCGCAGCCGCGCCAGCGTCGATGCGCGCACGCTGCTGGTGCACCACCTGCGCGAGCACGAGCGGCTCACCGGTACGCACATCGGGTGCGACACGTCGAACTGCGGCGCCTGCACGGTGCTGCTCGACGGTGAGTCGGTGAAGAGTTGCACCATCCTCGCCGTGCAGGCCGACGGTGGCGCGGTCACCACCATCGAGGGGTTGTCGGGCCCGTACGACGGGTTCACCGCCGTGCAGGAGGGCTTCCGGCAGTGCCACGGCCTGCAGTGCGGCTACTGCACCCCGGGCATGGTGATGGCAGCCACATCGCTGCTGGTCGAGCAACCCGACCCCACCCCCGACGAGATCCGGGCGGGCATCGAGGGCAACATGTGTCGCTGCACCGGCTACCAGATGATCGTCGAGTCGGTGCGCTGGGCGGTCGAGCACCCCGAGCCCGCTCCGGGCGATCAGTCGAAGCGCACCGCGTAGCGCGAGAACACCTGCCGCGTGGTGCTCGTGTCGAGCACCGGCGGGTCGTCGGGATCGGGCACGGCGCCGGCCGCCAGCACGATGCCCGCCATCACCGCGATCGAGCCGAGCAGGTGCTGTTCGAGCGCGTCGCCGCCGGCGGGTGCCGGCTCCACTCCGCCGGCCAGCTCCTGACCGAGGCAGGCGTGCAGGCCGTGCCCGAAGCTGAGCCCCCACGGAGTGGCCCCGTCGGCCAGCGTGCGGAACGGGTCGAACTCGTCGGGTCGCTCGCCGAACACCGCTGGGTCGCGGTTGGCGTCGAGCAGGCTGATCGACACCATCGAACCCGCCGGGATCACCGTGCCCGAGCGCAGCGTCACGTCGGCCAGGGCGTGGCGCAGCGACACCGGGCTGGCGGGGTGGAGGCGCAGGCTCTCGTGCACGAACCGTTGGCGCAGCAGTGGATCGTCGATCAGCGCCCGGCGGTGGGCGACCGGGTGTTCGGGATGCTCGGCCATCCACGTGAACAGGTGGTGCATCGCGTGCACGAACTGGTTCGAGGTGGAGTGCGACCCCACCCAGGGGAAGTAGGCCACTTCGCGCAGCACCGTGTCGGCCGGTAGGTCGAGCCGGTCCTGGTTGCGCAGCAGGGTGGTGAGCACGTCGCGGGGGAGTGCCTCGTCGGGCAGTTCGCCGCGTGCGTGGCGGTCGACGAGGTCGCTTCGACGGGCCAGCGACGGAGCGAAGAACTCGGCCTCGAACTCGGCGAGCGCGGCGTCGCCGTCGGCGATGATGGCGGCCTTGTCGCCGGTGGCGTGGCTCACCGTCGAAGCCCGGGCCAGGCGGTCCATCACGTGGTAGAGGCGGTCGATCTCGGCCTGCGCGTCGGGGCCGTCGCGGTGCCGTCGGTCGACGCCGGCCACGTCGATGGCGAGGGTCATCATGGTGCGCCGAGCGAGGGGCAGCAGGTCGGCAGCACCTGCAGCGACGGCGGGTGCCATCACCTCGTGGATGATGGCGGGGATGACATCGCGTTCGTAGAACGTGAAGGTGTCGCGACGGAACAGGCGGTTCTCGAGCCGGCGCCGGTCGAGGTGGGCCTGGCCGTGGAGGTTCACGATCACCCCGTGCATCAGCCGCTCGCCCTCGTCGTAGAGCGCCTGGCGCAGGTCGCGCTGCCGGTACGCGTCCTTGGCGTCGGCATGCGTCGTTAGGACTATCACAACTACCTCCCGAACGAGTA
>JBIIDH010000149.1:0-7088 GCA_044238435.1 Ilumatobacteraceae bacterium | reverse complement strand
CCGATGGAGCAGACCCAGGCCGCGGTGAACCTGTTCCAGTTGGCGATGTGGAACAAGGAGATCAAGGGCACGATCTTCGGCTCGCTGAACCCACGCGCCGACATCCCGAAGCTGCTCGGCATGTACCGCGACGGCCAGCTCAAGCTCGACGAGCTCATCACCCGCCGCTACTCGCTCAGCCAGATCAACGACGGCTACGAGGCGATGCGCCAAGGCGAGAACATCCGCGGCGTCGTCGTCTACGACTGACACGGGTACCCACCCGTCGACCCGACCCCAGCGGTGGGTTGCGGCCCGGTAGATTCGACAGGTCATGAAGCGGACTTGGCCCCAGCGCGTGCTGCTCGTCGTGAACTGCATCATCGTGCTGGCCTGTTTCGCAGGAGCAGCCGGACTGGTGCTGGCCCGCAACGTGTCGAACAGCATCGGCAAGGTCGAACTCGCCGACCCCTCCACCGGCACCACGGTCGCAGCCAGCACACCCGCCACGACCCTCCCCGGCGACCCTGCCACCACGTCCGTGCCACAAGACACCGCACCCACCGAGACCTTCCCCGCTGCCGACCCGGGTGCGAAGAACTTCCTCATCACCGGTGCCGACAACAACGCGTGCGTCGACCCGGACTCGCCCTATGCATCGGCGTTCGGCGAACGGGCCGAGATGGGCGAGCGCAGCGACACCATCATGCTGATGCGCGTCGACCCTTCGACGAAC
This sequence comes from Ilumatobacteraceae bacterium, assembly GCA_044238435.1. GTDB lineage: Bacteria > Actinomycetota > Acidimicrobiia > Acidimicrobiales > Ilumatobacteraceae > VFMC01. The sequence continues at coordinate 6,373 of JBIIDH010000149.1, read as the reverse complement.
CGTGCCGCGGTGCTGTCGTTCCCCCGCGACCTGTGGGTGCAGATCGCCGGTCGCCAGAACAAGAACCGCATCAATGCCGCCTACGTGAAGGACGAGCCGCAGCGGCTGATCGACACGATCTACCAGAACTTCGGTGTCGGGGTCGACCACTTCATCCAGGTCGACTTCTGCGCCTTCAAGAACATCGTCGACGCGGTGGGTGGAGTGGCGGTGCCGTTCGAGTACCCGGCGCGCGACACCAACTCGGGCCTCGACGTACCCACCACCGGGTGCTTCACGTTCACCGGCGACCACGCCCTGGCGTATGTGCGCTCGCGGTACTACCAGTACTACAAGGACGGCAAGTGGGTGAAGGACGGCCTGAGCGACCTCGGCCGCGTCTCGCGTCAGCAGGACTTCATCCGCCGTGCACTCAGCGCCGCACTCGACAAGGGCATCACCAACCCCAGCGTCGCCCGCGGCCTCATCGAGACAGCCCAGAACAACGTCGTCACCGACGACGAACTGAGCGTCAGCAGGATGCTCGAGTTCGCCGGGGTACTGCGCAACCTCGACCCCGACTCCATCAACTCGTACCAGATCGAGTCCGAGGGCGCGATGATCTCGGGCCAATCGGTGCTCATCCCGCGAATCAAAGGCGACAACATGCGCGCCATCCTCGCCATCTTCCGTGGCGAAGCCCCGCTGGCGGGCGCACCCGAGCAGGTGTTCGAGACCACCACCACGACGAGCACCACGACAACGAGCACCACGACCACCGTGCGGCCCACGGCCACCACCAAGCCGGGCACCACCATCGTCGGGGCCACCACCACGAGCACGCCGCGCACCACCACCACGACGAGCACCACCACGACCGTGGCACCCACCACTCTGCCCGCCACGACGGTCGCTCCGGAAGAGAACGCCAAGGGCGTCGTTCCGCCCCGCGACTACAGCTGCTGACCAGGGGTCTGACCAGGGGTCGGAGCAGGCGCCAGAGCCAGACTCAGGCTTCGAGCACGCGGCCGATCGCGTCGGCCACACTCGACGGGCCCGCCGCCGTGGTGAGCCGGGCACCGGTTCGGCGGGCGAAGGCCGCGGCCTCGTCGCTGTCGCCCTCGGGGGCGATCACCACCAGCTCGTCGAGTCCGCCGGCAGCGGCCACCGGGTCGCCGTCGACCGTGGCCCGGCAATCGCTCAGCAAGATGGTCACCTTGCGCCCCGCCCGACTGCGGCGCAGTTGGTCGGCGGCGCCCAGCAGCGCACCGGCCAGGTCGGTGGTGCCGAACCCTCGCAGCGCCAGCACATCGTTCACCACTCGGTCGCTGGCCTTCGGCACGTCCTGGCTCTTGGCCACCACGACGTCCTTGCCGAACGCGATGACGCTGTAGTCGGCCGGTGCCCGCCAGGCCACCGAAGCTGCCGCCACCGCCGAGGTGGCCAGCGGCTTGCCGCCCATCGATCCGCTGCGATCCACCAACAGGCACAGCGCCGTGCCGGGCTGCACCCAGCCCCGTACCCGCAGTCGCTCGGGATCGACCACGCCACCCGTGCCACCGGCATCGACCAGCGCGTCGAGGCTGGCGTCGATGTCGAGGTCGCCGGCATCGGGTCGGTACGGGCGCACCTCCAAACGACCGACGCCACGCGGGCGGCTCGGGCCACGCCGGCTGATGTCGAGGAACAGGCGCCCGGCCAGTCGGCGGGCCAACTCGCGCAACCCTTGATCGGTGGCACCGGTGAGATCGGCGAGCATCGCCATCGTGTCGTCGGGGTCGTCGGCCATCGCCTCGTCGACCGCCGCCTCGTCGAGTTCGCCCACCTCGGGCGACACCTGCTCGAAGCGCGGATTCCGGGCGAGCTCGCGACGCGACGTGGTCTTGCGTTGCGCCTGCTGCACCGCCTCGTCGGCCTCCGCACCCTCCTTGGCTTGGGGCGGCTGCTTCAGTGGGAGTTGTTGGCCCCAGTCGGGGCGCCAGCTTTTCCCTCGCCGTCACCACCTGCGGTGCGCCCGAACACCTCTTCCCACAGGTCGGTGATGATGCCTTCGCTGGTGCGGGCCGAACCCTCGCGCACCCGCACTCGGCCCGACAGCGCAACGATGGCCGCATCGAGACCGACACTCGGTTGGTACGGAGTGAGACCGCGTACTTGCGCCAGGCTGGCCGCCACCCGGGCGGTGTCGATGGCACCGCGCACCGACGAACCCATCCGCAGGTCGGCATGCTCGCGGGTGCGGCGAACCAGTTCCACCACCTTGCCCACCCACTCGGCCTCGAGCGGTTCGGGCAGCGCCTGCTCGACGATCGCCACCTCTTCGGCAGCGCTCTGGTAGGTCATCGACAACCGGCACATGCGGTCGTACACCGCGCCCGAGATGCGCGCCGTGCCCACGGCGTCGAACGGGTTCATCGCTGCCACCAGCCGGAAGCCGGGCGTGCACGCCACCCGACCGAGGCGCGGCACGTGCAGTTCCTGCTCGCTCATCACCGTGATGAGCACGTTGAGGGTCTCTTCCGGGATGCGGTTGATCTCCTCCACGTACAGCAGCGACCCGTCCACCATCGCCGTCACCAGCGGCCCGTTCACGAACACGTCGGGCGTGTAGCCGTCGGTGAGCACGCGGGCCGGGTCGAAGTGGCCCACCAGCCGGGCCGGAGTGAGCTCGGCGTTGCCCTCCACGAACTCGAACCCGATGCCGAGTTCGTGCGCCACGGCGCGCAGCAGCGTGCTCTTGCCGGTGCCGGGAGGGCCTTCGAGCACGATGTGCCGATCGGCCATCAGTGCGGCGACGACGAGTTCGAGCTCGCGTCGCCGCCCGACGACCGCGCCGTGGAGGCGCTCGACGAGGGAATCCACTGCCGGGGTACCGGTCAGTCGTACTTCAGGACGCCACGGATGTTGGTGCCCGCACGCATCGCGTCGTAGCCCTCGTTCACACCTTCGAGCGGGTACTCGTTGGTGACGAGGCCGTCGAGGTCGAGCTGGCCCTCGCGGTACAGACCGATGAGCTTCGGGATGTCGGCGCGGGGGTTGCCCGAACCGAACAGCGAACCAACGAGCTGCTTCTCCATCAGCGTGAGGTCGAGCAGGCTCATCGAGGCGCTGTACTCGAGCGCGGGGTGGATGTTGGTGACAACCACGCGGCCGCGCTTCGACGCCAGTGCCATGGCCGACCCGATCACTTCGCCCGAGCCGACACCCATGGTCATGATGACCTTGTTGGCCATCGTGCCCCAGGTGAGTTCCTGGATGCCGGGCAGCGCCTCTTCCATCGACGAGAACGTGTGCGTGGCACCGAACTCCATCGCCTTCTCACGCTTGAACTCGACCGGGTCGATGGCGATGATGCGCTTCGCGCCGGCCAGCTTCGCACCCTGGATGGCGTTGGCACCGATGCCGCCCACACCCACCACGGCCACGGTGTCGCCGGGCTTCACCTCGGCGGCGTAGACGCTGGAACCCCAGCCGGTGACCACACCGCACCCGAGCAGACAGGCACGGTCGAGCGGCACGTCCTTGTCGATCTTGATGCAGCTGGCCTCGTTCACCACGGTGTGGTGGGCGAAGGTACCGAGGATGCACATCAGCGCCAGGTCCTGGCCGCGGGCGTGATGGCGGCTGGTGCCGTCGGCGATCTGCTTGCCGAGACCCATCAGCGCGCCGAGGTCGCACAGGTTCTGGTGGCCGGTCGAGCAGCTTGCGCAGCGACCGCACGACGGGATGAACCCGAACACGACGTGGTCGCCGGGGGCGAGCCAGCTGACGCCCTCGCCCACTTCCTGCACCACACCGGCGCCCTCGTGGCCACCGATGATGGGCGGTGCGAACGGCAGGTCGCCGGTGACGAGGTGCTCGTCGCTGTGGCACATGCCGCTGGCGGCGATCTTCACCAGCACTTCACCCGGGCCGGGGGGATCGAGGTCGATCTCCTCCACGCTCCACGGTGTGTTGACTTCCCAGAGGACAGCAGCCTTGGTCTTCACGACGAAACCCCCATGTATCGATACGTGGGGCGATCCTAGGCACAGCGACACCCGTGGGTGCCAGCGGAACGACCCTCGACGACGGCCGGGTGGCGGGGGCCCACCGCTGCAGGTACGCTCCGGAAGATGGAGCACGAGTCGATCGACGCACCCGCCACCACCAGCACGAGCGTCGGTAGCACCGACGACCTGGTCACCACACCGGCCGCCACGCTCGTCGACGACGAACTCCTCGTCGAGGAGATCTCGATCGATGGTATGTGCGGCGTCTACTGAGCGCCCGTTGCTCGACACCCCGCTCGAGTTGCACCCCCAGGTAGCGCTGCGACCCGAACCCTTCGGCGCGCTCGCCTACCACTACGGCAACCGCCGCCTCATCTTCCTGAAGCACCCCGACATGGTGGCCGTGGCGAAGGTGCTGGCCGACCACCCCAGCCTGGCCGACGCACTGCGCGCCTGCGGCGTGGCCGAGGCGCGCTGGCCCAGCTTCACCGCTGCCTTCACCAACCTGCAGAACTCGGAGATCGTCCGTGAGCGCTGAATCATGAGCGTCGAATCCCTTGTCAGCCAGCTGAAGACCGGCCTCGACGCGCCGATCTGCCTCACCTGGGAGCTCACCTACGCATGCAACCTGCAGTGCGTGCACTGCCTGTCGTCGAGCGGCCAGCGCGACCCACGCGAGCTCACCACCGCCGAGGCCAAGCGGGTGCTCGACGAGCTGCACGACCTGCAGGTCTTCTACATCAACATCGGTGGCGGCGAACCGATGGTGCGCCGCGACTTCTTCGAACTGCTCGAGTACTCCATCGGCCGTGGCATCGGCGTGAAGTTCTCCACCAACGGCGCGTTCATCGACGCCGACAAGGCCCGCCGCCTCACGGCGATGGACTACCTCGACATCCAGATCAGCCTCGACGGCATCGATGCCGCCACGAACGACGCCGTGCGCGGCGCCGGCAGCTACGACATGGCCCGCCGGGCGATGGACAACCTCGCCGCCGCCGGCTTCGTCGAGCGCAACGGTCCGTTCAAGATCTCGGTCGTGGTCACCCGCCACAACGTCGACCAGCTCGACGACTTCAAGGCGTTGGCCGACAGCTACGGCGCGCAGTTGCGCGTCACCCGGCTGCGGCCCAGCGGCCGCGGCGCCGACACCTGGCACGACCTGCACCCCACCAACGCCCAGCAACGCCAGATCTACAACTGGCTGCTCGCCCACGGCGACAACGTGCTCACCGGCGACTCGTTCTTCCACCTCAACGCGCTCGGCGAGGCACTGCCCGGGTTGAACATGTGCGGCGCCGGCCGGGTGGTGTGCCTCATCGACCCCATCGGCGACGTGTACGCCTGCCCGTTCGTCATCCACGACCAGTTCAAGGCTGGGTCGGTGCGCGACGAGGGCGGCTTCGCCCGGGTGTGGAAGCACAGCGATCTGTTCCGCGAACTGCGCGAGCCCCAGTCGGCGGGCGCCTGCGCCAGCTGTGGCAGCTACGACGCGTGCCAGGGCGGCTGCATGGCGGCCAAGTTCTTCACCGGCCTGCCGCTCGACGGCCCCGACCCCGAGTGCGTGGGCGGCGCGGCCGACGAGATGCTGCGCACGGTGAACGTGGGCCTCACCCCGAAGCCCGCCATGGACCATTCCAAGCCGGTCACGCTCGGTCGCAGCATCGGCCGCAAGCCGATGCCCGTCGCCGGCGCGTAACGACTCCTGCGCGTAGAGTCCCCTGCGGGGGATCCATGAACACCATCGTCTACGTCCTGGTGCCGTTGGCCTATCTGCTCGGCACCTTCCCGAGCGCCATCCTCGTGGCGCGCAGCAGGGGCATCGACATCACCACGGTCGGCTCGGGCAACCCCGGCGCATCGAACATCGCCCGCACCCTCGGTGCGAAGTGGGGCATCGCCGTGTTCGCGATGGACGCACTGAAGGGCGCCATCCCGGCTGCAGTCGGCTTGATGCTCGACACCCGGCCCGGCGCCTACCTGCTGGTGGCCGCCGCGGTGCTGGGGCACATGTACCCGGTCACCCGCGGCTTGCGCGGCGGCAAGGGGGTGGCCACCCTCGGTGGCGCCACCATCGTGCTGCACCCCGTGGTGTTCGCCGTGCTGGTCGTGCTCTGGTACGTGGTGCGCAAGGCCACCAAGAAAGCGTCGCTCGCATCGTTCGCGGTCATCATCGGCCTGCCGGTGGGCGTGGCGGTGAGCGGCCGGCCCGGATGGGAAGTGGCCGCCGTGGTGGGCCTGGCCCTGCTGGTGATGGTGCGCCACATCGACAACATCAAGCGGCTGCTCGCCGGCAACGAGCTCTCGGCGACGAAATCCTGAGCGAGCCGCGGTAGCGTCGCCCACCGCATGACGCGCCTCGTCGAACCCCTCGAACTCGGTGCCCGCACGGCCCCGTCGCG
>JBIIDH010000005.1:0-67785 GCA_044238435.1 Ilumatobacteraceae bacterium | reverse complement strand
GCCGTCATGCCCGGTCGATCGCTGGTGGCCGCAGCTCGCCCCCACCTGGTCGAGCTCGCCCGCCGCACCGGCGAAGCGGCAGGGCTGTCGGTGCCCGACGGCCGCATGGCGCACTACGTCGACCAGGCCGACTCCGACAACCAGGTGCAGGTGCGCGACTGGACCGGCGAGCGCATCGTGATGCACGCCGTGTCGTCGGGACTGGTGTTCCTCGCCTGGGCCGAACCGGCCTTCGTCGACGCCTACCTGAAGGGGCCGCTGCAGGCGTTCACCAGCCGAACCATCACCGACCCGGCAACCCTCCGCCGTCGCCTCGCCGAGATCCGCGAGGCCGGCTACGCCTGGGTGTTCGAGGAGTTCTCCGACGGCGCCAACTCGGTGGCGGCTCCGATCCGCAACCAGCGCGGTGATGTCATCGCCGCCATCCATTCGCACGGCCCAGCACACCGCTTCCCCGGTACCCGCTCGGCCGACGAGGTGGGCGCGCTCGTGGTGGCCTCGGCCAACCGCCTGCGCACCGCCGTCGAGAAATCCTGACAACCCCCTCCACCTCCCCCGCTCTTTCGAGGAACCCATGACGAACACCACGTACGACTACGTCATCGTCGGCGGCGGCTCCGCCGGATCCGCGCTCGCCAACCGCTTGAGTGCCGACCCGGCGCACAAGGTGCTGGTGCTCGAGGCAGGCCGTCCCGACTACAAGTGGGACGTCTTCATCCACATGCCTGCCGCGCTGATGTTCCCCATCGGCAGCCGCTTCTACGACTGGAAGTACGAGACCGAGCCCGAGCCGTTCATGAACGGCCGCAAGGTGTACCACGCCCGCGGCAAGGTGCTCGGCGGGTCGAGCAGCATCAACGGGATGATCTTCCAGCGCGGCAACGCAATGGACTACGAGCGCTGGGGCGCCGACCCGGGCATGGAGACCTGGGACTACGCCCACTGCCTGCCGTACTTCAAGAAGATGGAGACCTGCCTCGCCGGAGCCGACGACTTCCGAGGTGGTGACGGACCACTCGTGCTCGAGCGTGGCCCGTCCGACAACCCGCTGATCGAGGCGTTCCTCACCGCCACCGAACAGGCCGGCTACCCGCGCACCACCGACGTGAACGGCTTCCGCCAGGAGGGCTTCACGCGGTTCGACCGCAACGTGCACCGCGGCCGCCGTCTCAGCGCTGCCCGCGCCTACCTGCACCCGGTGATGAAGCGGCCGAACCTCACCGTCACCACCCGCGCCCTGGTGCACCGGGTGCTGTTCGACGGCAACCGCGCCACCGGCGTCGAGTACAGCGTGCGCGGTACGAAGCACACGGTGAACGCCAAGGAAGTGGTGCTCTGCGGTGGCGCGTTCAACACGCCCCAGTTGCTGCAACTGAGCGGCGTGGGCGACGCCCAGCACCTCCAGTCGCTCGGTATCCCCGTCGTGCACGATCTCCCCGCCGTCGGCCGTCACCTGCAGGACCACCTCGAGGTGTACGTGCAGTACGCCTGCAAGCAGCCCGTGTCGCTACAGCCCAACCTGAAGCTCTGGAAGCGGCCGTTCATCGGCCTGCAATGGCTGTTCCGCAAGGGCCCCGGCGCCAGCAACCACTTCGAGTCGGGCGGCTTCGCGCGCAGCAACGATGAGGTGGCGTACCCGAACCTGATGTTCCACTTCCTGCCCATCGCCGTGCGCTACGACGGCACCGCCCCAGCAGGCGGCCACGGCTACCAGGTGCACATCGGGCCGATGTACTCGAACTCGCGCGGCACGGTGCAGATCACGTCGACCGACCCGACGGCGAAGCCCGCCATCCAGTTCAACTACCTGTCCACACCGGAAGACCGCCGCGAGTGGGCCGAGGCCATCCGTACCGCACGCACCATCCTCGGCCAGGCTGCGATGGACCCGTACAACGGTGGCGAGATCTCGCCCGGGCCGCAGGTGGCCAGCGACGAGCAGATCCTCGACTGGGTGCGCAAGGACGGCGAGACCGCCCTGCACCCTTCGTGCTCGTGCCGCATGGGACGGGAAGACGACGACAGCGTGGTCGACCCGCTGACCATGAAGGTGCACGGGGTGGAGGGTGTGCGGGTGTGCGATGCCTCGGCGATGCGCTACGTCACCAACGGCAACATCTACGCCCCGGTGATGATGATGGCCGAGAAGGCCGCCGATCTGATCCTCGGCAACACCCCGCTGGCGCCCGAGCACACCGAGTTCTACCGGGCACCGCACGCCTGAGCCCGGACGCGACGAGGGGGCGGCCGCAGCCGCCCCCTCGCACGGGTTCAGGATCCGGGTCGGATCAGGCCATCCAGCCGGCGACCACGTCGGCGTTGGCGTCGACCCATGCCTTGGCGGCGTCGAGCGGGGTCATGCCGTCGCTGTCGACCATCGCGGCGATCTCGTTCTGCTGCTCGGTGGTGAGCTGGAACTTCGACAGCATCGCGAACGCAGCGGGGTTCTTTGCCTCGAGACCGGCCGAAGCGGCCTTGTACAGCTTGTCGACCGGGTAGTCGCAGGCGTACATGCCGTCGGCAGCGGCGGCCGACTCGGTGCACGCATCGGTTACCTCGGGCAGCTTCACCTCGGTGAGGGCCACCTTGCTCTGCAGCCAGTGGGGCTGCCAGAACTGCAGCAGCAGCGGGGTCTTCTCGTCGACCGCCTTCTGGATGGCGGTGGTGAGCGCCGTCTCGGAACCGGCCACCACGTACTTCAGCGGCAGGCCGAGGTTGGCGATGATCTGCTCGTCGAAGGTGACGTAGCTGGGGTCGCCCATCAGGAACTGGCCGAGGTCGGCACCCGACTCGGCGGTGGAGAACAACTTGGCCAGTTCGGGGTCCTGGAACCCTTCCCACGTGGCCAGTTCGGGGTGCTCGTCGACGACGAACGTGGGCACGTACCAGCCGATCTTCGCCTCGGGCCCGAGCAAGCCGAGGTCGACGACCGACTGCTTGCCGGTGATGTAGGTCTCGTAGTCGGCTGCGTGGCCCGACGGCCACACCTCGAGCACAGCGTCGATGCTGCCGTCGTCGAGGCCCACCCAGGTGGAGTTCTCGTCGAGGGCGATCACCTCGACGGGCGTGCCGTTGGCCTCGAGCACGACCTTGGCGACGTGGGCGTTGACTGCCGAACCCGTCCACGGGTTGGCGGCGAGCACGATGCCCTCGCCACCACCGCCGGCCGGCATGGTGGTGTCGCCACCGGCAGCGGCCGTGGTCTCGACCGCCGCTGCCGTGGTCTCCGCAGCGGCAGCCGTGGTGGATGCGGCCTCGTCGTCGCTGCCGCAGGCGGCCAGCAGGCCAGCGACCGCAAGGCCGCCCGCCAGGAGTTTCAGACTGCGTCGTCTGGTGGTCATTCGGTATCCCCCTGTGTTGTGGTGGTGCGATGGTTCACGGATGGTTTCGATCACGACGGCTGGTTCCCCAGGCCTGGGTGATGCGGTCGAGCACGATCGCCAGCAAGACGATACTCAACCCGCCCGCCGCCCCGGAGCCGATCTTCTGGATCGGCTTGGCGAACGCCTCGTACGACACCAGGCCGAGCGCGCCGGCACCAACGAGTGCAGCGATGATGACGGTGGCCAGCACCATCAGGATCGTCTGGTTGATGCCCAGCATGATCGAGCGGAAGGCCAGCGGCAGTTGCACCTTGAGCAGTTCCTGCGCCGGTGTGGCCCCGAACGACGTGGCCGCCTCACGCGGCGCCACCGGCACCTCACGCAACCCGAGGCTGGTGAGGCGGATGCACGGTGGAACGGCGTAGATGACCGACGCCACGACTCCTGCGCCACGGCCCGGGTCGAACAGGAACAGCACCGGGATGAGGTAGACGAATTGCGGCATCACCTGGGCGAAGTCGAGCAGTGGGCGCAGTGCGCGCTCGACCCGCGTCGAACGGCCGGCCCACACGCCGAGGGGCAGGGCGATGAGCACGCTGATGACGATCGCGACGAGCACCTGGCTGAGCGTGTTCATGGCCAGGTCCCACATCGAGGTACGGCCACCCTCGCCGCCCGGCACCTCGCCCATCGCCCCGATGGCGATGAGGCAGATCGAGCAGCCCAGGGCGAGACGCCACCCCTTGCTCAGGTAGGCGACCACCGCCACGAACACCACGATCACCAGCCACGGTTGGTCGACGAGGAATGACCGCATCGGCTCGAGCAGGTCGGTGACGAGGAAGTCGTTGATGGTTGTGGCCACATCGAGCAAGCCGCCCTGGAACCAGTCGACGACGTCGTTCACGGTGTCGGCGATGTCGACCGAGAGCCCCGTCGGGAAGGTGGCCTGGCCGAACAGGCGACCACCGACCACCGCTGTGGCGACCACCGCCACAGCGGTCAGTGTCTGCTGCCTGCGGACGGGTGCCGCGACGCCACGCTCGCCGGTGCACATCCGGTCGAGGGCCACCGCGAGCAGCACGATGGCCAGACCGGGCACGAACGCAGCGCCGACATCGTTCTTCTGGAGGCCCTTCAAGACCAGTCCGCCGAGATCGGCTGAGCCGAGGATCGATGCGATGACCACGATGCCGAACGCCATCATGATGACCTGGTTGAGGCCGAGCAGGATGGTGCGCCGCGCCATGGGCAGTTGCACCTTCAGCAGTTGCTGCCAGGGCGTGCAGCCGAACGACTCGGCCACCTCGTTGCTCACCACCGGCACGTTGCGCAGCCCATGGTTCGTCAACCGCACTGCGGGTGGCACGGCGTAGATCACGGTCGCCACCACCGCCGGCGGGTACTTGATGCCGAAGAACACCACGATGGGGATGAGGTACACGAACGCAGGCATCACCTGCGCCGTGTCGAGAAATCCGCGCAGCACACGTTCGGCTCGATCGGAACGTGCCGTCCAGATACCCAGAGGAATGCCGATCGCGAGGGCGATGACCACCGACACCAGCATCACTGCCAGGGTGATCATCGCCGGGTCCCACACGCCGAGCACACCGACGACGAACATCGCCAGCCCGGCACTGACTGCTGCACGGACTCCACCGGTGCGCCAGGCGATCGCTGCTGCCACAGCAACGACGCCGGGCCAGCGCAGCAGTTCGAACAGGTCGATCGTGTGCCGCACCGCCCAATCGAGCGCGTCACCGATGGGGTCGAAGACGTAGCGGAAGATCCAGCTGTCGCTGTGCTGGACCGTCCACAGGTAGCGGTCCTTCACCCACTTCTGCAGACCGATGTCGAGCCAACTCGGCACGTCGGGCTCGGCCACCAGAGCCGCCGAGAACAGCGCGGCGAACACCACCGTGGGCACGACCCACCGACGCGACAGCAGCGATGCCGATGTCGAGTGCGACGGTGGCACGGCGGCGACCGCCACGTCAGACCTCGCTACCGGCGATGACTGCCAGCACCTCGCTGCGGCTGACCGCGCCCACCACGGCACCCGTCGGGCCGAGCACCCGCAGCGGCAGGTCGGTGGTGGCAACCATGCTCACCACGTCGCGCACCTTCGTGTCGGCGGCCACGTCGCCGGCGAAGGGTCCGTCGCCGGCGGGCCGCATGACGGCCTCGACCGGCACCACGTGCGACCGTGGCACGTCGCGCACGAAGTTGCGCACGTAGTCGTCGGCAGGGTCGAGCACCACCTCGGCGGGCGTGCCCACCTGCACGAAGCGCCCGTCGCGCATGATGGCGATGCGGTCGCCGATGCGCAGCGCCTCGGAGAGGTCGTGGGTGATGAACACCATCGTCTTGTTCACCTCGCGGCGCAGGCGGATGACCTCGTCCTGCATCTCGCGACGGATGAGCGGATCGAGCGCCGAGAACGGCTCGTCGAACAACAGCACCTGTGGGTCGGTTGCGAGCGCACGGGCCAGGCCGACGCGCTGCTGCTGGCCACCGCTCAACTGGTGCGGCCTGTAGTCGCCCATCCCGCCGAGGCCCACCAGTTCCAGCTGCGCCGCCGCCTTGGCCCGGCGCTCGGCCTTGTCGTTGCCGCGCACCTCGAGGCCGAAGGCGACATTGTCGACGAGTGTGCGGTGCGGCAGCAGGCCGAAGTGCTGGAACACCATGCTGACGGTGTTGCGGCGGATGTCGAGGAGTTGCTCGTCGCTCGCCGCGGTCACGTCGACACCGGCGATGTGCACCGACCCAGCAGTCGGTTCGATGAGGCGGGTGAGGCAGCGCACCAGCGTGCTCTTTCCGCTGCCCGACAGGCCCATCACCACGAACACCTCACCGGGGGCGACGTCGAGGTCGATGTCGCGCATGGCGATGACGTTGCCCGTCTTGGCCTCGAGGTCGCGCCGCGGCAGGTCGGCATCGGGCGAGCCGATGACCCGCTCGGGCTTGGGTCCGTACACCTTCCACAGGCCGCGAACCGAGATCATCGTCTCCCCCATCCGCCGGACTCTAGTCGGGTCACGCGAGGTCGGACAGCGCCTGCAGCACCGTCGAAGCCCGCTGCACCTCGTCGATCAACGGGCGGTCGTCGGGCACCTCACCGAGGTCCGAGCAGTAATCCAGCACTGTGGCCAGCGGGCCCCCGACCGTCACGCCCCCGACCGTCACGCCCCCGACCGTCACGCCCCCGATCTCCGAGCCCTGGGCCGAACGGAGCGCCCGAGCCGCCGACAACAACTCGCAGCCCACGGCCACCTCGGCGCATCGCACGGCCTCCATCGCCGCCACCGCACCTCGGCTCGCGAACGATGCGTGGTCCTCGTTGCCGAGCGAGATCGTCACCGTGCCGCGGCTGCACGGCTCGGCCAGCGAGCGCACCGACTCGAGCGCCGAGGCGGCGGTGTACTCGAGCACCATGTGGCCCGAGCTTCCATCGGGGCCCGACGCGAGGAATCGATGCTGTCCGGTGTAGGCGGGATCGTGCAGCTTCACCAGCCGGGCCAGCGAGGTGGCGGTCCACTGGGTGAGCGCGAGCCGGGCGGTGTCGAGCCGCAGGCCGAGGCTCGTGAGCATGAACGCGCCGTGGTGCCACACCGAGCCGTCGACGAACCGGGGGTTCTCGGCCCGGGCACCGACACAGGCATCGACCTCGGCGCGGAGCTCGTCGACGGCCTGCCAGAACGGCCCCGCCACGTACGGGATCGTGCGCCACGACAGAGGATCCTGCGTGCGGGGAGCATGCCACTGCGAAGCCTCGAGCGTGCGCTGCAGCAGCGACACCACGGCCACCACACCGTCGGAGGGACGGGCGGCGGCGGCTGCATGCGACCACTGCTGCGGGTTGGCACGGACAGCAGCCAACCCCATCGCCGCCACCAGCAGCGAAGAACGGGTGAGCCGCCGCAGCGATTCCGCTGCGAGCGCAGCGACGGCGAGGGTGGGCGCGCTGGAACTCATGAAGGCGAGCGCGGCGTTGCCCCCGATGTGTTCGAGGTATGGGCACACCTCCCCATCCAGCCACGGACGCTCACCCAGCAGGCACAGGGCCACCTCGCCGAGCACAGCGATGTCGCCCGTGCCGATGCCACCGAGGGCGCGCACCGGGGGCACCCTGCCGTCGTTGATCGCGGCCGTCAACGCCTCGAGCACGTCGAGCGGCAGCCCCGAGCCCGGAGCCGCCAGTTGATGGGCGCGGATCAACATCGTCGCCCGGCCGACCTCGGCGCCCAGCACCGTGCCGGCACCGGTGGCGTGCGAGCGCACCAGACGCATCCCGTGCAGGTCGTCGCTGTCGTCGGCCGCCACGTCGCGGTTGGCTCCCACGCCGGTGGTGCGACCGTACGCGGCGCCGGTGAGGGCGGCTGCGTTCGCTTCCACGGCGTTGGCTCGCACCGCAGCAGCGACATCGGGATGCAGGGTCATGCGCGTGGGTGCAGCGGCGAAGCGGGCGATGGTGCCGGTGTCGACTGCGTCGCGGCCGAGTACGAGGGGTTCCACGACTGCGAGCGTAACGAAGGCCCTACACCACCCGGATCTCCGCAGGCCCGAGCGCCGACCGAGCCGCCCGCCCCGGAGCGCGATCGGTCACGAACACGTCGCCCGTTCGCAACGGCGGCAGCACCACCAACCCGGCGAGCCCGAACTTCGACGAGTCGACGGCGAACACCCGCCGCTCGGCGATGCCGCCCATCGCGGCCGACATCTCGGCCTCGCACCGCTCGTTCACCATCAGGCCGCGCTCCGCCGAGAGTGCCGACGCGCTGAGGATCGCCACCCGGACGCTCATGCTGCGCACCACGGAGAACGCCGTGGCATCGAACGACGCGCCGTCGTGGTTGCGCAGTTCGACGCCCGCCATGTGCACCCGGTTGCCGGGGATCGTGGCCAGCGTGGTGGCGATGAACGTGCTGTTCGTGACCACCGTCAGCCCACGGTGCTGGCGCAACGCCTGGGCCACGAAGCCGGTGGTGCTGCCGGTGTCGAGCGCCACCGTGTCGCCGTCGTGCACCAACGCGGCGACCGCACCGGCGATCGCCACCTTCTCGCGCTGGTGCACCGCCATGCGCGCGAGGAACGGAGCCTCACCCGGGTGGCTGCGGCCCACGATCGCGCCGTGCACCTTGTCGATCGCGCCGCGCTCGACCAACGGCTTCACCACCCTGCGGACGGTCTGTTCGCTGACGTGCAGCAGCGTCGCCAGTTCGCGCACACTGATGGTGCCGCGCAGGGCGACAGCGCTCAGCACTTCCTGCTCGTACACAGCCATCTGAGCATTCCAACACAAAACAACACTTCTGTCGGAACAGCATCGACCGTGCGCGAAGATCGCGCCATGGCAGATCTCCCCACCTCGGCGCGGGCAGTGGTGATCGGCGGCGGCATCGTCGGCTGCTCCACCGCGTACCACCTCGCCAAGCTCGGCTGGACCGACACCGTGCTCGTCGAGAAGCACAAGCTCACCTCCGGCTCCACGTTCCACGCCGCCGGCCTGGTGGGCCAGTTGCGCACCAGCGCCAACATCACCCAGCTGCTCGGCAACTCGGTCGAGCTGTACAAGACCCTCGAGGCCGAGACCGGCCAGGCAACCGGCTGGAAGATGAACGGCGGCCTGCGCCTGGCCTGCAACGAGGAGCGCTGGACCGAGGTGAAGCGACAGGCCACCACGGCCAAGAGCTTCGGTCTCGAGATGCACCTGCTCACCCCGCGCGAGGCCCAGGAGCTGTGGCCACTGATGCAGGTCGACGACCTGGTGGGGGCTGCGTTCCTGCCCACCGACGGCCAGGCCAACCCCAGCGACATCACCATGGCACTGGCCCGTGGCGCCCGCATGGCCGGGGCCACGCTGTGCGAGGACACCGAGGTGCTGAGCATCGAAGTGGTGGACGGTGTGGTGCGAGCCGTGGTCACCGATCAGGGCCGCATCGAGTGCGAGAAGGTGGTGGTGTGCGCCGGCCAGTGGACCCGCGATCTCGCCGCCACGGTGGGCGTGGCCGTGCCCCTTGTGTCGGTGGAGCACCAGTACGTCATCACCGAGCAGTTCACCCCCGAGGTGCCGCGTACCCTGCCCACGCTGCGCGACCCCGACCGGCTGACGTACTACAAGGAGGAGGTGGGTGGCCTGGTGATGGGCGGCTACGAGCCGAACCCCATCCCGTGGGCGGTCGACGGCATCCCCCGCCCGTTCCAGTTCCAGTTGCTGGCCGAGAACTACGACCACTTCGCGCCCATCATGGAGCTGGCCATCGGCCGCGTGCCCGCGCTGGCCGAGACCGGTATCCGCACCCTCATCAACGGACCCGAGAGCTTCACCCCCGATGGCAACTTCATCCTCGGCGAAGCGCCCGAGCTGCCCAACTTCTACGTCGGGGCCGGGTTCAACGCGTTCGGCATCGCAGCCGGTGGCGGGGCTGGCCAGGCGCTCGCGCAGTGGGTGCACGACGGCCGCCCGCCCTACGACCTGTGGGTGGTCGACCTGCGCCGCTTCGGGCGGCCGCACCGCGACACCGACTGGGTGCGCACCCGCACGCTCGAGGCCTACGCCAAGCACTACACGATGGCCTGGCCGTTCGAAGAGCACCACAGCGGCCGCCCGTGCCGCACGTCGCCCCTGTACAGCCGCCTCGCCGACGCGGGTGCCGTGTTCGGCGAGAAGCTCGGTTGGGAGCGGCCGAACTGGTTCGCCGACACCTCCGCTGGCGAGGTCCCGCACGACGTCTACACCTACGGCCGCCAGAACTGGTTCGCCGCCGTGGGCCGCGAACACCGGGCGTGTCGCGAGGCCGCGGTGTTGATCGACCAGACGTCGTTCGCCAAGTTCGCGCTGAAGGGCCCCGACGCCGGTGCTGCGCTCGACTGGATCTGCGCCAACAACGTGCGCAAGCCCGTGGGCTCGCTCACCTACACCCAGATGCTCGACGACGCCGGCGGCATCCAGGCCGACCTCACCGTCGGCCGGGTGGCGCACGACGAGTACTACCTCGTCACCGGCACCGGCTTCGCCACCCACGACTTCGACTGGATCGCGCGCAGCATCCCCGCCGGGATGAACGCGCAGCTCTTCGACATCACCTCGGGCTGGTCGGTGCTCACCCTGATGGGGCCGAATGCCCGGGCGATCCTGCAGTCGGTCACCCGCGCCGACATGGGCAACGAGGCCTTCCCGTTCGCCAGGATGCAGACCATCGGCATCGCCGGATGCCCCGTGCGTGCCCTGCGCATCACCTACATGGGCGAACTTGGCTGGGAACTGCACCTACCGGTCGAATACGCCGCCACGGTGTTCGACATGATCACCTCGGCGGGCGCAGCGCACGGCCTGCGTCACGGCGGATATCGCGCCATCGAGAGCTGCCGGCTCGAGAAGGGCTACCGCGCCTGGGGCAGCGACATCGGCCCCGACCACACCCCCATCGAGGCCGGCCTCGGCTGGGCCGTGAAGTCGCGCACCGACATCGACTTCCGTGGCCGCGACGCCATCGCTGCGCAACGAGCGAACGGGGTGCGCAAGATGCTCACCACCTTCACCGTCGACCCGGCGGTGGTGCTGCTGGGACGTGAGACCATCTACCGCGACGGCGAGCGGGTTGGCTGGCTCACCAGCGGTGGCTTCGGGTACACGATCGACCGCTCGATCGGCCTCGGCTACGTGCGCGACCCCGACGGGGTGACCGCCGACTGGGTGCTCGCCGGCACCTACGAACTGGAGGTGGCCACCGGTCGTGTCGCCGCGCAGGCCACCCTCTCACCCCTCTACGACCCGACCAATGCACGTGTGAAGGCCTGACCGATGAGCGAACCGACACTCCCCACCAGCGCCCGCATCGTCATCATCGGCGGCGGCATCCTCGGCTGCAGCATCGCCTACTGGCTCACGAAGTACGGCGAGACCGACGTGGTGCTCATCGAGCAGCACCACCTCACCGACGGCGCCACCTGGCACGCCGCCGGGCTGGTGGGCCAGCTGCGTTCGTCGCGCAACACCACCCGCATGCTCGAGCAGTCGGTCGAGATGTACCGCGGCCTCGAGGCCGAAACCGGCCAGGCCGTCGACTGGCACGAGACCGGCAGCCTGCGCCTGGCGTGCTCGCCCGAGCGGGTGATGGAGCTGCGCCGCCTCACCACGATGGCGAAGAGCTTCGGTCTGCCGATGGAGGTGATCTCGGCCCAGCGCGCCCAGGAGCTGTTCCCGTTGATGAGCACGGTCGACGTGCTCGCCGCGGCCTTCCTGCCCACCGACGGCTACATCGACCCGGCCAGCGTCACCATGGCCATCGCCAAGGGCGCCCGCCAGCGCGGCGCCCGCATCGTCGAGCAAACCCGCGTCGAGCGCATCACCGTCGACGGGCGCCGGGTCACCACCGTGCACACCACCCGCGGCGACATCGCCTGCGAGATGGTGGTGAATGCGGCCGGCATGTGGGGCATGGAGGTGGCCCGCCTGGCCGGTGTGCGCGCACCGGCCGTGGCCGTCGAGCACCAGTACCTGCTCAGCGGGCCGATCAGCGAGTTCACGCCCGCCGAACTGGGTCGTATGCCCACGATGCGCGACCCCGACCACCTCGTGTACTACAAGCCCGACGGCCCCGGCCTGCTGGTGGGCGGCTACGAACCCGACACCGTGCCGTTCGGCGTCGACGGCATCCCCTACCCGTTCCAGCGCAAGCTCTTCGAGCCGAACCACGACCGTTTCGCGCAACTGGCCGAACTGGCCGTGAAGCGCACGCCGGTGCTCGAGACGGCAGGTATCCGCTCGCTCATCAACGGCCCCATCCCCTACACCGCCGACGCCGACTTCGTGATGGGCCGCGCCCCCGAACTCGACAACTTCTTCCTCGCCACCGGCTTCCTGTACGGCATCGCCGCCGGTGGCGGCGCGGGCAAGATGATGGCCGAGTGGATGCTTGAGGGTCGCCCCTCGCTCGACCTGTGGCCGCTCGACGTGCGCCGCTTCTCGTTCCACCACACCACGCGGCACTTCATCGGGCCGCGCATGGTGGAGTTGTACGGCCACCACTACAAGCTCGCTGCGCCGGGCAGCGAGCACCACACCAGCCGTGGCGTACGGCGCAGCCCGCTGCACGACACGCTCGCCGCGAAGCGCGCCGTGTTCGGCAGTCGTGGCGGGTGGGAGCGCCCCAACTGGTTCGCACCCGAGGGTGTCGAGGCCGTCGACAAGCCGTCGTTCGGCGCACCCAACTGGTTCGACCACGTGAACGCCGAGGCGGCCGTGGTGCGCGAGCGCGTGGCCCTCATCGACCAGACCTCGTTCGCCAAGTTCGAGATCACCGGCCCCGGCGCACTGGCCGCAGTGCAGTGGCTGTCGGTGGCCGACATGGACAAGCCCGTCGGCACGGTCACCTACACGCAGCTGTGCAACGAGCGCGGCGGCATCGAGTGCGACCTCACCATGGCCCGCACCGCGCCCGACTCGTGGTACGTCGTCACCGGCGCTGCCTTCGGTGCACACGACATGGGCTGGATCCGCAGCCAGTCGCCCGACGACGGCTCGGTCATCGTGCGCGATCTCACCTCGGCCCGCGCTGTCATCAACCTGTGCGGCCCGCGTTCGCGCGACGTGCTGCAGGCGGTGTGTGAGGACGACGTGTCGAACGCCGCGTTCCGCTACGGCCGGGCGAGAGAGATCACCATCGGCGCCGCACCGGTGCTGGCGATGCGCATCGGCTACACGGGCGAACTGGGATGGGAACTGCACATCCCCACCGAGTACGCCGCGCACGTGTACGAGGTGCTGTGGCAGGCGGGCCAGGCGCACGGCATCGCCGACGTGGGCTACCGCGCCGTCGACCGGCTGCGGGTGGAGAAGGGCTACGTGTACTGGAGCACCGACGTCACCCCCGACACCACACCGTGGGAGGCCGGGCTCGCGTGGCGCGTCGACCTCGGCAAGGGCGACTTCTGCGGCCGCGATGCACTGGTGGCGCAGCAGCAGGCAGGCGTGCAACGCCGTCTCTGCACGTTCACGCTCGAGTCGATGGCCTACCCGGTGAGCGGTGAGGCCATCATCGCCGACGGCCGCGTGGTGGGCTTCACCACCACCGCCAACTTCGGCCCCACCGTGGGCAAGCCCGTGGTGTACGGGTACCTGCCGGTCGAACTGGCCGACCGCACCGACTTCGTGGTCGAGGTGTACGGCGAACCCATCCCCGCGGTGCGCCACGACGGCGCGCTGTACGACCCGGCGGGCGCGAAACTGCGGGCATGAGCACCGTCGACCACGAACTCGCCGCCGCACTCGTGCGTGCCGGTTTCGCCGCCGATTCACCCACCACCCGACTGAAGGGTCTCACCAACGTGAACCACCTCGTCGAACGCGACGGTGTGCGGTTCGTGCTGCGCATCCCCGGGGCCGGCACCAGCGAGTACATCGATCGCCGCGCCGAGGCCGTGGCTGCACGTTCAGCGGCAGCGGCCGGGGTGAACGCCGAGGTGGTGTTCTTCGACGACACCGACGGACTGATGGTCACCCGTTTCGTCGAGGGCGCCGTCACCATGGATGCAGATCGGTTCACCGACCTCGCCGCCACGGCGCGTGCCGGCGCTGCGTTCCGACGACTGCACACCACCGCCGCCCCGTTTGCCACCGACTTCACGCTGTTCCCGATGATCGACGAGTACAAGGCATTGCTCGCCGCAAAAGGTGCCACGCTGCCAATCGGCTACGCCGAGGCCGAACGGCAGGCTGCTGCGGCCCGCGCCGCGCTCGAGGCGCATCCGGTCGCCCTGGTGCCGTCGCACTGCGACCCACTGTGCGAGAACTTCCTCGACACGGGCGAGCGCATGTACGTGATCGACTACGAGTACGCGGGCAACAACGACCCGATGTGGGACCTCGGCGACCTGTCGGTGGAGGGTGGGTTCACGACCGACCAGGACGCGGCGCTGCTGCGCGGCTACTTCGGTGCCGAACCGCCCGCCGAGCAGATGGGCCGCATGGTGCTGTACAAGGCGCTCTGCGATCTGCTGTGGACGCTGTGGGGTGTGATCCAGCACGTGAACGACAACCCGGCCGACGACTTCTGGGCCTACGCCGTCGGGCGCTTCGAGCGGTGCCGCTCTCTCATGGACACCGCGGTATTCGCCGATCATCTCGCCGCAGTACGCGACGCTCGCTGACCCACCGATCGCCACCCCGAACGGCCCGTCGACCACGGTTCGCGAACAGTGCACCGATCGCTTCGATCCGGACGATCACACCTGCTAGCGTTTCACCATGCGGATAGTTTCCGCATCGTGGAACACACCCGGGAGTCTCCGTACCAGGAGCGTGCCCACCGATCCCGACGTGCGAAGGAATCACCATGACCGATGCGAATGACGACCTCGATCTCGCCACGCTGTCCGACGACGAGCTCGTCACGCAGATGCACGAAGATCTCTACGACGGCCTCGGCCCCGAGATCGTCGAGGGCACCACGATCCTGCTCGACCGTGGCTGGGGCCCCGACAAGGTGCTGAACGACGCCCTCGTCGAGGGCATGCGCATCGTCGGCATCGACTTCCGCGACGGCATCTTGTTCGTGCCCGAAGTGCTGCTGTCGGCCAACGCGATGAAGGCCGGCATGGAGATCCTGCGGCCGCTGCTTGCCGAGACCGGCGCCGAGCCCATCGGCAAGGTCGTCATCGGGACGGTGAAGGGCGACATCCACGACATCGGCAAGAACCTCGTCGCGATGATGCTCGAAGGCGCCGGCTTCGAAGTGGTCGACCTCGGCATCAACACCGACGCCGACGAGTTCCTCGCGGCGCTCGAGGAGCACAAGCCCGACATCCTCGGCATGTCGGCGCTGCTCACCACCACGATGCCGTACATGAAGGTGGTCATCGACACCCTCGTCGAGCGCGGCCTGCGCGAGAAGTACATCGTGCTCGTCGGAGGCGCCCCCCTGAACGAAGAGTTCGGTGCCGCCATCGGCGCCGACGCCTACTGCCGCGACGCAGCCATCGCCGCCGAGACCGCGAAGTCGTTCGTGCAGGCGCGGCGTGGCCGCGTCGAGCCCCCCGGCCCGTCGGTCTGACCGCGTCATGAGCGCCGCCGCGCCCGAACCGGCGGCGTCGCGGCCGCTGATCGTGGCCTGCGGTGCGCTGGTGGCAGAACTCCGAGCCGTGCTCGCTGCGAACGGTCTCACCGACGCGGTCGATGTGGCGTACCTCCCCGCGCCGCTCCACAACCGGCCCGAGCGCATCGTCGACGCTGTTCGTGGCGCGCTGGTCGAACGCAACGCCGACACGCCGGATGCACGCCCGGTGCTGCTGGGCTACGCCGATTGCGGCACCGGTGGTGGCATCGACGCCCTGCTGGCCGAGATGCCGCACATCCGTCGCCTCCCCGGCGATCACTGCTACGCGTTCTTCGCTGGCGTCGACACGTTCGCCTCGATGCACGAGGCCGAGCTCGGCACGTTCTTCCTCACCGACTTCCTCGCCAAGCACTTCGATGCGCTGGTGTGGGAAGGCCTCGGCCTCGACCGTCACCCACAGCTGCGCGACGCGTACTTCGGGCACTACACCCGCGTGCTGCTGCTCACCCAGCGCGCCGACGACACCGTGCTCGCCGCAGGCCGCGCCGCAGCCGAGCGACTGGGTCTGCGCTTCGAGCACCACGACACCGGCCTCGAGCCGTTCACCCACTCCGTCGCGGTCGCGCTGCGTCCGCACCCTGCCGAGGAGGCCGCCTGACATGCCCCGCAACGTGAACGAACTCGTCATCATCATGTGGCGCGACATCCCGGCGCAGGTGAACGGGCGCCTCGGCGCCGAGCGCCACCAGATCATCCTCCCCCACCGCTTCCAGAAGGCCATCGACCGTGCCGCCATGGTGGCCGGCAAGAAGACCGCCCAGGAGTACGTGGGCGAGTGGCGGCGCACCAGCCACTCCATCGTCGGCGACGTGGCCGAATGCGTCGCCACCACCGCCGAGAACATCGAGCGCGAGTTCACCAACGAGCGCCTCAACACCCTGGTCACCAACGGTGGCTGGGACCCACTCACCCCCTCGAACGACCAGACAGAGGACGTCACGTCATGACCGACACCATCATCAGCAGCGCCACGAAAGAGGTCGTCATCGGACACGACCGCCCGTTCGTGATGATCGGCGAGCGCATCAACCCCACCGGGCGCAAGCTGCTGGCGGAGGAGATGAAGAACGGCGACTTCAGCCGGGTCGAGGCCGATGCCCTCGCTCAGGTGGAGGCCGGGGCGCAGATGCTCGACGTGAACGCCGGCATCCCGCTGGCCGACGAGCCGGCGCTGCTGGCCCGCGCCGTGCAGCTCGTGCAGTCGATCACCGATGTGCCGCTGTCGATCGACTCGTCGATCATCGAGGCGCTCGAGGCCGGCCTCGCCGTGTACAAGGGCAAGGCGCTCGTCAACTCAGTCACCGGTGAGGCCGAGGTCATGGACCGCGTGCTGCCGCTCGTGGCCAAGTACGGCGCCGCCGTGGTGGCCATCAGCAACGACGAGACCGGCATCAGTGAAGACCCGAACGTGCGGTTCGAGGTGGCCAAGCGCATCGTGCAGCGCGCCGCCGACTACGGCATCCCCGCCCACGACGTGGTGGTCGACCCGCTGGTGATGCCCATCGGTGCCATGGGCACGGCCGGCCGCCAGGTGTTCGCGCTGCTGCGCCGGCTGGTGGAGGAACTCGGCGTCAACACCACCTGCGGCGCCTCGAACGTGAGCTTCGGTCTGCCCAACCGCAACGCCATCACCGGCACCTTCCTGTCGATGGCGATGTCGAACGGGATGTCGTCGGCCATCATGAACCCGATGCACCCCGAAGTGAAGTCGGCCATCATGGCCGCCGACGTGCTGATGGGCAACGACCGCGACTGTTACGCCTGGATCAAGGCCAACCGCGACCCCAACGCCGCAGGTGGAGCCCGCGAGGGACGCGCCGAGGGCGGCCGCCGCCGCAACCGCGGCTGAGGACCCACTGATGCCGCGCATCGTCTTCACCCCGTCAGGTCTCGTCGGCCAGGCCGAGCCGGGCACCACCCTGCTCGCCGCGGCGCGCGAGATGGGTGTCGACCTCGACTCGGTGTGCGGCGGTCGCGGTATCTGCGGCCGGTGCCAGGTGACGGTGGAGGAGGGCAACTTCGCCAAGTGGGCCATCGACGTCGATGCCACCTCGGTCAGCCCGTTCACCGAGACCGAGGCGCGCTACCGCGAACGGCGCGGCCTGGCCGACGACCGGCGGCTCGGCTGCTGTGCGCTGGTGGCCGGCGACGTGGTGGTCGACGTGCCGCCCGAGAGCCAGGTGCACCGACCCGTCGTGCGCAAGGCGTTGGCGCTCGACGATGTGGTGCTCGACCCGGCCGTGTCGCTGGCCTACATCGAACTTCCGCCCAGTGTGCTCGGCGATGCCGAGAGCATGAGCGACCTCGTCATCGAGCAGCTCGCCACCGTCTACCAGCGCACCGTCGACCGCCTCTCGCCTGCCGCGCTGCGCCAGGTGCACCGGGCGTTCGCCGGCCAGGACCGTGCCGCGACGGTGGCGGTTCGCCGCAGCGACGACGACGCAGCCGGCCAGGTCGTTGCCGTGTGGCCCGGCTTCGTCGACCGCATCGGTGGCATCGCCGTCGACATCGGCTCCACCACCATCGCCGGCCACCTGTGCGACCTGGCCAGCGGTGAGGTACTGGCGTCGGCCGGGCGGATGAACCCGCAGATCCGGTTCGGCGAAGACCTGATGAGTCGGGTGTCGTACGTGATGATGAACCCGGGCGGCGACGAGCAGCTCACCCAGTCGGTGCGGGGCGCACTGGTCGACCTCATCGCCGAACTCGTCGAGCAGTCGGGCGTCGACCACGGCCACGTGCTCGAAGTGGTGTTGGTGGGCAACCCGATCATGCACCACCTGCTGTTGGGTATCGACCCCACGCCGCTCGGCCAGGCTCCCTTCACGCTGGCCACTGCCGAAGCCGTGCAGCTGCCGGCCCTCGACCTCGATCTGCCACTCCCCCACGCCCGCGTGTACGTGGGCCCGTGCATCGCCGGCCACGTCGGCGCCGACACCGCCGCCGTCGTGCTGGCCGAAGGGCCGCACCGCTCCGCCACCACCCAGTTGGTGGTCGATGTGGGTACCAACGCCGAGATCGTGCTGGGCGACCACATCCGGCAGTTCGCCGCATCCAGCCCCACCGGGCCGGCGTTCGAAGGCGCCCAGTTGAGCTGCGGACAGCGCGCCACCGCCGGCGCCATCGAACGGGTGCGCATCGACCGTGTCACGCTCGAGCCCCGGTTCAAGGTCATCGGCAGCGACCTCTGGAGCGACGACCCCGAGTTCGCCGAGTCGGTCGCCCACCTCGACATCTCGGGCATCTGCGGTTCGGGCATCATCGAGGTGATCGCCGAGATGTACCTCGCCGGCGTCATCGACACCGACGGCGTGGTGCAGGGCTCGCTCGCCGAGCGCACGCCGCGGGTGGTGGCCGACGGCCGCACCTTCCGCTATGTCGTCCACCACACCGATACGGTCACGCTGAGCATCACCCAGAACGACGTGCGGGCCATCCAGTTGGCCAAGGCGGCCCTGCGCGCCGGCATCGATCTGCTCATCGGCCACGCCGGTCTCACCGAGGTGCGCGACATCCGTCTGGCCGGTGCGTTCGGTGCGCACATCGACCCGCTGTACGCACTGGTGCTGGGCCTCGTGCCCGACTGCCCGGTCGAGTCGGTGCGTTCGGTCGGCAACGCCGCCGGTGTGGGCGCGGCGCGAGCACTGCTGTCGCTCGCCGCCCGGCGCGAGATGGAAACTGCCGTGCGTGGCGTGGTGAAGATCGAGACCGCCACCGAGCCGCAGTTCCAGCAACTGTTCGTCGAGGCGATGGCCTTCCCCCACAAGACGGCGCCCAGCCCTCACCTCGGCGCCGTCGTCACCCTGCCCGAGCGCATCGAGTCGGCAGGTGGCGATCAGGCCGACCGGGGTCGCCGTCGCCGCCGCGCGAGCGCCGGACCCGTCGACGACACCAGCAGCACCGTCACCGTAGGAGGCCAACCATGAGTGAGCCCACCACCTCGCGCCGCAGCGGGGGCCGTGCCGCCCGCCAGGCGATGCGAGCTGCGCACGCCGTCGAGCGCGTCACGTACATCACCCGCACGATGCAGCCCTACGAGATCGTCAGCGAGGAGGGTCTGGCGATCATCGAGGACAACGCCGAGGCGATCCTCTCCGAGATCGGTGTCGAGATCCGCGACTACCCGTCGGCGCTGCCGGTGTTCGCTGCGGCAGGCGCCGACGTGCAGGGCACCCGGGTGCGCTTCCCCCGCGGGCTGTGCCGCAGCATCGTGCAGGCGTCGGCCCCGGCCCAGTACACCCAGCACGCACGCAATCCGGAGAACAACGTCGAGATCGGTGGCAAGCACACGGTGTTCGCCCCGAACTACGGCTCGCCGTTCGTTCACGACCTCGACCAGGGCCGCCGCTACGCCACCCTGGCCGACTTCCAGAACTTCGTGAAGCTCGCCTACGTCTCGCCCTACCTGCACCACTCGGGTGGCACCGTGTGCGAGCCGGTGGACGTGCCTGTGAGCAAGCGCCACCTCGACATGGTGTACGCCCACATCCGCTTCAGCGACAAGCCCTTCATGGGGTCGGTCACGGCCGGCGAACGCGCCCAGGACAGCGTGGATCTCGCTCGCATCGCCTTCGGTGGCGACCTGCGCGATCGCACGGTGATGACCAGCCTCATCAACGCCTCGTCGCCGCTGGTGTGGGACGGCACGATGCTGGCGGCCGCCGAGTGCTACGCCCGCAACAACCAGGCCACCATCATCACCCCGTTCATCCTGGCCGGGGCGATGGCGCCCAGCACCTCGGCCGGTGTGTGCGCCCAGACCCTGGCCGAGGCGCTCGCAGGGATGACGTTCACGCAACTCATCCGGCCCGGCGCACCGGTCATCCTCGGGTCGTTCGCCAGCTCGATGAGCATGCAGACCGGTGCCCCCACGTTCGGCACCCCCGAGCCCGCCATCGTGCTGTACACCATGGCTGCGCTGGCCCGCCGCCTCGGTGTGCCCTTCCGATCCGGCGGGTCGCTCACGGCATCGAAGCTGCCCGACGCACAGGCCGCTTACGAGAGCGCCGCCACGCTGCTGCCCACGGTGATGGGTGGGGTGAACTTCGTGCTCCACGCCGCCGGCTGGCTGGAGGGTGGCCTGGCCATCGGCTACGAGAAGTTCATCCTCGACCACGACCAACTCGGCATGATGACCACCTTCGCTCGTGGGCTCGACATCAGCGAGAACGCGCAGGCCATGTCGGCGTTCCACGAGAACGAGCCGGGCCAGCACTTCCTCGGCACCAACCACACGCTCCAGAACTTCGAGACCGCCTTCTACCGCAGCGACACGGCCGACAACGCCAGCTACGAGCAGTGGATCGAAGAAGGTGGCCTCGACGCCGCCCAGCGTGCCAACGCCCTCTGGAAGCGGCGCCTCGCCGAGTACGAGGCGCCCGCCATCGACGACGCCATCGATGCCGAACTGCTCGACTTCATCGCCCGGCGCAAAGCCGAGCTGCCCGACGAATTCGCCTGACGAACACCGCTCTCCCGCACCGCTCTCCCACCCGCACGCATCGACCCACACGGAACAGGAACCCCATGTCGACCGCCCCGCTTCCCCAGTCGCCCTCGAGCCTGCAGCGCCACCTCGTCGCCGAGGCGCGCTACGAGGTCATCCCGATGAAGAACCTCGAGGCGCAGATCGACTTCCTGCCCGCCGGGTGCTCGGTGTCGGTCACCTGCTCACCGGCCAAGGGCATCGCTGCCACCCAGGAGCTCACCCTGCGTCTGCAGGCGAAGGGGCATCTTGCCGTGCCGCACTTCTCGGCCCGCCTCACCACCGGTCCCGACCACGTCGCCGAGCTGGCGGCCTGGTGCAAGGCCAATGGCCTCACCGAGATCTTCCTGGTCGCAGGCGATGCCCCCGAAGCCGCCGGCCCCTACGAGGGTGCAGTCGGCTGGTTGCGCGACTTCCTCGGCACCGACTCGGGCGTCACCCGCATCGGCGTCACGTCGTACCCCGACGGCCATGCGATGTTCGACCCGTCGTTGATGCACGAGGCGCTGCACGCCAAGCAGGCCCTGCTCGCCGAAGCAGGTGTGGAGGGCTTCGCCAGCACGCAGATGTGCTTCGACGCCGACCAGATCAAGCGCTGGCTCGCTGCCGAGCGCAAGGCCGGCCTCACCCTGCCCGTGCACATCGGTGTGCCGGGCGTGATCGACCGCACCAAGCTCATCACCATGAGCGTGCGGCTGGGCATCGGCTCGTCGGTGCGCTACGTGAAGAAGAACAAGGGCATCATGGGCCGCTTCTTCACCCCCGGCGGCTACGACCCCACCAAGCTCATCGCCCCGCTCAGCAAGGCCGGCACCGAGTTGGGCATCGAGGGTCTGCACGTGTTCACGTTCAACAACGTCGACGCCACCGCCCAGTGGCAGCAGGCCCAGCTCGCCCGCCTCGGCTGATCCCGCCCCAATCCCTGCGTTTGTGAGCAGGCCCGGGTATCGCAGGGTTGCACTCACAAACGCAGCATCGTGGTGCCCGCCCGCAGCCTGCGTTTGTGAGCGGAACCCTGGCCAACAGGGGGCAGCTCACAAACGCTGCGAGGTGTGGGGCTAGGGGTGGGGGCGACGGCGGCGACGGTGGATGCCCATCGACACGATGTTGGCGGGCACGAAGAACGCCCGAGCCGGCACCGAGGCCTCGCTCCACGGACGCGACGTGAGCGGGGCGTGCCAGGCACGGATGCGATACGCAAGGAACACGGCGATCACCCCGTGCAGCACGATGATGGACCACAGGTAGCCCTGCGTGCCGAGCACGTCGATGAACGCTGCACCGACGAACGGGCCGATCATCGCCCCGATGCCGTAGAGCGTGACGAGTTGACTGGCCGCGGCACTGAGTTGTTCGGGGTCGAGCCAGTCGTTGGTGTACGCCGAGGCGATCGAGTAGAGCGGATAGCTGAACCCTCCGACGACGATCATGAGCACGACGGCCATCGGGCTCGATGCCGGACCGAGCAGCAACAACCCGCCGGCGGCCATGGCCCCCAGGCAGGCCACGACACCCACCACGCGGCGGTCGATCTCGTCGGACGCGGCCGACACCGGGAACGTCATCACCATGCCGCCCAGCTGCAGCGCCGCGAGCAACAGGCCGGTACGGCCCACGCTGAGGCCCTCGCGGGTGGCGTAGACGGCGGCCATGCCCATCATCGAACCGTGTGCCAGGCCGACCAGCAGGTTGGTGGCCATGCCCGTGGGCACGATGCGGGCGAGTTCGCGCATCGACAACCGGATGTGCTCTTGCGCCTCGGGCACCGTCGCCTGCTCCGACATGGCCACCGGCACAACGGCCAACGAGGCGACCACAGCAGCGATGGCGTAGCCGCTGAGCGCACGGGCGTCGAAGTCGAACACCGCCAGCTGGCCCACGCCGTAACTCGCCGCGACGATGACCGCATAGGTGGCCAGCAAGCGACCGCGGAACTCGTTGCTCGCCAAGCCGTTCAACCACGACTCGGCCACCACGTACACCCCGGCGAAGCACAGGCCGGTGACCGCCCGCAGCAGCAACCACAGCACCGGCAGGTCGAGCAGGCCGATGCCCAGCACGGCTGCCGACAACATGGCCGTGAGCGCGGCGAACACCCGGATGTGGCCCACCTTGCCCAACGCCCGCAACGCGAAGCGGGACCCCACCAGGAAGCCTGCGTAGTAGGCGCCGCTGATGGCGCCGCTGAGCACCGTGGGCAGACCCTCCAACTCGGCGCGTACACCGAGCAGGGTGCTGAACATGCCGCCTGACAGCAGCACCATGCCCACCGCGGCCATGAGGCCCCAGGTGGCCAGCATCAACGAACGCCGCTGCGACTGGGGCGCGACCGATTCGGTGACGGGTGCGGAACTCACCCGATCAGTCAACCACCGTCAGCCGCGGCGGCGACGGATCTCGGCGCTGATGGCCGGGATGACCTGATGGAGATCGCCGATGACTGCGTAGTCGGCCTTGGTGACCATGTTGGCCTCGGCATCGGTGTTGATGGCGAGGATCTTCTTCGACGCCATCGCGCCCACCCAGTGCTGGATGGCACCCGAGATGCCGCACGCGAAGTACAGGTCGGGAGCAATGCGGGTGCCCGTCTGGCCGACCTGGTCGGTGTGGTTGCGCCAGCCGTTGTTGGTGACCGCACGCGAGCAGCCCACCACCCCGCCCAGCAGGCCGGCCAATTCCTCGAGCGGGGCGAACCCCTCGGGCGAACCGACACCGCGACCGCCACCCACCACCACCGGCGAGGTGGCCAAGGTGACGCCGGCGGCACGCTCGACGCGTTCGGCCACCACCGTGCGAGCCAGCGACGAGTCGAGTTCGGGAACGAACTCGGTGGTGGCCACAGCCGACACCGGCGCTTCGGACGCTTCGAATGCGTGATGCGCCACCGACACGAGTTTGCGACCCGCGCTGAGCTCGCACTGCTCGAGCAGCGAACCACCCCAGCGCACACGGGTGATCGACCACGTGGCGTCGCCGGGACGCACCTCGAGGCAGTTGGCCACGAACGGCAGATCGGTGATGGCGGCCAGATGCGCCATCACCTCGTTGCCTCGATCGGTGCCGCAAGCCAACACCACCTCGGGGTTCAGCGACCACACCAACTGGGCCACAGCATCGCCCCAGGCCTCGGGGCCGTAGTCGGCCAACAGGGCATGGTGAACCTGGTGCACCTGGGCGGCACCGTGCGCCGCCAGCACGTCGACGAGCCCGTCGGCAGCGTCGCCCAGCGTGGCCACGTGCACGGTGCCCAACGGACGGGCTGCGGCAAGTGCCTCGAGCGTGGCGGGGGCGAGCGCGCCCCGGTCGTGTTCGGCGATGACGAGGACGTTCACTTCAGCAACCCCAGTTCTTCCAGCACGTCGACCACGGCGGCAGCGGCGTCGGGGCCCTTGCCGAGGATGACGGTGTTGCTCACCTGTTCCGCGGCCTGGGCCAGGGTGACGAGCCGCTGGCCGCCGGGCTCGCCTGCCGGTGCCACCTGCGCCACGTCGACCTTCTTCGAGGCCAGGCGCCCCTTCAGCGTCGGGTAGCGAGGCAGGTTGATGCCCTCCTTCACACCGAGCACCACCGGCATCGGCAGGGCGTACACCTCCATGCCTGCCTCGGCCTCGCGCCGGGCGCGCACCGAACCATCGCCCACCTCGATGCCCTTGATGCCATTGACGATCGGCCGGGCGAGCGCCCGGGCCACCCGCACACCCACCTGGAAGCCACCGGAATCGGCCGACTCGTTGCCGAACAGGACGATGTCGAACGGGCCCTCGGCAGCCTCGATGCCGAGGATGGCCTCGGTGATGGCCTTCGCCGTGCGCTGGGGGTCCCAGTCGCTGCCGTCGGTGGGCAGCAGCACGGCCTTCTGCACGCCGAGGCTGGCGGCGTAGCGCAGCTGCTCGTCGGCTTCGGCCGGGCCGAGGGTGAGCACCGTGGCCTCACCGCCGTGGCGCTCGACCAACTGCACGGCCTCTTCCACCGCGCACTCCTCGTGCGGGCTCGTGGTGAACCCGAGGAACGCGGTGTCGACCGCCATGCCGTCGGCCGTGATGTTGATCTTGGCGCCCGGCGCGGGCACCCGCTTCACGCAGACGAGGACGCGCATGTCAGCGCTTCATCCGGCTGTCGTCGGGGTCGAACAGCGGCGTGGCGCTGGCACGCTCGACGGTGACGGGATACATCTCGTTCATGTACATCACCTGCAGCTTGGTTCCCTCCACCGCGTGCTCGGGCGGCAGGTAGGCCAGCAGCAGGTACTTGCCCACCGACGGCCCAGCGCCCGCGGTGGTGACCCGCGAGACACGTCCCTTGGCGTCGACGATGCGTTCGCCCGACAGGGTGAGGATGGGTTCGTTGCCACCCGTGGGGAACCGGTCGTAGCCGTCGGCGCAGCGTTGGCTGTCCATGCTGAGTGTGCACATGACGGCGGCGGGGGTTTCCTCACGGGCCTTCAGGTACGCCTCCTTGCCCATGAAGTCGGCGCTCTTCACCTTCGGGCGGGCGAGGCCGGCCTCGACCGGGTTGTACTCGCTCTCGAGCTCGGCGCCCATGAGGCGGTAGCCCTTCTCGATGCGGCCGGTGACGGCGTAGACGCCGATGCCGACGGGGATGATGCCGAACTCCTGCCCGGCGGCCGCGATGGCGTCCCACACCTTCAGGCCGTGCTCCATGCGGGTGTAGATCTCCCAGCCCGCCTCGCCGACGTAGCTGATGCGGAACATCGTGCACGGCACACCGTCGATGAGCACGTCCTTCACGGCGCCGTAGGGGAAGCCGTCCTGGCTCAGGTCGTAGGGGGCCGTGGTGTGGTCGGTGACGATCTTGCTCATCGTGGCCACGGCGTTGGGGCCCCACACGCCGACGGTGCAGATGCCCTGCGAGCGGTCGGTGAAGGTGACCGAGCCGTCGGTGGGCATGTACTTGCGGAACCAGTAGTTGTCGCGGCCACCGTCGAACGCACCGGTGATGACTCGGAAGTGATCGGTACCGAGGCGCTGGATGGTGAGGTCGCCGCGGAAGCCGCCGTGCGGGGTGAGCAGTGGGGTGTACACGCTGCGGCCCACGGGCACGTCGACGTTGTTGACGCACATGTACTGCAGGAAGTCGCAGGCACCGGGGCCCTCGAAGTCGAACTCGTTGAAGGCCGTGAGGTCGACCATGCCCACGCTCTCGCGCATCTGCAGGTGCTCGGCGTTGATGATGGGGCTCCACCAGCGACCGTCCCACTCGTGGGTGCGGGGTGCGCAGGCCTCGGGGAACTTCTCCATCAGCCCGGCGTTGCTCTCGTACCACTGCGGGCGCTCCCAGCCGCGGGCGTCGAAGAACACCGCGCCGAGGGCTTCCTCACGGGCGTAGAACGGGCTGCGACGCATGCCACGCTGGCTGGCCCACTGCTCGCGCGGGTGCACGATGCCGTAGGTCTTGTTGAAGTGCTCGTTGCAGCGAGCGTTGATGTGCCACTCGGTCTTCTCGTGAGGGTAGAAGCGGCTGATGTCGCTACCGTGCGGATCGCACATGTGCGGGTAGCCGTAGGTCATCCACTCGGCCACGAGCTGGGCGATGCCGGGGCCCTCCTTGATCCACACCGCAGCAGCGCTCCACAGGTTGCGCACCTCGACGGTCTCGCCGAGCACCGGGTTGGCGTCGGGGGTGAGGCTGAGCAGGCCGTTGATGGCGTAGCGGATCTCGGCGTCGCCGAGCATCTCCATCAGGTCGATGGCCTGCTCGAGCTGCGGGTCGAAGTCGTCGTAGGTGAGCGGCAGTTCGGTGGGGCTGAGGGCCGACTCCTCGTTCGACGGGATGTCGTCGGGGCGCATCAGGATGGCGCGGTGGGCGTAGCTGCCCACCTCCATCGAACCGGCCGACTGGCGCTCGTAGCAGAACGTGTCCATGTCGCGGATGATGGGGAAGGCCAACTCCTTGTTGGTCTCCTGGAGGATGTCGATCGGGCCGACATCGGCCATCTGGTGCACGGCCGGGGTGAGCGGGATGGTGGCACCGGCCATGGCGGCGATGCGCGGGCTCCACACACCGCAGGCGATGACGACGTGCTCGGCCTCGATGCGGCCCTTGTCGGTGACGACGGCCTTGATCTTCGGCAGGCCGTTGGGCACCTCTTCGGTCTCGAGCGAGAACACCTCGGTGTTGGCGAACACCTTCAGGGCACCCTGCTGCTGGGCCTCTTCACGCATACGGGTGCCGGTGGCCAGCGAGTCGACCACCGAGACGCTGGGCGTGTAGTAGCCGCCGAGGAGGATGTCTTCGTTGATGAACGGCACCATCTCCTTGATCTCGGCCGGGGTGACCAGGCGGGCGTCGATGCCCCACGCCTTGGCGGAGGTCATGCGACGCTTGAACTCCTCCATGCGCTGCGGTTCGCGGGCCACCTCGATGCCACCGCAGGTGTTGTTCATCCCGTGGTCGATGTACTGGTTCTGGCTGTCGACGGTGAGGAATGCCATTTCCTTGTTGTGGTCGGTCGGGAAGATGAAGTTCGACGCGTGCCCCGTGGATCCACCCGGGTTGGGCAGTGGGCCTTTGTCGATGAGCACCATGTCGGTCCAGCCCAGTCGGCTCAGATGGCCGACCAGGCAGTTGCCGACGATGCCGGCACCGATGACGACCACCTTGGCGTGGGTGGGGACGACTTGACCGCTGACTTCGCTCATCACTGCTCCCGGCGTGACCGGTGCGGCGGGTTGTCACCGCACCTCGACTGATATATCTTCACCATATCACAGCCCCGATGTCTCTCAGCCAACGCGCGTACACCGAGATCCGCAACATGATCGTGCGGCTCGACCTCGCGCCCGGTGCCGTCATCCGCGAAGACGAGCTCCAAACCCACTTGGGCATGGGCCGCACCCCTATACGCGAGGCATTGCAGCGACTGGTGCGCGATCAGTTCGTCACCGTCATCCCTCGCCGCGGCATGTACGTGTCGGGCATCGACGTGGCCGAACTGGCACTGCTGTACGAGACGCGCGCCACGCTCGAGCCGTTCGCCACCCGGCTCGCCTGCGCCCGCGCCAAACCCGAACTGTGGGATCGCATGGCCGATGCGCTCGAGCGCGCCCAGCGGCCCGGGGTGCCCGCCGCCGAACTGATCGAGATCGACCGCGAGTGTCACGAGATCGTGTGGGAGGCAGCCGACAACCGGTTCCTCACCGACACGCTCGACATGTTGTACGCACAGAGCGACCGCCTCTGGCACATGTACCTCGCCGATGTGAACGACATGGCCGATGCCGTGGCCGAGCACACCGAGATGCTCGACGCTCTGCGCGGGGGCGATGCCGACCGGGCCGCCGACCTGGTGGAGGCCCACGTGCGCAGCTTCGACGAGCAGATCCGCGCCGCCGTCACCCGCCGCCTCGGCTCCCCCCTCGCCGATCGCTGAGCGCAGGCCACCGAACACAGGGCGCGACCACCCCTGGTACGCAACTGCGCACCGATCGAGTCGTTCACCCAGCGCCCGACGACTCGGGCGACACGCACCCGGCGGGCTGACGGCTACGGTGACCGACATGTCGACCTCATCTTCGTCCAGTTCGGCGGCCGGCGGCCTCGGCGACCTGCTCGGGTTGCTCGGCCAGTCGAACCCCCTCGCCCAGGCAGGCAAGACCCTCGGCCAGTTCCAGAAGGCGGTCGACGACCTGCTCGGTCTGGTGCAGCAGTTCAACTCGACGATGGAGTCGATGAACAAGATCGCGACGCGGGTGAACACGCTGCTCGACGACGTCGAACCGCCCATCCGCGCGCTCATGCCGCAGGTCACCCGCACCCTCAAAGCCGGCGACGCCATCGTCGACCGGATGGGTTCCGCCGTCGACCTGCTGGGCGATCTGAGTAAGGCACTCCAGCCGCTCGGCCAGTTGGCCGAGTCGGCCAGTCTGTTCGGTCTGAAGCCGATGTCGTCGTTGCGTGAGAACGCCTCGGGCGCTGCCGACCTGGTGCGCCGGGTCACCCAGTTCGCCGCCTCCGACCCGCAACCCGCCACGACTTCGGCGAAGAAGGCAGCACCGGCGAAGAAGGCCGCTCCGACGAAGAAGGAGCCAGCAGCGAAGAACGGTCCTCCCGCCAAGAAGGCCGGTCAGGCCAAGAAGGCAGCACCGGCCAAGCGCGCCGGTCGCTAGCGGCCAGCAACCGCGGGTGTCGGCAGCGGTCAGCCGTTGGCGACCCGTGCGACGGGCGCAACGGCGTCGATCGGACGTGCGGGCTGAAACGCCACGAGTTGCGCGTCGAGGTCGTCTTTCACCCCGCCGAGCGGCAGCACGTTCAGCACGCCTTGGCCGGCGCGACGCACGACGTCGATGAGCATGTCGCCCTCGCACAGCACCACATCGCTGCCGCTGATGACCAGCGTGGCCGCAGCGATGTCGGAGTCGACGTGTTCGCGCAGAAAGCGGAACGCCTGCCGCACCGACTCGAGCTTGATGCCCGCGTCGAGCAGGCTCTTGATGACACGCAGCTCGAGCAGGTCGCGGTACGAATACAGCCGGCGCGAACCGCTGCCGCTGGCGTCGCTGAGCGAAGGACGCACCAGGTCGGTACGTGCCCAGTAGTCGAGCTGTCGGTAGGAGATGCCGACGATGCTCGCCGCCTTCGTGCCGCTGTAGCCCTGCTGGTCGGCCGTGTCGTTCATCGTCGATCTGCCCTCGTGGTGGTCGCACCTGGCCCGGGTGACACCGTCGTAACTACGTCCGTGTCACCTGGCGCCGGGTGACGGTAGCAACCACCGCGCGCGCTGTCAACCACGCTTCGCGCGATAAATCGCGCGAAACGCGCGATCACTCGCTGCGGAAGTCGTCGGGGTCGAGTTCGTCGAGGAAGTCGCGGAACTCGTCGATGATGGCTTCGGCCTCATCGACCGCTGGTGTCTGGCCCGCCTCGGCCAACAACGCCTCGGTGGCGTAGATGGGGCAACCGACTCGGGCCGCCAGCGCCACCGCATCGCTGGGCCGACTCGACACCACATGCGCCACACCGGCCTGATCGAGCAGGTGCAACTCGGCGAAGTAGATGTGATCGCGCAACTCGGTGACCACGATGTGCTGCAACGTGGCCTGCAGCGTGTCGAGCACCGTCACCATCAGGTCGTGGGTGAGCGGCCGTGGCGGCTCGACCCCTTCGATCGCAGCGTGGATGGACGATGCCTCCGGGTTGCCGATGACGATGGGCAACACCCGGTGCTGATCGTCGCGCTCGCGCAGCACCACCACCGGGGTGTTGGCGGGTACCTCGACCCTGACTCCGACGAGCTCCATGGGGACCACGCGAGCGATGGTATCGGCTCGGCGCCGCAAGGGGTACTGCGCGATGGTCAATCGTCGGTGTACTGGCGGAGCAACGACGTCATCAGAGCCCCGCGCAGTTCGGCACCGAGGTCGGCGAGCTCGCCCAGCGTCTGGCGGGCCTCGGCGCGCGACTTGGGGTTGCGCTGGCGCAGCAGCGGGGTGATGCGTTGTTCGAACAATCCCACCTCGCGTTCGGCTGCCTGGCGCCAACCACGCAGATGGCGGGCGTCGATACCCCGTTCGAGGAACGCGGCCGCAACCCGGACCACCGCGAGATCGGCCTCGGAGTAGGTGGCACCCGAGCCGGTACCGCGACCGGTGACCAGCCCGTACGACTCGAGCTCGGTGAGCTGACCGGCGGTGATTCCCACCAGCGAGCACAGTTCGGCGCGCAGGTACACCCGTGGCTCGGACGGCGCCTCGCCAGAGGAGCCTGCCGGCGAACCAGCGGGCTTCGGCGCAGGCTGGGTCGGCGTCTGCACCGCCACCAGGGGGCGACCCTGCGCAGCCGGATGGCGAGCGCTCACCACCGTGGCGGCACTGCGTCGTGGCGTGGCACCGGTGGGGTCGTCGTCGAGGCCGTCCACCGCGAACACGTCGTCGGCGACCACGACATTGCGGATGCCCCGCGGCTGCCCGTTCGAGGCCGCGACCGGCGCCGGGATGGCACCCGAATCGTCGATCTCACCGGTCTCGAGACGGTCGCGGATGACGCGCAGCGGCAGGAAGTTCTCGCGCTGCTCGCGCAGGATGACCCGCAGGCGCTCGATGTCGGCGTCGTAGAACTTGCGATAGCCCGACGAGGTGCGTTCGGGCTCGATGAGTCCCTGGCTCTCGAGGAAGCGGATCTTGGAGATCGTGACGTCGGGGAACTCTTCGAGCAGCAGTCCGAGCACTTCGCCGATCGACAGATAGGGCCGCTCGGTGGCGTTGCCGCTCATGGCGATCCGAGACCGAGTTCGAAGAACACGAGCCGGAACTTGCCGATCTGGATCTCGTCGCCCTGGCTGAGCGCTGCCCGCTCGACCCGCTGGGCGTTCACGTAGGTGCCGTTCAGCGATCCGTCGTCGCGGATGACGTACCCGCTGCCGTTGCGCACGATCTCGGCGTGGCGCCGCGACACCGTGATGTCGTCGAGCATGATCTCGCTGTCGGGGTGTCGGCCCAGTCGGGTGACCTGGCCCTGGAGCGCGAACGAGGTGCCTGCCTGCGAGCCGCTGCGCACGACGAGCGAGGCGACACCCGCGGGCAGATCGCCGAGGTGCACGGTGGTGTCGTCGGCTGTGCCGGGCGCATCCTGCAGCGGGTCGATCTTGGCCAAGGTGATCGTCTGGTCGGCCGGTCGGTCGAGCAGCGAGCCGCACGACGAACAGAACACCGACTCGGTCGGGTTCCGATGACCACACTGATTGCAGAACACGTACCCCATGACGGGTGCGACTCTACCCCTCGACGAGGGCGCGGTATCCAGCCGCGTCGAGGAGTTCCGCGGACTGGTCGGGCACCGTCATCTCGATCTCGCAGATCCAGCCCTCACCGTACGGGTCGGCGTTCAGTGTCTCGGGACGGTCGGCGAGGAATTCGTTCACCGCCACGATGGTGCCCGTGACCGGGGCGTAGATGTCGCTGACCGACTTGGTGCTCTCGACCTCGCTCATGGTGTCGCCCAGGGTGACCGTGGCCCCGACAGCCGGGATCTGCACGAACACCACGTCGCCGAGCGCATCCTGGGCGTAGTCGGTGATGCCGACACGCGCCCGGGTGCCCTCGATGGAGATCCATTCGTGGTCGCTGGAATAGCGCAGGTGCTCGGGAACACTCATGAGCGCGAACCTAGCCGCCCTGCAGGTGCTGCGGCCACCGCCGTCAGCGGAGGAGCTGGCGGATGCGCCGGGCGTACTCCTGGGCCAGTTGCCGTGCCTCGGCGTCGGTGCTGGCCTCGGCCCAGATGTGGGTGACGGGGTCTTCGGGGTCGGGCAACGCCAGCATCCAGCCGTTGGTGTGTCGGATCTTCACCCCGTCGACGAGTTCGACGTCGCGCGACCCCATCTCCATCAGAGTGCGCATCACCATGCCCTTCTGGTCCCAGGGGGTGACGACGGTCTCGTGGACCAGATGCACCTTGGGCAGGCCGTCGACCACTGCGCTGAGCGAACGCGAGCTGCGGGCCAGCAGGTCGAGCATCTTCAACAGTGCGGCCGCAGCATCGAACGCCGGCAGGAAACCGGGCAGGATGTACCCACCGGCACCGTCGGCGGCGAAGCCCACGGCCGGTTCGGTGGCGGCTGCCATCAGCGCCGGCGTCGACAACTTGGTGGCCACCACCTGCACGTTG
The DNA here is from genome assembly GCA_044238435.1 of Ilumatobacteraceae bacterium. GTDB lineage: Bacteria > Actinomycetota > Acidimicrobiia > Acidimicrobiales > Ilumatobacteraceae > VFMC01. The sequence continues at coordinate 35,236 of JBIIDH010000005.1, read as the reverse complement.
TGCGCTGCGGCGATGTCGGTGGCACGCTGAGTGATGTTGGTGGGCAGGGCGATGGTGTCGCCCAACAGGTAGTCCGACACCAGGTCGACGAAGGCGAGCAGCGCCTCGGTGTTCGACAGCACGCGGCCCTGGTCGTCGACCAGGCGCAGCCGTTCGCCGTCGGCGTCGATGACGGCACCGAGATGTGCACCCGACGCCCGCACCAGGCCGGCCACCCGCTCGAGCGCCGACTCCGGGTCGAAGGCCACACGACCGGCGGTGGAGATGTACGGGTTCACGGCCAGCACGTCGGCGCCCAACTTGCCGAGCAGCGTGGGCATGACGGTGCTCGCGGCGCCATACGAGTAGTCGACGACGAGTTTGAAGCCGAATGCCCGGATGGCAGAAGCCTCGACCGTGGCCTCGAGCGCCACGGTGTACTCCTCGAGCGCTCGCGGTGGGAACTGGATGTCGCCGATCTCCTCGGCCAGTGCTCGACGGCTGTCTTCACGTTGGAACAACCGCTCGATCTTGCGCTGGGCGTCTTCGGTGATGTCGGTGCCCGCAGTGTCGAAGAACCGCACGACCACGCGGTCGGGATCGTTGTGATGGAGCCGCACGGTGACGCCACCGAAGGCACGCGGCGATCGCACCAGGAACCGGGTGACGGGCACACTGGCCACCTCGAGGTCGAGCACGTCGACACCAGCCGCATTCAGCCCGGCCATCATCGCCCGCTTCAACATGCGCGCCGCGCGGCTCGAGTCGCGTGAGGTGACCACCGTGGTGCCCTTGCGCAGCGCGGTGCCGTACGCCATGGCCACGCGCACCGCCATCTCGGGGGTGACGTCGACGTTGGCGAGACCCTTCACACCCTCGCGTCCGAACAGACTGCGCGAGCCCTTGCTCTCCCAGACGATGGAGCTGTTCACGACCGCTCCGTCCTCGACGGTCTTGAACGGGTAGATCTTCACGTCGCCGGTGATGACTGCGTCGGAACCGACGAACACCTCGTCGCCCATCACCGCGCCCTCGTCGATGCGCACGTTGGTGCGGATGCTGGTGCTGCGACCGATGATGGCGCCGCGCACCTGCGACCGGGCGCCGACGTACACGTTGTCGTGCACCACCGAGCGGTCGATCTGCGCATCGGCCAGCAGACGCACGTTCGAGCCCAGCACGGTGTACTCGCCCACCCGGCAGCCGGCCTCGACCGAACACCCCGCGCCGATGACGCACGGCGCTTGCACCTCGGCGTCGGGCGACACCTCGGCCCCCTCCCCCAGCCACACACCGTCGTTCACCCGGAAGCCGGGGATGTCGACATCGACCTTCTGGTCGAGCACGTCCTTGTGTGCCGACAGATAGGCCTCGAGCGTGCCGACGTCTTCCCAGTAGCCCTCCACCACTGCCCCGAACAGCGGCTTGCCGGCCTCGAGCAGGGCGGGGAACACCTCACCGGAGAAGTCGACACTGCGGCCACTCGGGATGAAGTCGAAGATCGACGGTTCGAGCACGTAGATACCGGTGTTGATGGTGTCGCTGAACACCTGACCCCAGGTGGGCTTCTCGAGGAACCGCTCGATCGTGCCGTCGTCGCGGGTGATGACGATGCCGAACTCGAGCGGGTTGTCGACCGCGGTGAGGCCGATCGTGGCCATGGCCTGGTGTTCGCGGTGGAACTCGAGCACCTTGGTGAGGTCGATGTCGGTGAGCACGTCGCCGGAGATGACGAGGAAGGTGTCGTCGAGGAATTCGCGGGCGTTACCCACACTGCCGGCCGTACCCAGCGGCACGGGTTCGTCGGCGTACCGGATGGTGACACCGAACTCGCTGCCGTCGCCGAAATAGGTCTTGATGTGGTTGGCGAGGAACGCCACCGTCACGACGATCTCGTCGAAGCCGTGCCGGGCGAGCAGGTTGATGACATGCTCCATCATCGGCCGGTTGGCGATGGGCAGCATCGGCTTGGGGGCGTTCGAGGTGAGCGGACGCAGACGCGTCCCCTCACCGCCGGCCATGATGACGGCCTTCATCGGAACTCTCCTCGGGGCTCGGGAACGGGTGCTGTGTTCATCAGAGCCCGGTGCGCGCGGCGCGCCCTGCTCGGAGACTGTCGCGGATGGTGGGCACGTAGGCGAGCGCTGTCCAGTAGCTGAGCACCAGGCCGGGGATGCCGACCGCATAGCCGAGCCAGGTGAAGAACTGGTGCACGGGGAACGTCGACGCACCCACCACGAATGCCGGAATGGCCCCCATCAACAAGAAGGTCGCGAGCTTGCCCCAGTACGTGACGTCGAAGCGCTGCATCTTGAACGCCACGGTGGCGACGGCCACGGTGACACCGAACACGGCCTCGCGGACGAGCACCAGCCAGAAGAACCACAGCGGGGCGACGGGATAGGCGATGATGCCGATGAGCGACACGAAGAACAGCAGACGGTCGGCGATCGGGTCGAAGATCTTGCCGAACTCGCTGACCTGGTTGAAACGCCTCGCCAACCAGCCGTCGACCCAGTCGGTGAGACCGATCGCCAGCAGCACCCATCCGGCAGCGGCGAGGTCGTCGCGCCCGTAGAGCAGGTACAGGAACACCGGCAGGCAACACAGCCGCAGCAGCGTGAACGCGTTGGGGGCCGTGAGATACCGCCGCGAGCCGATGTCGTTCGGGGCCGTGTCGGTCATCGCGGTCAGCGTACAAGCCGGGTGCGACCGCCCACAGCACCTACGATCGGCGCATGACACAGGGGGCACTCGCAGGCCAGGTCGCATTCGTCACCGGTGGAGGGTCGGGCCTCGGCGCCGCATTCGTCCGCCGCCTCGCCGCCGACGGGGCAACGGTGGTGGTGAACGATCTCAGCGCCGATGCCGCGGCCGCGGTGGCCATCGAGGTGAACGGCGACACGGCGGTGTTCGACGTGTGCGACGCGGCCGCGTTCGACGCCGAGGTCGACAAGGCCGTCGAGCGCCACGGACGGCTCGACATCCTCATCAACAACGCCGGCATCGCTCCCCCGCCCGATCCCGCCCGCACTGCGCGCTCGATCGAGAACCAGATGAAGCGGATGGAGGGCAAGATCGACGAGATGGTGCCGCCCGACACGACGGTGGGTCTCAGCGACGCCGACTGGGACCGGATGATCCGCGTGCACCTCTATGGCGCCTTCTACGGCACGCGTGCCGCACTGCGCCACATGACCCCCGCCCGCAGCGGCGCCATCGTCAACATCTCGTCGGTACTCGGCCTGCGCCCACTGGCCGGCGCCGTGCACTACGCCACGGCCAAGGCGGGCATCATCGCCCTCACCAAGTCGGTCGGCCAGGAAGTCGCTCCGTTCGGCGTGCGGGTGAACGCTGTGTGCCCCGGATGGGTCGACACTCCCCTGCTGGCCCCGATGGACCCGATGATGATGGCGGGCATCGTGATGCAGATCCCGCGCGGCCGAATGGCCACCGCCGAGGAACTGGCCGAACTGGTGCGGTTCCTCTCGGGCCCCGAGAGCTCGTACTGCAACGGCGATGTGTTCGCCGCGTCGGGCGGATTCGTCTGATGACCACCATCTTCAGCCGCATCATCGCCGGCGACATACCGGGCACGTTCGTGCACCGCGACGAGCACTGCGTGGTGTTCATGTCGATCAACCCGCTCGCCCGCGGGCATGCGCTGGTGGTACCGCTCGCCGAGGTCGACCACTGGGTCGATCTCGAGCCGTCGCTCGCGGCGCACCTGTTCGCCGTCGCCCATCGCATCGGCCGGGCCCAACAGGCTGCCTTCGCGTGCGAGCGGGTGGGCCTCATCATCGCCGGCTACGAGGTGCCACACACGCACCTGCACGTCGTGCCCACCTCCAGCATGCGCCAGCTCGACTTCTCGAATGCCGCAGGCTCGGTCGACCGCGACGACCTCGAAGCCGCCGCGCAGGCGATCCGCGAGCACCTCGCCGGCTGAGCCGCTCGGCGGTCAGCGATCAGGATTCGAGCGGTTCGATCAACTCGGCGCCCTTGTTGCGCACGTTGTTCACCGCAGTCGACACCTCGACGAGTTCCAGCAGATCGTTGGGTGACGGGCTCAGCAGGTGCGCCAGCTCGGCGACGTCGTGCCGGTCGGGATCGAGCCACTCCGCCCATGCCTGCTCCGGCAGGATTGCCGGCATCCGGTCGTGCACCGGCGCCATGGTGTCGTTGGCAGCCACGGTGATGACGGTGCAACTGTGCAACCACGGAGCGTCGGGGCCTGCCGCCTTGTCGCGCCACACGGTCCACAGACCCGCCACGGCCAGCGGTTCGTCGTCGGCGCGATGGATGAACATCGGCTGCTTCGCCTTCTGGCCCGGCACCGCCTTCCATTCGTAGAACCCGTCCATCGGCACGATGAGGCGACGGCTCTTGAACAGCGACTTGAACGAGGGCTTCTCGGCCAAGGTCTCGGCCCGCGCATTGATCATCTTCGAGCCCACCTTCACGTCCTTGGCCCACACGGGAACCAGACCCCAGTGGAAGGAGCGGACAACCGGCTCGCCCTCGGGGTCGGCCACCACGGCGTAGATGTCGTTGGTGGGCGCCACGTTGTAGCTGGGCGACAACGGATCGGTGTCGACAGCCGCACCGAAGTAGTCGGCGAGCTGCTGGGGCGTCTGGCTCGACACGAACCGGCCACACATCTCAGCGACCCTCGGGCGACGAACAGCGATCGGCGGGGCTACTGCACCGTCCACGACTTGATGGCATAGGCACCATTCTGGTTCACGATCACGACGGCGGTCGATGTGACAGCCGTACCGCCGGTGGCAGTGGACACCAGTTTGAACGTGCGCTGCACGACAGGGTTGACGATGTCGAGCACGAAGGTCTCGGGGCGATCGGCGCTCAGGTCGAACATCGCAGCCGTGGCGCCGGCAGTGAACCGCACCGACTTGTTGGTCTTCGTCGCCGCTGCGGCCCTGATCGACACGGCACCCTGGGGCACCACCACATAGCCCTGGATCTGGATGTCGGCCGCCTGGGCACCCGTGACATCGACATCGACCAGGGCTCCGCCGGCAGGGAGCGGGCTCTGCGCGATCACCGTCGAGGGAGCAAGCCCACCTGCCTGCTGACTTCCGTGCATCGTCGACTTCGGGACCGACATGACACCCGGCATCTCGAGGGCCACCCAGTTTGCATCGGGGTCGAGCGCCCCATTCGCCGACATCACCGAGATCCCTGCGCTCGAGTCCGTGGCCACCGCGGCCTCGGGTACGTAACGCTGGTTGAACCGCACCCGGACAGTGCCGCCCGCGAGAGGCGTCTGGATGGCCAGCCGACCTGCGCCGCTGAAGACGAACGTAGCCCCCAGCCCGCTGATCCCGTGTTGGGCGGGTACGTCGACGGCGTAGGTGGCCGCTTCATAGTCGTTGGCACAACCTTGGATGGCTCCGTCTCCCACGACCACATCGACATCACCGGCGATCGTGACCGTGTCGGCGAAGGTGTAGATGCCCGATGCGAAGTACACCGACCCCGGCCCCGAGATGGAGACCGGGTCGTCGTACGTGCCGGGGAAGAACACTGTGCACGCACCAAAGGTCGTCGGCATCGCCCACCCCGTCGCCGGTCGCGCGTTTTGGACGCGCTCGGGCATCGGCGGCAACCAGATCGCGTCGTTCGCCGGGGTGACAGTGACAGCGGCGTGCCAGGCATCGACCGCCGTCGCGCCCGATCCCGGGTACTGCCTGCCCGCCTCGGCCGGGACGGCTGCGCCCATCATCGTCGTCGCAGACGCGTACCTCCCGCTGTCGGTTGCTTGGGCCTCGCCGATCTTGGCGCAGGTGGTGGCCACCGACGTGCTGAGACCCGGACCGGCCAATGTCAGGGGTGTCGACGGGGACGTGCCCCCGCACGCCCGATAGAGCGACTTCGGATCGGCGAGGGCTGTGCGGAGCCCGCCCTTCACGGCCTCGGCCGCCACCGATCTCGACTTCGCGACGCGGTTGGCGCGCGTGACGCTGATCCCGAACTCCATGATCGGGATCACCACCATGACGCTCACCACGACCAGCACCATGCACAGCACCAGCAATGAGCCCTCGTCGCGCTCGGTTTCCGGGCGTCGGCCGTGGCGGTTCATGGCATGACCTCCGCGACGTTCAAACGGCACGACACTGCGGCATCGGCAGGAACCCGCACGGTGACGCTCGTCCACGAGGTCCCGACGATCTCGGCCTCAGTGGTGGGCAACGCCGCTCGCTTCGCGCTGCACTCCCAGGCCTGCGTCGCCGCAGGTTCGTACGCGCCGATGCCCGACAGGTTGATCGGCTGCAAGGTGACATCGACGTAGTCGCCGCGGACGATGCTCAGGTCGAACGTGCCCGACGGGAACTGGCCCGAGGTGGTGACCACGGTCGACGAGTTGGGTACCGGTTGACCCAGCGAGTCGACCACCGACGTCGTCTGGTACTGGAACTCGTCGGGAACGCCGACCCCGTTCTCGAACGTCTGCACGGTCAGCGTGCCACCGCACTCCGAGAGAGCGATGGTCTGCATTGCCTTGCCGAACCGGGTCCAGTCAGGCAGCGTGTACATGTTCGCCGTCTCGGCATTGGTGTATTCGCCGTTCAGTTCCACGGCCGGCACACCGGTGTCACTGTTGCTGATCAATCGGGCGAGGATGGTGCGGTTCTCTGTCCACGTAGAGGTGAGCGCTCCGTTCTCGACGGTCACCCACTGCGACTCCGGATAGTCGATGGTTCCGTTCCCGACTGTTGCGAACTGATCGCCGACCCCGATTCCGATGAAACGCGTCCGGGTGTCGCGGTACTGCTCGGCGATGTAGTTGGCGCGATCCCACGCCTCCTGCACGTACACGTTCTCCAAGCCCTGTCCCGTCAACCGACCGCCCGGAACTCCGGGAACCTCCGAGGGCAGCGAGGGGTTCTTCGCCGGCGGGTACAGGGCCATGTCGTTCCCGGCGAACAGGTCGGCCAGGTTGGAGTTGGCGGAATTGGTCCGGAGATTGCCCTTCTGCCCCGACGGCACGATGACATTCCTCAGGTACGTCAACCGGTCGTAGTTGGGCACACCATCGGTGAAGAACACCAGCGTGTCGGGGATTGCCACCTGCTCGCTGCCGTCCTGGTTGCGGAAGAGCCGGAACAACGCGTCTTCCCAGTTCGTGCCACCACTGAGCGGACTGTTGGTGGCATCGAGGAGCCCGAGGGCCTCGGCTACATCGTCGGGGTCGAGCATGTCGAACCAGTACGGCTGCCACTGCTCGACCTGCCAGTACGGAGCCGAGACGCCGAGGGTCATGCCGCCGGTGTTGAAGCGGACCAGCTGCAGCTTGGTCGGTGTGCCCGCAAAGGTCTCAATCAGCGCCTTCACCCCGTCACGAACCGTCGGTGCAGCAGTCTTGATCGAGTTCGACATGTCGAATGCGACGGCGAAGTTGCCGCCGCAGCGCGACCGCACCTCGGTGAAGCCGGGAGCCCCTTGCAGACTGCCCGGATCGAGCGTGGGTACCCGATTGGTGCTGCCCGCGGTGATCGCGATCGGCGAATAGGTGGCGCTGTACGACGTGACCCCACTGGTGTCGCGAACCGTCACCATCGCCCGTCGTGCGCCCTTACCGCGTCCCGTGTCGAGTGCAGGATCGGTGCTGCCGTCGCCTGCGACGGGCGGATCGGTCACCTGCATCGCCCAGTCGGGCGCCGTGACACCTGGCTGGAAGGTGGTGCCATCGGGGGGCGGCGGCGCGTCGCTCAGCACGGTTCGCTGGGCGCAGCTCCAGGCACCGTTGCCGACGCGGTCGCACTGCACCCGCACGATCGCGAACCGCAGCCCTGACGCCAGGTAGCGGTACGACACATTGGTCTCACGTTCCACCACCGGCGGCCCTGCGTCCTCGAGGGTCTTCCACGACAGCATCACTGCGTTCGACCCCGCCGTCGCGTCGGCAAGCGGACAGGGTGAACCACACGGTGCCGCCCCCGGTGATGGGTCGACCGAGTCGGCCGACGCGAGGTCGGTCGGCAGCCACAGCCCGAGCGACTGCTCGGCTCGAGCCAGATCCAGCCGGCTCCCTGTGCCTGCCTGTTGACGGATGATCACCATCGTCAACCCAGCGAGCGAGGACATGACAACTCCGGTCACCACGACGGCCACGAGAAGCTCGACCAAGGTGAATCCGCGGTCCGGATGCCGGTGGGCATGCCTCGACTGCACGGATCGACGACGGTCAGACATCGCTCTTCACCACCTCGATGAGGCTGCTCATCCCATGCTGTTCGCCAACCACCGTGATCCGCACGCGCTGCACCAGCAGCGCACTCGGCGTCGCATCGGCGCACGCTCCGCTCACCCATGCACCTGGCTGCGTGGGCACGTTCGCCGGCACCATGTGTTCCTGGACCACGATGACCGACGAGGGCGGCCAACCCTCGTTGGTGGCCGCCGCTTGTGCGTACTGGGCGTAGTCGCAGCTCTTCCCGGCTCGGTTGACGCGGTCGGCTGCGTTCTGGGCGATCGTGATGACCTTTGCGTTCTCGACCGATCGCGACGAGGCCCGTACCGACGACAGGACTGCGTTGGCGAGCGGCACCACCAAGATGGCCATCATGGCCGTCGCTGCAACCACCTCGACCAGCGAGACCCCCTGGTCACGCGTCGAACGATCGACGCGTGACGGTCCGTCAGGACGTTGGGGACACAGACGACCGCTCCTCATCCCAGATCACGGTATGAGTGAGGCCCTGTCCGTGCCAGCGTCTTGACGGTTTCCTGACAACTTCTTGATCGCTCCGCCCTGTCCGTGGCTGGTGCACCACGCAACGCGTCGCTCCCCCGATGGAGACCCCTGGTCGCCTGCACGCAACCTGAAGGCAGCCGAGCATGGTGCCGCAACGGCGAGAGCCGGCCCTTGCGGACCGGCTCTGACCAGGTATTCCATCCGTCGGGCTGGGGAGATTTGAACTCCCGACCCCTTGTCCCCCAGACAAGTGCGCTAACCAAGCTGCGCTACAGCCCGTGACAGAGCGGCAAGCCTAGCGGACGACTCCGGAAGCCACCACGTGCGGTGCTGTCACACGAAGAGTTGCACCAACCGCCAGCCCAGATATGCGACCAGCAGCACCATCAGCAGCTTGAAATGCCAGGGAGCACTGGCGTCGTCGACCTCTCCGCCTTCACCGCCGGCTGCGAGCTTCCTCACATCGACGTTCTTCGCCGTGACGGTCGACGCCGCCCGGGGGGCCTCGAGAATCCGACCGCAGGTGGGGCACGAGCCGTCGTCGTTCATGGCGGAAGGTGCCCAGTACTTGGCGCAGTCTTCACAGAAGGGCATCGTCGGCTCCTCAGTCGGTGCGCTTGCGCACCCGCAGCTTGATGGGCGAGGCACCGAAGTCGAATGCCTCTTTGATGCTGCGTTCGAGGTAGCGCAGGTACGACGGCGGCAGGTCGCGGTTCACGAACAGGGTGAATGTGGGCGGATCGGTGGCCCCCTGCATGGCGTACAGCACCTTCACCCCGTGCCCGGCCGGCTGGCGCTGCTGGGCGGCAGCGATGACCTTGTTGACATCGCGGGTGGGTACTCGGCGGTGGTACTGGACGATGGCGTCCTGCAGCACAGGGCGCAACTTGTGCACACCCTTGCCGCTGAGCGCCGAGATGGTGAGGATGGGTGCGTCGCCGACGAACCCCAACTTACGGGCCACCTGGGCCTTCACCTCGAGACGCTGTTCGGGGTCGTCGATGAGGTCCCACTTGTTCAGCATCACCATGATCGGGCAACCCGAGGCGTCGACCCGCTCGGCGAGGCGCTGATCCTGGCCGGTGACACCCTCGGTGGCGTCGATGACGAGCAGGGCGATGTCGGCGTCGTCGATGGCCCGCAGCGCCCGCACCAGCGAGTAGTACTCGGCCGAGTCGTCGATCTTGCCGCGCTTGCGCATCCCTGCGGTGTCGACGAACACGATGGGACCGTCGGGCGTGTCGACGAGGGTGTCGATGGCGTCGCGGGTGGTGCCCGCCATGTCGTGCACGACCGAACGGTCCTCGCCGACGAGGCGGTTGAACAGCGTGCTCTTGCCCACGTTCGGACGGCCGACGATGGCCACACGGGGTGGTGCCTGCTCACCGAGCGGCAGGTCGGTGTCGGACGCGCCCCACTCGTCGGAGGGCTCGTCGTCGCGGCCGAGCCGCTCGGCGGGAAGACGAGACACGACCTCGTCGAGCAGGTCGCCGGCGCGGCGACCGTGCAGCGCGCTGACGGGCACCGGGTCGCCGAGGCCGAGCGACAGGAACTCCCAGCGGTCGGCCTCGCGGCGGTCGTTGTCGGCCTTGTTGGCCACCACGAGGATGGGGCGGCCGGTGCGACGCAGCCAGGTGGCGATGGCGCTGTCGTCGTCGGTGACACCCACCGAGGCGTCGACCACGAACAGCACGAGGTCGGCGGCACGCACCGCAGCCTCCACCTGGCGGCTCACCTTCTCCTCCAGCTCGTTGCCCTGCGGCATCCAGCCGCCGGTGTCGACCAGAGCGAACCGGTTGCCGAGCCACTCGGCCTCGCTCTCGTGCCGGTCGCGGGTGACCCCGGGCCGGTCTTCGACGATGGCCTCCTGCGACCCGATGATGCGGTTGAACAGGGTGCTCTTCCCGACGTTGGGGCGGCCGACCACCACCACCGCCGCCAGTCGGCCGTCGTCGGGACGGGTGCGTTCGTTGCTCATGGCTCACCTTCCAGGGCCCGCCGCAGGGCGATGCCATCGGTGGGCACCACCTCCACGGGGCGGGGCAGTTCGTCGACCGTGACACCGTCGAGGAAGCGACCCTCCGACAGACAGACGTCGGGCAGCAGATAGCGGTGGCCGAGGGGTTCACCGGCCAGCACGCGCGACACGTCGGCACCCACCATCAACCCCGTGACACCCGTGTTGCCGCCGAAAAAGTCGTTGCGCACGGGCACGAGGCGCACATCGTCGCGCTGCAGCGTGGCGAGCAGAGGCGCCAGTACCGCCGCGCCCAGTTCGCCGGTGAGCACCCCCACAGGCGCCGAGGCCCGCGGCCGGAGCGACAGCAGCGGTCCGCTCTGGCGCGCCCGCAGGCCGGTGTATGCGGCCGGGTTGGGCGGCATGTCGACCGCGGCGAAGAATCCGGCGGTGGGTCCGGTGGCGACGGCCGCCCTGCCGAGGAACTCGAGTTCGAAGGTGCGCGCCATCCCGATGCCGTCCTCATGCATGGGGAAGCCCTCGTACTGTTCGGCAGACGGGAACGGCCGGTCGGCGAGCAGGTAGTACTCGTCGGCGGCGAACACCATCCGGCGGCCCAACGTGGCGAGGAAGACGTCCTGCCAGTCGTGCACCGCGTCGAGCACGGCTTCGGCCTCGGCACGGGTGTGAAGGCGCATGGCCGACTCGGTGTTGAACCGGCTGAGGCCCAGCGGCACCACGGCCAGCGAGGCGAGCTCGGGGTACTGGTCGAGCACGTCGGCGAAGGTGCGGTCGAGCGCTGCCCCGTCGTTCACGCCGGGGCACAGCACCACCTGACCGCGCACCTCGATGCCGTGATCGAGCAACGCCCGCAACCAGCGCAGGCTCATCGCTCCCCGCGGGTTCTTCAGCATGCGTGCCCGCAATTCGGGGTCGGTGGCGTGGATGCTCACGTGCAGCGGCGACAGGCGTTCGGTGATCACCCGTTCGAGGTCGGCCTCGGTGAAGCGGGTGAGGGTGGTGAAGTTGCCGTACAGGAAGCTGAGCCGGTAGTCGTCGTCTTTCAGGTACAGGCTGCGACGCATGCCCTTGGGCAACTGGTAGATGAAGCAGAACTCGCAGTGGTTGTCGCAGGTGCGCACCCGGTCGAACACTGCACTCGAGACCTCGGCGCCGAAGGGTTGGTCGGCTCGACGCACCACCTGCACCACCTGCTCGATGCCGTTCCGGCGCACTTCGAGGTCGACCTCGGTCTCGTCGACGGCGAGGCGCCACTCGATGATGTCGCGCGGGACGATGCCGTTCACGGACAGCACTTCGTCGCCGGGGCACAACCCAGCCGACTCGGCGGCAGAGCCCGCCGCCACGCTCACGATCACCGGTGCGGACACGGTTGCCAACGCTACCGGCGGGCAGCCACCGGTAGTCTGCACCCGTGGACGTCGACCGGGTGCTGCTCGCAGAACCGCGAGGATTCTGCGCTGGCGTCGAAATGGCCATCAAGGCGCTGGCGTGGATGGTGCGGTCGTTCCCGGCGCCGGTGTACTGCTACCACGAGATCGTGCACAACCGCATCGTCGTCGATCGGTTCGAGCAGCTGGGCGTGGTCTTCGTCGACGACATCGCCGAGGTGCCCGAGGGCAGCCCCATCATGCTGTCGGCCCACGGATCGGCGCCCGAGGTGGTCGCCGCCGCCAAGGCCCGCGGCAGTTATGTGGTCGACGCCGTGTGCCCGCTCGTCACCAAGGTGCACCACGAGGTGAAGGTGCGCGCCGGCAAGGGGTTCCGCATCGTCTATGTCGGCCACGAGGGCCACGAGGAGGCGGTGGGCACCATGGCTGTCGCCCCGCAGTCGATCAGCCGGGTCGAGTCGGTTGCCGAGGTCGACGCCCTGCCGCTGTTCGACGAGCCGGTGGCGCTGCTGGCCCAGACCACCCTGTCGCACCGCGACTGGCACGATGTGGCCGAAGCCGTGCAGGTGAAGTATCCCAGCGCCTGGATGCCGGGCCGCAGCGACCTCTGCTTCGCCACCACCAACCGCCAGTCGGCGCTCATGGCCATGGCCTCGCGCTGCCCCACCATCGTGGTCATCGGTTCGGCCAACTCGTCGAACACCCGGGCACTCGAGAAGCTGGCGGTCGCCGCCGGTGCCGAGCGGGTGTTCCGGGTGAACCGTGCCGACGAACTGCCCGACGACCTCACTGGCACCGTCGGGGTCACGGCCGGTGCGTCGGCTCCCGAGGAGCTCGTCGACGAGGTGCTCACCCGTCTGGCGCCGCGGCTTGGCATCGAACGGGTGCATGTCACCGATGAGGACGAGTACTTCCCGCCACCTCGAAGCATTCGCGAACTCCAGGCCGCGATCGGCACCGCCGCCACCGTGCTGCTGGGTGGGCCCACGGGTCGCCCCGCCCGATCCGACGACCGCGCCCTCGCTGCCAGCACCGTGCTGCGCGCCCTCGACGGCTGACCCGTCTCTGCTCGAGCGGTCACTCCTGCACCACGTGAGTCGCCGCCTAGGGTGACGCCATGCTCTCGCCCACCGCCACCACGATCCGCCTGTTCCTGCACGCGCTCGCCGCGGCGGTGTGGGTTGGAGGTCAACTCACCCTTGCCGGTCTGGTTCCCACGGTGCGCGCTGCAGCGCCCGAGGCGCTCAAGCCCGTGGCCCGTGCCTTCGCCCGCCTGGCGTGGCCGGCCTTCATCGTGCTGGTGGTCACCGGCGCCTGGAACCTGGCCGCTGTCGACATCGGCGAGACCAGCACCGCCTACCAGGCGACGGTGCTGGTGAAGATCGTGCTCGCCATCGCAGCTGGTGCCGCCACCGCGATCCACTCGATCGGACGCACGAAACTGGCCATCGCGCTCGGTGGCGCGATCGGTCTGCTCGCCTCGCTGGGGGCGATGTTCCTGGGCCTGCTGCTGCAGACCGGCCAGGGCTGACACCCCGACCAGCCGATCGGGCCCACCCGATCGGCCTACCGGATCAGTTGCGGGGAACCTTGCTCCACGGCACGTCGCGGTCGACGCGCACGTCGCCGGGCAGGCCGAGCACGCGCTCGCCGAGGATGTTCAGCATCACCTCGGTGGTGCCGCCCTCGATGGAGTTGGCCCGGCTGCGCAGGAACGCCTTCTGCATCGTGTCGAAACCCATGGCCGTCTCGGGACGCACCATCTCGTAGCTGCCGTACAACATGCCGTCGGCACCGAGGAGGTCCATCACCTTCGCGTAGATGTCCTTGTTGAGGTTGGCGCTGGCCATCTTGCCGATGCTGCCCTCGGGGCCCGGGTCGCCCATCTTGCGCATCTGGTTGGCGCGGATGTTGGTGAGACGCAGCACCTCGGCGCGGCTCCACAGCTTCATCACATCGTCGCGGGTAGCAGCGTCCTGGCGCTCGGCGGGCAGCTTGGCCCAGGTGCTGGTGAGCGCCTGGATGGTGCCCGAACCCTTCTGCGGGATGGTGCCGCCGATGGACACACGCTCGTTCATCAGCGTGGTGAGCGACACGCGCCAGCCGTCGCCGGGGTTGCCGAGCATCTCGGCGTTCGGGATGCGCACGTCGGTGAAGTACACCTCGTTGAACTCGGCCTCGCCGGTCATCTGACGCAGCGGACGCACCTCCACGCCCGGTGCCTGCATGTCGACAACGAAGGCGGTGAGACCGGCGTGCTTCACGGCCTCGGCGTCGGTTCGCACCACGAGCAGACCCCAGCGCGACAGGTGGGCCAGCGTGGTCCACACCTTCTGGCCGTTGACGATCCACTCGTCGCCGTCGCGCACGCCCTTCGACGACAGGCCGGCGAAGTCGCTGCCCGAACCGGGCTCGCTGAACAACTGGCACCACACCTCTTCACCGGTGAACAGCGGGCGGAGGTAGCGCTGCTTCTGCTCCTCGCTGCCCCACACCACCACGGTGGGGCCGCACATGCCGTGACCGATCGGGTTGCGGTACATCGGGTTCGGCGCACCCTCGGCGTAGATGCGCTCGTTGACGAGCTTCTGCAGCTTGGGGTTCAGACCGAGGCCACCATGGCCCTCGGGAAAGTGCACCCAGGCGAGGCCCTTGTCGAACTGTGCGCCGAGGAACTCGACCGGGCTGACGCTCTTGGGCGGGAACTCGGCCAACAACTGGTCGACGAGATCGCTGACCCGCTGTTCGTCGGCGGTGAGGGCGGCTTCGGTGACGGTCATGGCGGTCTCCCCTGTGAGGCCTGTGACCGACCCCGATGCCGGCCACTGCTGTCGAGGAAGTTAGTGGCGCACCGGGTCGGCGCCCCAACCGTGCCGCCGCCAGTGCCGGATGATCTGTGTCACATCGCCCAGCACCTCGTCAGCGACGGTGCAGGATCGCCTCGCCCAGTGCCCCGGGGCCGTCGTGGACCGAACTCGGGTGCTGCAGGTCGAGCACCTCGGTGAGGAACGCCCACACCCCCACCACCTGCTCGCGTAGCACCGTGCGCCATGGGCGCAGGTCGCCTCCCACCGCGTCGGCGGCGGTGGCGGCCAGGTACATGCGAACCACGTCGGGCACATCGGGCACCCGGTCGACCAGTTCGCTGTACAGCCCGATGTCGCTCGACGCCTGGTGCCCGGCGCCCGGTAGGTCGAGGCGCCACGCCGGGCTGGCCGGGACGAGCGCCCAGGGTCGGTCGGCGTCGGTGTCGGGCGGGGTGGTGCGGTCGTCCATCGACACGACCAGCATCGTGGGCACCCGCACCCGGGCGAGCGCCCGGTCGCTGAGCACCCGGGTATAGGGCTGCAGACCCACGACTGCGCGCACCAGCGGGTGCGGATCGACACCGCGTGCCCCGGCCGCGGTGGCGAGGCCCGTGTAGGTGCCGTACGAGTGACCGACGATCGCGATGCGGTCGGGGTCGACGGCGGCCACCAGATCGTCGGGCAGCCCCGGCGCTGCGCCGGTGGCGGCAGCGATGAGTGCGTGCGCGTCGGCCACTCGACCCACCTCGTTGGTGCGGTCGTCGACGAAGGTGCCGAACAGGAAGTCGGCCAGCGTGTCGCCGCTGTGATCGGCCGCCACCACGACGGCACCGCGCGCCGCCAGCGCCTCACACAGCAACGAGTAGGCGAAGCGCATACCCGTGCGGCCGTGCGAGAACACCACCAGCGGGAACCGGCCCGAGGCGGGTGCCACGTCGGGCTGGGCGGCTGCGGCGTGGAACGTGACACCGGGCAGCAGCTCGTACTCCGACCGCTCGCCGGTCTCGGCAGCGGCCGGGTACCAGATGTCGACGCCGAGCAGTTTCGCGTCGCGTGCGGGGTCGGCGAGCAACGCGACCCGACGGCCCACCGCCTGGCGTTGGGGCTCGATCGGGTCGCCGGCGCTGTGCGGGCTCATTCGTCGACCTCGTCGTCGCCCGCTGCATCGAAGCCGGCCGCCGCGAGGCGTTCGAGCAGGGCGTCGCGCACGCTCATGCCCGGCTCGCGTGCACGGTCGCCCGCCACGCGCCAGCCGAGGCGGCTCGAGTAGAGCAACGGCGGCTCCTTCAGTCGTCCCGCGCCCACCTCGACCACCCGTGCGAACAGCAGCTCGTGATCGACCATCGTCTGCTGCTGGAAGATCTCGCAGCGCAACCAGGCGATGCAGTTGCGCACCACCGGCAACCGCGTACCGGGCAGCTCGTCGAGGTACTCGTCGGCGATGTAGCGGAACTTGCGCCCGGGGTACGAGAAGTACTGCCCGACATCGACCTGGTCGCCGGCCAGGATCGACACCGAGAACTGCCCGCTCGACACCATCAGCGGATACGTGTCGTGCTTGGGCGACACGCTGGCCATCACGATCGGCTCCTCGAAGCTCACCTGCGACACCCAGTGGCTGCAGTAGGCGCGGGTGACGCCGTCGTGGTGGGCACCCACCACCTCGACCCCCTTCATCATCTGGCCGAGGCTGCGCTTCAGGACGGGATCGATCATGTCGAGGAGTATGGCGGGTGCGGGCCTCAGTTGGCTGCCGGTCAGTTGAAGGCGCGCATCCAGCGTGCGTGTTGTGGCGCCTCGTCGGCCAGTTCGGCGAACGCGCCACGCATGACCGCCAGGGCGTACAGCGAGCGCGGCTCGCCGCGCTGCACGAAGATGGCGCGTAGGTTGTTCAGCATCCGGATGAGGACGGCCCGTTCCGACACCGGCAGCAGATGGAGGTCGTCGAAGCGGTGCCCGGTACCGACGAGTTGGTCCCACCGCTCGACGAGACCCGAACGATCGAACACGGCACCGTTGTGGAAGGGGTCGCCGAACTCGTCGGTTCCCTCGCCGCGCACCATGAAGTGGCCGGGCAGCCCCACGCCGACGATCGGCGCCCCTACCCGTCGACCGATCTCGATCGCCACCACCGACAGCGAGATCGGCAGACCCAGGCCTCGGGCGAGCACCTCGTCGAGGTACGAGTTCCGCGGGTCGTAGTAGTCGGCCACATTCCCGGTGAGCCGACCACGCATCACACCCAGCACGCCCCGCAGCGACGGCTCCGCCGTCCGTAGCGCCAGATCGTCGAGCCCGCGCAAAACTTCGTCGTACCGGTTCACCCCGGTGAAGGCGGCCGACATCAGCGCGCACGCCTGGTCGAGTGCCAGCCCGGTGGGCGGCCCCGACACCATGGCTGCGAATCGACGGGCCGGGTCCATGATGGCACCGTACCGTCGGCTACCTTGCTTCGACATGTACCCCGGTGCCTTCGTCTCCTCCACGCCCGACAAGCCCGCCGTCATCATGGGTGGTTCGGGCTTCACCCAAACGTTCGCCGAACTCGACGCCGCCGCCAACCGGCTGAGCCGCCTGCTGCGGGCAGCAGGAGTGAACCCCGGCGACCACGTGGCCATCTGCATGGAGAACCACGACCGCTACCTCGAGGTCGTGTGGGGCTGCCACTACGCCGGTGCGGTGTACACGGCGTGCTCGAGCCGGCTCACCAGTAGCGAACTGGCCTACATCCTGAACGACTGCACCGCGAAGGTATTCATCACCTCCACCTACAAAGCCGACCAGGCCGCCGAGATCGTGGCCGATTCGCCCGACGTCCAGTTGCGTCTCATGCTCGACGGCACCATCCCCGGCTACGAGAGCTACGAGGCAGCCGTCGCGGCCCACCCCGGCACCCCGCTCGACGAAGAGCGAGTGGCCGGTACCGACATGCTCTACTCGTCGGGCACCACCGGCCGCCCCAAGGGCGTGGCCCGCGAGTTCACCCATGTGCCCCTCGAGGGTTCGTCGGGCAGCGTCACCCCGCTGCTCACGATGCTGTTCGGAGTGACGGCCGACTCGGTGTACCTGTCGCCGGCGCCCTTCTACCACGCTGCCCCGCTGCGCTTCTGCATGTCGGCCCAGGCCCTCGGCGCCACGGTGGTGGCCATGGAGCACTTCGACCCCGAGCAGTACCTCGAACTGGTCCAGCGCCACCGTGCCACCACCAGCCAGGTGGTGCCCACCATGTTCGTGCGCATGCTGAAGCTGCCCGACGACGTGCGGGCGAAGTACGACGTGTCGTCGATGCAGTGCGTCATCCACGCCGCCGCCCCCTGCCCCATTCCGGTGAAGAAGGGGATGATCGACTGGTTCGGCCCGATCATCCACGAGTACTACGCCGGCACCGAGGGCAACGGCTTCGTCTACTGCAACAGCGATATGTGGCTGGGCCACCCCGGCACCGTGGGCACACCCATCAACTGCACGGTCCACATCTGCGGCGACGACGGCGAGGAGGTGCCGCACTACGAGAGCGGCACGGTGTTCTTCGAGGGCGGTGCCAGCTTCGAGTACCACAACGACCCCGACAAGACGGCGTCGTCGCGACACCCGAAGGGCTGGTCGACCCTGGGAGATGTCGGCTATCTCGACGACGACAACTTCCTCTACCTCACCGACCGCAAGGCCTACATGATCATCTCCGGCGGGGTGAACATCTACCCACAGGAGTCCGAGAACCTGCTGGTCACCCACCCCAAGGTGGTCGACGTCGCCGTGTTCGGTGTACCCAACGACGACTTCGGCGAAGAGGTGAAGGCGGTCGTGCAGCCGGTCACCATGCCGGCCGACGCCGACGCCGCGAAGGCACTCGAGAAGGAACTCATCGCCTTCTGCCGCAGCGAACTGGCCGACGTGAAGTGCCCGCGCAGCATCGACTTCCGCGAGGAACTGCCCCGCCACCCGACCGGCAAGCTCTACAAGCGTCTGCTCAAGGACGAGTACTGGAAGGACGCCGGCCGCAGCATCTGATCGCCGCTTCGCCATCCCTGCGGTGGCGAGGAGGTGGCGGTAGCGTCGGCACCCGTGCCCGAACCGACCTCGTTCCGCTGGGACCGTCTCACGGTCACCTGTGCGTTGTCGTTCTGCCTGCTGGTCTCGGGCCTCAGCGTGGGCGTGGTGCTGGGCGAACTCCGCGACGAACTCGGCCTGTCGGGAGTGGTGGCCGCTGCCCACGGCTCGACGTTCGGTCTCGGCCTGGTGATGATGGGCCTGTTCGGGCTCCGTCTCGTCGCTCGCGTCGGGCGACCGGCCGCGTTCTGGGGCACCTGCGTGATGATCGTCGTGGGCGTCGCCGTGCTGTGCGCCGGACATTCGTGGCCGGTCACCCTCGGTGGCACTGCCATCGCCGGGACGGCCTGCGCCATGCTCGTCCTGCTCATGCCCGGCATCGTCGCCGACCACCACGGACCGGCTCGGGTGGGCGCGTTCGCCGCCATCAACGGGGTGCCCGGTCTGGCCGGCGTGTCGTATTCGCTCGCCGTCGGAGCCGCACTGGGTGCCGGACTGTCGTGGCGCTGGCCATACCTCGCCCTCACGCTGTTCATCGCCGGGGTGCTCGCCGCCGTCGGGGTGCGTGCGGCGATCCCCACCAGCGCCCCGTCACCGGTCTCGGCTCTGGCGCTCGTGCGCCGCTCGGCGACTCGACGGCCTTTCCTCGACGCCGTGCACGCAGTGCTCGCCGAGTTCCCGCTCGGCGTGTGGTCGGTCACCTTCCTCAAGGAGGTGGGGGGTTCGTCGAGCGGGGGCGCCGCTGCACTGGGCGCGGTGTGGGGGCTGTGCCTGATGGTGGCTCGGCTGCTGCTGCCCCGCTATGTCGCCCTCACCGGCGCCTGGGCCCGGTCGATCGGGTTCGCGGCCGTCACGCTGGGCACAGTGGTGATGTGGCTCGGGCCCAGCCTCGCGGTGCGTATCGCCGGGTTGGTCATCGTGGCATTCGGCTGCTCACCGCTGTACCCGTTGGCGGTCGACCGGCTCTACGCGCGAGTCGACGCCGACTCGGTAGCGCTCGGCGCGGTCACCGCCCTGGCATCGGGCGTCGCCATCATCAGCGGTCCGCTCCTGCTGGGTGTGCTGGCCGACGCCATCGGCCTGCGCGACGCAGTACTGGCCGTCACGGCGCTCGCAGCACTCGGTGTGTACACGTCGCGGCCGGAACGTGCCGGTCCGGAAGGAACCGACGAACCCGTGGGCGTCGCGTCACACCGCTGAGCGGTGCAGCGCCTCGATCCAGCGGGCCAGCAGACGCGATTCGACAGCGCCCCACAGCGGCGTGGCCCCCTCGTTCACCACGGCGGCGAACTGGTCGAGCATCTCGCCGTACGCATCGGCTCCGGCAGCATCGTGATCTTCCACCTCGTCGTTGCGCAGGACGAGTTGCACGGTGCTCGGCTCGATGGGGCCGGGAGCCATGTAGTCGGCGAGCACGATCGAACCCTCGGTACCGGTGAGGGCGAGCGATCGGCGGTTCACCGACTCGAACGACACCTCTGCGGTGGCGCACAACCCGTCGCCGAGGTCGAGCCAGCCGGTCATCGACACATCGACGCCGTGCTCGTTGCGAACGGCCGACGCCGCCACCGCCTGCGGTTGGCGTGGTGCCAGCAACAGGGCAGGGCCCAGGCAGTAGATGCCCACGTCGAACAGTGCGCCGCCGCCACGCGCATCGAACCGGTGGTCGGCGGGCCGACCGAGCGCGAACGAGAACGCCGCGTGCGAGAACCGCAGCGAGCCCAGTCGTGTGCGCGCCAGTTCGAGCACCAACTGGTTGCGGGGGTGGTGCGGCCACATGTACGCCTCGACCAGGGCACGGCCGGCCGACTCGGCTGCGGCGAACACCTCGTCGGTGTCGGCCACGGTCATCGTGAGCGGCTTCTCGCACAGCACGTGCTTACCTGCTTCGAGCGCGGCGAGGATCCAGCGCCGATGGCCGTCGTTGGGCAGCGGGATGTAGACGGCGTCGACATCGGCGCGGCGCAGCAGCTCGGCGTAGGGCGCGTCGGAACCATCCGGAGTGCGGCTGGCCTCGGCCACCACCTGATGACCCGCGCGTTCCTCGATCGGCGGCAGGACCTTGCCGCGGTAGATGCGCGACGACGCACCGATGACACCCCAGCGCAGCGGCTCAGCCATGGATCACCACCATGCGGATCTCGGTCATCTCCTTGACGGTGAACGCCGGCCCCTCACGGGTGTTGCCGCTGTCGCGCAGACCACCGTAGGGCTGCTGGTCGGCCCGCCACGTGGGCACCTCGTTCACCAGCACACCGCCGAAGTCGAGCGACCTCACAGCCGTGAGCGCCTTGGAGATGTCGCTCGTGAAGATGGCCGCCTGCAGGCCGTAGTCGGTGTCGTTGGCCATGTCGATGGCGGCCGACAGATCGTCGTACGCAGTGATGGTGACCACGGGGCCGAACACCTCCTTCGCACACACCTTCATGTCGGGCGTGGCGTCGGCGATGACGGTGGGCCGCAGCACACCGTCGGCCTGCTGCTCGCCGCCGGCCACGATGCGTGCTCCGGCCGCCGCGGCTTCGTCGATCCAGGCCTGCACCCGGTCGCGCTCGCTCTGCGAGATGAGGGCCGACACGTCGGTGGCCTCGTCCATCGGGTCGCCCACCACCAGCGTCTCGACGTGCGCCACCAGCGCATCGGTGAACGCCTCGGCGATGCTGCGGTGAACGAGCACCCGCTGGGTGGAGATGCAGCTCTGCCCGGCGTGGCTGAACCCGGCCACCTTGATCTTGGCTGCGGCCGTGGTCCAGTCGCCGTCGGCCTCGATGATGACCGGCGCGTTGTTGCCGAGTTCGAGACCCACCCGCTTGCGCGGTGCCCGGGCGCGGATGCCCCAGCCCACCTCGGGCGAGCCGGTGAAGGTGATGAGCGCCACGTCGGGGTGGTCGACCAGCGCATTGCCCACCGTGGAGCCGCCGCCGGTGACCACCTGCAGGTAGTCGGCCGGCAGACCGCAGTCGTCGACGAGCATGCGTGCGAAGGCGAGCGAACTGAACGGCGTCTGACTGGCCGGTTTCAGCACCACCGGGCACCCGGCGGCGATGGCCGGCCCCAACTTGTGCGCCACCAGGTTGAGCGGGAAGTTGAAGGGTGCGATGGCACCCACCACGCCGATGGGAACGCGGAGGGTGAAGCCGATCTTGCCCTCGCCGGCCGGAATGGCGTCGAGCGGGATGACCTCACCGGCCAGGGTGCGCGCTTCGGCGGCCGAGAACTGCAGCGTGCCCACCGCACGCTCGGCCTCGACCCGGGCCGTCTTGATGGGCTTGGCCGCCTCGCGGGCGATGATCTCGGCGAACTCGTCTCGGCGGGCAGCCAAGTGCTGCGCAGCCCGGTCGAGGATCTCGGCGCGCTTCCACAGGGGCAGCGGTCCACGTTGCAGCGCAGCCTTCGCCGTGGCGACAGCCCGGTCGACGTCGGCAGCGGTGTGGGCCGGGATCTCGCCGATGACCGACTGGTCGTAGGGCGAACGGACGACGATGCTGGCAGCATTGGCAGGGGTCGACATGGGACGCAACGCTACTGCGCGCCATGATGAGGGCCATGCCCGCCGCCTCGCACCCGTATCTCGACTGGCACGGCCCGGTGCCGTTCGCCCACCGCGGCGGAGCCAGTGATGCACCCGAGAACACGATGCCGGCGTTCCAGTACGCCATCGACCTCGGCTACCGGTACATCGAGACCGATGTGCAGGTCACGTCCGACGGTGTGCTCGTGGCGTTCCACGACAACGACCTGCGCCGCACGTGCGGCCGTCCGGGCCGCATCAGCGACCTGCCGTGGAGCCAGGTGCGCACGGCTCTGGTCGACGGCAAGGCACCGATTCCTCTGCTCGAGGACCTGCTCGGCGCCTGGCCCGAGGTGCGTGTGAACATCGACTGCAAGAGCGACGCTGCCGTGCCCGCGCTGGTGTCGACCCTGCAGCGCACCACCGCACTCGACCGGGTGTGCGTGGGCGCATTCAGCGACCGCCGCATCCGCCGCCTGCGAGCCCTGCTGGGAGACGGACTGTGCAGCGCCCTCGGCCCGGCCGGGGTGGTCGCCCTGCGGTTCGGACGGCCACGCTCGCTGGCCGGTCAGACAGCGCAGGTCCCCGTCCGCCAGGGACCGCTCACCGTGGTCGACGAGGCGTTCGTCGAGCGTGCCCACCGCTTGGGCATCCACGTGCACGTGTGGACGATCGACGAACCCGGCGAGATGCAGCGTCTGCTCGACCTGGGGGTCGACGGGCTCATGACGGATCGACCAGCGGTGCTGCGCGACGTGTTCGAGACGCGCGGCCACTGGCAACCCTGAGCCACACCGCAGCGACCAGGAAGCAGACCCCGGCCGCGGCACACAGCCAGGGTCCGACACCGACGTCGATCGGGGTGCCCGAACTACCGACGGCCAACACCGCTGCCAGACCACCCGCATACAGCGCTGCCACCACGGCCACCACGAGCGACCAGGTGGATCTGCCCCACCACGCCAGCACGACAGCGGTGGTGACGAGCAACGGCACGAACGGCCAGGCCGCGATCAGCGAGGCGGCCGGGCCGTCGGGAGCGATGTCGAGCCGGTCGACCAGACCGATGAGGGCGTAACTCGAGCGAGAGGTGCTGCCCGAGTGGAGCCACGGCAGGAAGGTGCCCGCCAGCAACAGCATGCCCGCTGCCGTCAGCACGACGAGCGGGCTGAGCGGGCGGCGTTCCATGCGCCTGATCGTACGGGGCGGGCGTATCGTGCGCGCATGCAGGCAGCCCCACCCCCACCGGCCACCGTTCGCTCGCCCGGAGCGATGGTTGCCTCGGCCGACCAACTGGCCACACAGGCAGGCCTGGCCGTGCTGGCCCGCGGCGGCAACGCCGTCGATGCCGCGATCGCCACCAACGCCGCCATCGCTGTCACCGGGCCACACCTGTGCGGGATGGGCGGCGACCTGTTCGCGCTCGTGCACGATGGTGCCGGGGTGCACGCCCTCAACGCCAGTGGCCGCGCGGGTAGTGGCGCCGACGCCGAGGCGTTGCGCGCCGACGGGCACCACGAGATGCCGTTCCGCCACGACATCCGCACCGTCACCGTGCCTGGCTGCGTCGATGGGTGGTGTGCGCTCCATGCCCGTTTCGGGCGCCTGCCGCTGGCCGAGGTGCTGGCCCCGGCCATCCGCCTCGCAGCCGAGGGCTTCCCCGCCTCTCCCCTGCTGGTGGGTTCGCTCGCCCTGGTCGACCGCCGCGCTGCCGAGGCACTCGGCGAACTGGCCGGCCAGGCGCGTCGACCGGGTGACCGGGTACGTCGTCCCGGTGTGGCCGCAGCACTGCGCGCTGTCGCCGCCACGGGCCGCGCCGGCTTCTACGAGGGCGTGTTCGGTGAGGGACTGCTGGCCCTGGGCAACGGGTGGTACACCGCCGACGACCTCTCCACCCCGGGCGCCGACTGGGTGGCGCCGCTGGCCTCCGACGCATTCGGTGTCACCCTGCACACCATCGCCCCCAACTCGCAGGGCTACCTCTTGCTCGGCTCGGCCGGCCTGGCCAATGACATCGACATGGACGGGAGTGGCGACATCGATCTGCCCGCCGACCCCGACGACCCGCTGTGGGCACACCTGCTGATCGAGTGCGCCAAGGCAGCCGGACGCGACCGTCCCGCTGTGCTGCACGACCGCGCCGACGGGCCGGCTCTCCTGGCGGCCATCGCCCGGCGCGGCGGTGAGGTCGATCCCACCCGCGCCGCGCCACCCGTCGTGCACCACCGCGCCGGCGACACCACCTACCTCTGTGCGGTCGACGGAGACCGCATGGCCGTGTCGCTCATCCAGTCGAATGCGTCGGGCTTCGGCTCCTGGCTCGTCGAGCCCACCACCGGCATCAACCTGCACAACCGCGGCCTCGGGTTCTCGCTCGAACCCGGCCACCCGGCCGAACTCGGCCCGGGCCGCCGCCCGCCGCACACACTGGCTCCCGCGCTCGCCACCCGACCCGACGGATCGTGCGCCGCCGTGTTCGGCACGATGGGTGGCGACGGACAACCGCAGATCCTGCTCCAGGTGGCTGCCCGGCTGTTCCGGCACACACAGAGTCCGGCCGCCGCGCTCGATGCAGCCCGGTGGGTGCTGCGCGGCCCGGTCACCGGCTTCGACACCTGGACCGCACCCGAGGGTGCCGACGTACTCCTGGAGGGCCACGTCCCCTCGACGTGGAGCGAGGCCCTGCAGCGACTCGGGCACCGCGTCGCCACCGCCCCCGCCTTCGACAGTGCGTTCGGCCACGCCCAGGCCATCGTCGTGCAGCCCGGCGGCATGCTGGCAGGCGGCACCGACCGCCGGGCACGGGTGGGTTCTGTTGCAGGCATGTGAAATCCTGCGGGGTCGAGGTCGACAGGTCTGACCGCCTCGGCCTCCAGGGCTAACGTCGGCCCATGCGCGTCGACACCAACTTCTTCTGCACCGTACCGATGCCCGACGCCGGCGACCCGGCCGTCTCGGCCACCTCGCGCCGCTACGGCAACGACGCGGTCATCGAGTGCTACGAGAACCTCGTCGCCTGGGCCAAGACCGCCGACGAGGTGGGCATCGACACGATGTGGCTCACCGAGCACCACTTCCAGTACGAGGGATACGAGGTACTCCCGAACCTCATCATGTTCGGCCTCCACCTCGCCCATCTCACCAACGACCTGCGCCTCGGGCAGATGTTCAACGTGGTGCCGCAGTGGCACCCGCTGCGCCTGGCCGAGGACTTCGCCCTCGCCGACATCGTCACCGGCGGCCGCATGGAGTTCGGCGTGGGTCGCGGCACGGTGCCGCGCGAGGCCTGGGCCCTCGGCACCGTGGTGGCGTCGGGCGACAACGCCATGTCGGCCGAGCACGACCGCATCAACCGCGAGACGTTCGAGGAGGCGATGGAAGTGATCAAGCTCGCCTGGTACAACGAGCGCTTCTCGTACCGCGGCAAGCACTTCACCTTCCCGTCCGACGACATCCCCGACCGCGGCTCGATGGTGAACGACCTCACCCTCATCCCCAAGCCGCGCCGCGTGGTCGACGTCTATCAGCCGGTCACCTCCCCCGAGACCATCGAGTACGTTCCCCGCGCCGGCCACAAGGCCGTGTACTGGCTGCAGAACGCCGAGAGCCAGAAGCAGAAGTGGGACCGCTACGCCGAGATCCGCGAGGAGATGGGCGACCCGGTGGCCCCCGGCGAGGACCGCTGCCTGGTTCTGAACCTGCACGTCGGACGTACCCGTGAGGCAGCCATGCGACGCGGGCGCCCGGGCCAGGACGAGTTCAACAAGTTCCTGTCGCCCTACGGCCGCTTCAGCAGCTACCGGAACCCCGACGGCTCGAAGGTGGCGTTCGACCACTGCCCCACGGTGGAGGAGAGCAACGAGCAGAAGATCCAGATCGTCGGCTCCATCGACGATGCCGTCGATGCCATCGGCTACTGGCGCGACCTGCTCGACCTGAAGCACATCTGCTTCTTCCTCGACTTCCCCGGCATCGGCCGCGAAGAGATGATCGAGCAGATGCACCTCGTCACCGAAGAGGTGTTCCCCCGTCTCGGCGAGCCCATCGAGCGGCGGCCGCTCACCGGCCGGATGATGACCGGCCAGATGACGACCGGCCAGAACGTCTGACCTCCCGATGATCCATACGCCACCGTCCGAGCAGTGGATCGCACTGCCCGCCTTCGCCGAACCCCACGCCCATCTCGACAAGGCCTTCCTCGCCGAAGTGGTCGACAACCCCACCGGCGACCTGCTCGGCGCCATCCGGGCGATGGAGGCGAACCGTCACCTCGTCACCCTCGCCGACACCATCGAACGGGCCGAACGGGCGGCACGACTGCTGCTGGCCAACGGCACCACCGCAATCCGCACCCATGCCGACATGACGATGGAGAACGGCCTGAAGTCGGTCGAGGCCCTCATCACCGTGCGCGACCGCCTGCGCGGCGAGGTCGACATCCAGGTGGCCGTGCTCTGCGGATGGCCCTCCACCGGTGTGCGCGGCGCCGACCACCGCGCCCTGCTGCGCGAGGCCATCGCCATGGGCGTCGACCTGGTGGGCGGCTGCCCGCACCTCGAGGACGACGCGCACGAGGCCAACGAGAACTTCCTGGCCATCGCCGCCGAGGCCGGCTTGCCGGTCGACCTGCACACCGACGAGACCCTCGACCCCACCATGCTCGCCCTCGACGACCTGGCCCGCCGCGTGGTGGCCTCCGGCTTCCCGCACCGGGTGACCGCCAGCCACTGCTGTTCGCTCGGCATGCAACCCGTCGATGTGCAGCGGGCCGTGGCCGACCGGGTGGCCGAAGCCGGCATCGGCGTGGTGGTGCTACCGCACACCAACCTCTACCTCCAGGGCCGCGACCACCAGGCCGCCATGCCTCGCGGACTCACGGCCGTGAAGGCCCTGCGCGAGGCCGGCGTGGTGGTGGCCGCCGGCGCCGACAACCTGCAGGACCCGTTCAACCCGGTGGGGCGCGGCGACCCGCTCGAGACAGCGTCGCTGATGATGATGGCAGCTCACCTCCTGCCCGGTGAGGCGCTGGCCAGCGTGTCGACCGACGCCCGCACGGTGATGGGCCTGGCGCCCAGCGACGATCTCGTGCATGTACGGGCGGCTACGGTTCGAGAAGCCATTGCGTTCGGCCCACCCGCACGCGAGGTCCAGCGTCAGGATGCAATCCGGCACCCTGACGGAGACGTAACATCCACGACACACAGAGGCAATGCTGCGCCCCGGCAACACCTCTATGGTCAGGGGGAGTGATGACATCCACAGACGTTGCGCAGCCACCTCAGGGTGCGCGCCCGGCCGGGGGCGCCCCGGCACTGCGCTTCAAGAATCTCAACATGGTGTTCCCCGACGGCACCCATGCCGTCGACAACGTCAGCTTCGATGTGCGCCCCGGCGAGTTCGTCACGGTCGTCGGCCCGTCCGGTTGCGGCAAGAGCACCCTGCTGCGCATCGCCTCGGGCCTGCAGCAGCACACCAGCGGCACCTGCGACGTCGACCGCTCCAGCATCGGCTACGTCTTCCAGGACGCCACGCTGCTGCCATGGCGCACGGTGCAACGCAATGTCGAGTTGAACGCCGAGTTGCAGGGCATGGACAAGGCCACCCGGTTGGCCAAGACGAAAGAGGCCATCGAACTCGTCAACCTCGTCGGCCACGAGAAGAAGTACCCCAAGCAACTGTCGGGCGGCATGAAGATGCGCTGCTCGCTCGCCCGTTCGCTGGTGCTGCAGCCGAAGGTGTTCCTGTTCGACGAACCGTTCGGCGCGCTCGACGAGATCACCCGTGAACGCCTGAACGACGAACTACTGCGCCTGTTCCAGCACGAGCAATTCGCAGGGCTGTTCATCACCCACAGCATCCAAGAGGCGGTGTTCCTGTCCACCCGGGTCATCGTCATGTCGGCCCGCCCGGGCCGCATCATCGGCGACTACCAGGTGCCGTTCGACTTCCCCCGCCAGCACGACCTGCGCTACGAGCCCGCCTTCGCCGAACTGTGCGGCCGCATCAGCAACGATCTGAAGGACGCGCACGCATGACCACCAGCTACCGCAGTGTCGATGCTGAGTCGGCAGTCGACGCAGGCGCCGCCCTCGGCAACGCCGTCGAGGCGCTCGACAACGATCCCGGCGCCCCGCCCGCCAGCAGCGAGCCAAAGTACGAGTTCTGGAAGAACGCCATTCCGCCGCTCATCACGTTCGTCGCTTTCATC
The DNA here is from genome assembly GCA_044238435.1 of Ilumatobacteraceae bacterium. GTDB lineage: Bacteria > Actinomycetota > Acidimicrobiia > Acidimicrobiales > Ilumatobacteraceae > VFMC01. The sequence continues at coordinate 6,590 of JBIIDH010000005.1, read as the reverse complement.
GGCGTCTGGTACCTCTACAGCTGGCTGAAGTTCGACAACCCCGCCCAGCGCCGCAACGCGTTGCCCTACCCGCACATCGTCATCACCGAAGGCTTCATGCCGTGGTGGGACGACAAGAACGGCTTCCGTCCCATCCTCGGCTACATGTGGCCCACGCTGCAGATCACGCTGATGGGCCTCGCCATCTCCATCGTGTTCGGCGTGTTCTTCGCCGTGGTGATGAACCTCTCGAAGAATCTCGAGCGAGCGTTCTTCCCCTACGCGGTGGTGCTGCAGACGGTGCCCATCTTGGCCATCACTCCTCTGCTCACCCAGCTGTTCGGCGAAGAGCGCGGCGTGCGCCTGGTGGTCACCGTGCTCATCGCCATCTTCCCCATCATCACCAACACCCTGTTCGGTCTGCAGTCGACCGACCCGCTGCACCACGACCTGTTCACCCTCAACAAGGTCAGCCGCATCGAACGGCTGCGCAAACTCGAGTTGCCGAGTGCTCTTCCCGCCCTGATGACCGGCGTGCGCATCGCCGCAGGTGGCGCCGTCATCGGCTCCATCGTCGCCGACTTCTTCTTCGTGAAGGGCGACAAGGGCATCGGCTACTACATCCGCACGCGCCAGCAGAAGGCGTCGGAGCGGCCGGAGATGTTCGCCGGCACCATCATGGCCACGCTGTTCGGCGTGATCATGTTCCTGATCGTCGGTTGGGTCACCAACCGCGCGATCCGCAACTGGCACGAGTCAGCCAAGAGGAAGAACTGACCTCGGTCCACCACCACCACACCATCAAGGGGGAGTTACACACATGAAGGCAAAGAAGACAGTGGCGACGATGTCGCTGCTCACCTTCGGTCTCATCGCCGTCGCCTGTGGCGACGACGAGAAGGCCGCCACCACCACCGCTGCTCCGGCAGAGACCACGGCTCCGGCAGAGACCACGGCTCCGGCCGCCCCGGTCTGCCCGGAGAAGCTGACCATCCAGACCGACTGGTTCCCCGAGCTCGAGCACGGCGGCACCTACCAGCTCATCGGTCCCAACGGCACCGCCGACAAGGCCACTGTGTCGTACTCGGGCCCCGTCCAGCCGCAGTACGCGGTCGGCGGCCTGAAGGAACTCACCATCAACACGATCAAGTTCGACAAGGCCAACGCCTCGATCCTGCTCGATGGTGAGGCCGACATGGCCTACATCACCCTCGGCGACGTGATCAAGGACTCGAAGGCCGTGCCGATGGTGGTCATCGCCAAGACCCTCGACAAGGACCCGCAGATGGTGATGTGGGATCCGACCCAGTACGACATCCAGAAGCCGGAAGACATCTTGGGCACCGGCGCTTCGGTGCTGCACTTCCCGGGCACCGGCTACATCGACTACATGATCGGCAAGGGCTACATGACCGCCGACCAGAGCAACCCCAGCTACGACGGCTCCGACGCCAAGTGGGTTGCCGAGGGTGGTTCGATCTTCCAGCAGGGCTTCGCCACCAACGAGGTCTACAAGTACGAGAACGACATCGCCTGGAAGGACGGCAAGCCCGCCGACGTCAGCTTCTACACCGTGGCTGACATGGGCTTCGACAACTACCCGGCTGTCATCACGATGATGAAGGACAAGGTCACCGAGCTCGACGCCTGCCTCACCCTGCTCGTCCCGAAGATGCAGCAGGCCTGGGTCGACTTCTTCAACGACCCGAAGCCGATCACCGACGCGATGATCAAGATCAACGAGGCCCACGACGGCTTCTGGACCCTCAGCGAGGGCCTGAACGAGGCCGGCATCAAGTTGATCGAAGAGAAGCAGATGGCCGGCAACAGCCCCGACGGCACCTACTGCAGCATCGACCTCGAGCGTGCAGGCACGCTCTACGGTCAGCTGAAGGAGATCTTCGATGCCCAGGGCGTCGAGATCACCGACGACGTCACCAGCGTCTTCACCAACAAGTACTGCGCAGGCGCCCCGGGTCGCTGACCCGGTTCGTCACCAGCGTGAACTGAACGTGGCGCGGGGGTCGGCTTCGGCCGGCCCCCTCGTCGCGTCACAGGGTCGGCTGCGGCCCGCCCCTCGTCGCGTCCGGGGTCAGGACACGTAGGCGCAGAGGTCGAACAGGTTGCCGTCGAGGTCGACGAAGTTGGCGATCGACCCGTAGTGCTCGACCCGCGGCGGCCGCGTCTCGGTGGCACCGAGCGCCAGGATGCGTTCGCGCTCGGCGACGAACTCGCCGGGCTCGCACGCCAGGTCGAGGTGCACCGTGCCGGGTCGGTGCTCGCCGCGTTGGATGCCGATGCGGCGCACACCGTCGGCCGACGACAACACGATCCACCGGTCGCCGTCTTCGCGCTCGGTCTCGGTGAGGCCAAGCACTGCGGACCAGAACACCGCAAGCCGATCGGTGCGCGGACTGTCGAGAGTGACGAGATCGAAGCGGGTGGTCACCGTGCCACGCCTGCCAGCTCGACGATCATCTGCAGCAGCACATCGGCACCCGCCTGCAGATCCGCCGCGTGTGTGAGCTCGGCCAGGTTGTGCGAGAGTCCGTTCACACTCGGCACGAAGATCATCGACGTCGGGCACACCCGGGCCAGCATCTGCGCATCGTGCCCGGCACCCGACGGCATGCGCATCGTCGAGTGACCGAGGGCCTGCGCATGGCGCTCGACCCGGTCGATCATCGCCGCGTCGAAGTCGACCGGTTCGAAGCGGGCCAGGGTGCGCCGAGCGATGGAGACGCCTTCGGCGACAGCCAACTCGTCGCACAGCGCAGCGAAGCGCGCCTCGGCCTGCTGCAGGAGGCTCTCGTCGGTGTTGCGCAGGTCGACCGTCATCGTCACACGCGAGGGCACGACGTTCACCAGATTGGGAGTGAACTCGCAGCGCCCCACGGTGGCCACCTGGGTGCCGCCCATCTCGCGGGCGATGCGGCGCACCCCGGCGTTGATCTCGGCGGCCACGTAGCCCGGGTCGCGGCGCAGCCGCATCGGTGTGGTGCCGGCGTGCGCCGACTGTCCGGTGACGGTGAGCTCGGTCCACGAGATGCCCTGCACGCCCGTGACCACCCCGATGGTGACGCCCTCGTCCTCCAGCACGGGCCCCTGCTCGATGTGCAGCTCGACGAATGCGTGGGGCGCCGCAGCCGCCGGACACGGCACCGAGCCCGCATAGCCGATGCGCGTCAACTCGTCGCCCAGCCGGGCACCGTCGTCGGCGGCCCGCACGTCGAGCGCCTCCTCGACGGCCATACCGCCGACATAGACGAGGCTGCCGAGCATGTCGGGCTGGAACCGGGCCCCCTCCTCGTCGGTGAAGAACGCCACGGCAACCGGGCGTTCGGTGACGATGCCGTGGGTGGCCAGTGTCTCGATCACCTCCAGGCCCGCCAGCACCCCGAGGTTGCCGTCGAAGCGACCACCTGTGCGCACCGTGTCGATGTGCGAGCCGGTCATCACCGGCGACGCCGACGGGTCGCTCCCCGCCCACACCCCCACCACATTGCCGATGGCATCGACCGACACCGCCAGTCCGAGGTCGCGCATCCACCCCACCACCAGGTCGCGACCGTCGCGGTCGGCGTCGGTGAGCGCCAGTCGGGCACACCCCCACTCGCCGTTCGGCCCGTACGAGGCGCCGATGGCACCCAGTGCGTCGAGCCGAGCCGCCAGTCGGGCGCCGTCGACGCGCAGCGCAGCGAGGTCGGCGGTCATCGCCCGAAGTCGAACGCAGCGATCTCGCGCAGCGCCTCGCCGAAGCCGCGCACCGCACCCTGGAACAGGGTGGCCCCTAGTTCGGCCGTTGCCGCCGTGGGGTCGCCGATGTAGCCGTCGGGGAAGAAGTCGTTCGACAGCCAGCCGAAGCTCACCCGGCCGCCGAAGCGCACGTACTGGTTCAGCGCGATCTTCTCGGGCACACGCCGCTCGGCCAGTTCCATGCGCACCAGTTCGGGCGCGAGGTGCAACATGATCGAGGTCTCGTCGGTGCCACCGTGCACGCCCATGCCGAGCTCCGACGCAGGCGAGACACCGCCCTGATCGGGCGGGACACCCGGGTGGGCGAGGAACGTCATCAGCCCGTGCTTCAACCGGATCTCGCGGTTGGCCACGTTGGCCAGTGCGCTGTTGCCGCCGTGTCCGTTCAGGAACACCAGGCGCTTGGCCGGTGTGGTGGCCACACAGCGAGCGATGTCGTCGAGCACGGCCATCAACGTGGTGAACGACAACCAGATCGTGCCGGGCGACCAGGCGTGCTCGTTCGACTTTGTGTACTCGAGCGTGGGTAGCAGCCAGGCGTCGACCTCGTCGCCGTACTGGTCGACCGTGGCCTCGGCAACCGCGGTGGCCACCACCGAGTCGGTCGACAACGGCAGATGCGGACCGTGCTGCTCGATGGCGCCCAGAGGTTGGATGAAGATGCTGCGCGAGGAGATCTGCTCGATCACCTCGGGGCCGCGCAGGTCGACGAAACGGCGCACACGTGGAGTCACGAGCCGAGGCTAGCGGTCGGCCCCCTCATCGGCCAGACTGGTACGGATGTACCGCACTGATGTCGATGCCGTCGTGGTCGGGGCGGGCCACAACGGCCTGGTCTGTGCCGCCTACCTCGCCCGTGCCGGGTTGCGCACCCTGCTGGTCGAGGCCCGCAGCGCCGTGGGTGGCACCGCTGCCAGCGAACCGTTCGGCGGCGGCACGGTGAACATCTGCAACTGCGACCACATCACCTTCCGCACCACGCCGGTCATCGAGGAACTGGGCCTCGCCGACCACGGCCTGCGCTATCTCGACGTCGAGCCGGCGCAGATGAACATGGCCTGGGACGGCGGCCCGGCCTGGGCGCTGTACAAAGACCTCGACCGCACGCTCGACTCGATCGCCCACACCTACCCCGGTGAGGTCGACGGCTACCGCCGCTACCTGAAGGCCGCCGCCCCGGCTGTACAGCTGGTCTTCGAGGCCGCCAGCGAACCGCCGTCGTTCGGCGGCCTCACCCGAACCGTGTTCGCCCGCCGCGGCAAGGGAGTCAGCACGTTGCTGCGGTGGAGTCGACGCAGTGCTGCCGACATCATGCGCGAGTTCTTCACGGCCGACGCGTTGCGCGGCCCGGCCATGGTGACCGGCCCGATGGTGTGGGGCATCTCACCCGAGATGCCAGGAACCGGCTTGGGCGCGCTCACCTACGCCCTGCGTCACGTGGGCACGCTCGGTCGGCCGGAGGGTGGCAGCGGCCAGGTGCCCGAGACGCTCCGCCTGGCCTTCGAGGCCGCAGGCGGCACAGTGCGCCTGAGCACCAAGGTCACCGCCATCACGTGCGAGGGCGAGTCGGTGCGCGGTGTGCACCTCGACGACGGCAGCGAGGTGACCGCGCGCATCGTCGTGTCGGCGTGCAACCCGCACGACACCTTCCTCGCCTGGCTGCGCAACCCGCCTGCTGCCGCGAAGCCGTTGGTCGAGCGGTGGCGCAACACCCCCCACGACGAGGGCTACGAATCGAAGATCGACGCCATCATCGGCACACTCCCCCGCCTGCCCGCCTTCGGCGACCGCATCGATCCCGACGACGCGCTGCGCGGCACCGCCATCATCGCCCCCTCGCTCGCCGACATCGACCGCGGCTACCGCCTGATGGCCGACGGCGAGGTGCTCGAACGGCCGGGCATGTTCATGAACGTGCCGTCGGTGGTCGACCCGACGATGGCCCCTGCGGGCAAGCACGTGTTCAGCCTCGAGACGCTCTACACGCCGTACTCACTGCGCGGCGGTTGGGCGGGCAGCAGCGAACCGCGCCGCTGGCTCGAGCAGCTCGCCACGCTGGCCGAGCCGGGCTTCCTCGACGGCCTCGGCGAATGGCGGGCCATGACCCCCGACCGCTACGAGAGCGAGTTCCACCTGCCCGCCGGGCACGCCACCAGCTTCGCCGGCGGACCACTGGCAGCGCTGCGCAACAAGCAGCCTGAACTCACCCGCTACGAGACCCCGGTGAAGGGCTTGTACCTCACCGGTGCCGCTACTTTCCCCGGCGCCGGGGTATGGGGTGCGAGCGGGCGCAACGCCGCGCTCACCGTGCTGCGATCGATCTGACCGCAGCGCCGCTGCCGATCAGGCGTCGCGGACGCTCCAGTCGCGCTTGGCGACAGGTTCCTTGTCGCTCCAGGGGAAGTTGATCCACTGGTCGGTGCGCTTCCACACGTAGTCGCACTGCACCACCGAGTGGCTCTTTTCGTACAGCACAGCGGTGCGCACCTCGGCAACCTTGCCCTCGCAGAACTGCTGCACGCTGCGCAGCGTGTGGCCGGTATCGGCCACGTCGTCGGCGATGAGGATGCGGGCATCGCTCACATCGACGAAATCGGGAGCCGGCGGGAGGATGCGGGGCACCTCGAGGCGCTCGTCGACACCGGTGTAGAACTCGACGTTCATCGTGTAGACGTTCTTCACGCTGAGCGCATACCCGAGTGCACCGCCGATGAGCAGGCCGCCACGGGCGATCGACAGGATCATGTCGGGCTCGTAGTCGTCGGCCACCATCTGGGCGAGATCACGGGAGGCAACACCGAAGATCTCCCACGACATGATCTCTCGTTCGCTCGACACGATCGCTCGCTTTCTGC
>JBIIDH010000054.1:0-23789 GCA_044238435.1 Ilumatobacteraceae bacterium | reverse complement strand
CGACACCCGCTTGCCGGAGAATGCCGCCCAACGTCCCTCGCTTGATCTGACGATGGAGGGGCACCACGCAACCGACCGAACCGCGGCGCATCATCACGTGACTCCCGCGCTGACGCACCACGACGAAACCGAGACGCTCGAGCGCTCGGATGGCTTCCGTCCCCGAGACGTGCGGGAGTTCAGGCAACGTCGGCGATGTGGAACGTGGTGATCACTGGCCGCTCACCGAGCGGCAAAGGGAATTCCTCGAGATACAGCGCCGTGGCCTCGGCCAAGTTGCGCAACGCCTCCGCCTGGGTCTCACCCTCCGACGTGGTGCCCGTCTCGGGATTCAACGCACTGAACCCGCCCTCGGGCGCGGCCCACAGGACTGCGGTCAGTTCGACGGCGTCACCGGTGGCGGGCATGTCGCCATCCAACCGCCCGCTGACCCGAATTGCAAGACATCAGACGGTCAATCGCCGCGATCGGCTTGCTCCCTCGCCCTTTGGTCGAGCGAGCGCAACACGCAGAACTCATTCCCCTCAGGGTCCGCCATCACGACCCACGTGACGTCGATCTGTCCGATGTCGATGCGTCTGGCTCCGAGTGCCTGGAGGCGCTCGATTTCCGCCTGCTGATCATCGGGACGAAGGTCGAAGTGCACCCGGTTCTTCGCCGTCTTGCCACGGTGGCCGGGCATCAAGCCGAGCCGACCGCCGGACCCATCTGTCGACGCAAGCAGGTGACCGCCAGATGGTCCGGTCCATACATGTTCGAGACCGAGCGCCTCGCACCAGAAGGTCGTCATGAGGTCGAGGTCGGCGCAGTCGATGAGAACGCAGTCAATGGTGAGCGCCATCCGCCAATGCTTGCAGCGTGCGTCAATCAGACCTGCGTGGATATTGACCGTGCCGTGTGCGGTGTGCTTTCGGAGCCGACGCTCAGCCCTTCTTCAGCTCGGTGACCAGGCCTTCGCTGGCCTCGACCAACTTGTGGGGTTCGATGCCGAACACGTCGTGCCACGTGCCCGCCGCAGCCCACACCTCGTCGTACTGCAGCAGGTCGGGGTCGATGAACACCCGCAGATGCGTCTTGTGGCCGAACGGCGGTACGCCGCCAATGGGGAACCCGGTCACCTCGCGCACGGTGTCGGCATCCACGCGGGCGCACTTGGCCCCGCCAGCTGCACCGGCCAGCTTCTTCTCGTCGAGCTGGTTCGAGCCACTCACGTAGGCCAACACCACTTCACCGTCGACGGCGAAGATGAGGCTCTTCACGATCTGCCCCACGTCCACCCCGATGGCGGTGGCGGCATCGAGTGCGGTCTTCGTGCCCTCGGGGAAGGTGCGCGGCTCGATGGTGAGGCCGCGAGCGGCACCGGCCTCGAGCACACGGAGCACATTGGGATGCCGATCGGTCACGGCGCGAGACGCTACCCGCCCACGCCATCAGCCGCGGAATGTTGCCGTCCGCGTTGGCACACTTGAAATGCACGTCTAGTATCGGCGACGAAGGGGAGTATCCCTCGACTCCATCATCGTCATCACGGCACTCATTGCCCGGTGGTGGAGGTCCGAACGGCTCGTGCGAGCCGAGCGGGCGGGAGAGACCTTCGGTTGCCACCACGACCGAAGGACACCGTCTGTGATCACCCTCCCCACTCCCGCCACGCGTACTCTCGACGTTCCCGAACCGCATCGACGCGACGGCGCGCACGTCGCCACCGTGCTCGGCGTCGACCCGACAGTCGGCCTCGACCTGGCCACGGTCGCCGAACGTGCAGCCGTCTTCGGCCCCAATGCACTGGCCGAGGAGGCCCGCACCCCGGCCTGGAAGCGGTTGCTCGCCCAGTTCAGCGACCTACTCATCCTCATCCTGCTCGGCGCCGCCGTGGTCGCCTTCGTAGTGAGCGACGACGTGAAGACGCCGATCGTGGTGCTCGTCGTGGTGGTGCTGAACGCGGTCATCGGCTTCGTGCAAGAGAACCGGGCCGAGAAGAGCCTCGACGCACTGAAGAAGATGCTGGTCATCCAGACCCGGGTGCGCCGCAACGGCGGCCTGGTGAACGTGCCCGCCAGCGAGTTGGTGCCCGGCGACATCGTGATGATCGAAGCGGGCGACCGGGTACCGGCCGATGGTCGCCTGCTGGTGGCCAACACCCTGGAGGTGGAGGAAGCCGCCCTCACCGGTGAGAGTCAGCCGGCGCCGAAGAGCATCGAGTCCGTCGACCGCGACGCCGTGCCGCTGGGCGACCGTCGCGGCATGGTCCACATGAACACCACGGTCTCGCGCGGCCGTGGCGAGTTCGTGGTCACCAGCATCGGCATGGGCACCGAGATCGGGCGCATAGCCGGTCTGCTGCGGGCCACCGAGACCGAGAAGACCCCGCTGCAGAAGCAGCTCGACGGCCTGGCCCACAGCCTGGCCAAGCTCGCCGGCGTCATCGTGCTGGCAGTGGTGGCCATCGGCCTGCTGCGCGGCGACAGCTTCGACGAACTACTGCTCCTGGCCGTCGCCCTTGCGGTGGCCAGCATCCCCGAAGGCCTGCCCGCCGTCACCGCTGTCACCCTTGCCATCGGTGTGTCGAAGTTGGCCCGCCAGCACGCCATCGTGAAGCGCCTGGCATCGGTCGAGACGCTCGGCTGCACCAGCGTGATCTGCAGCGACAAGACAGGCACCCTGACGCTGAACCAGATGACCGCCGTCGAACTGGTCACCCAGATGCAGCGCCACGCCGTGACCGGCGAGGGCTACTCGCCCATCGGCACCATCGAGCGACTCGACACCGACAGCCCCGTGTCGCTCGACACCGCGCTGCTGCCGATGGTGCTGTGCAACGACGCCGTCGTGCGCACCGCCGACGACGGTACGTACGAACTCGTGGGTGACCCCACCGAGGGTGCACTCGCCGTGCTCGCCGCCAAGGGCGGCCTGAAGGTCGACCAACTCCGCGCCCACCACCCGCGGCTGGCCGAGGTGCCGTTCGACTCGGCCAACAAGTTCATGGCCACCGTGCACGAGACCGTCGAGAGCGACGGCCGCCGCGTGGTCACCATCTTCGTGAAGGGCGCACCCGACGTGCTGCTCGCCCGCTCGGGTTCGGTCATCGACGTGCACGGCGAGGCGGTGCCCATCGCACAGCACCTCGATGCTCTGCGCGACCACAACGACCGTCTGGCGGCGGGAGGCCTGCGGGTGCTGGCCGTGGCCCGCCGCACCCTGGCGCTCGACGACTGGAGCGAGTTCGTCGACGACGGGGTCGACCCCATCGAGCTGGTGAACGACCTCACCCTGCTGGCCCTGGCCGGCATCGTCGACCCGCCCCGCCCCGAGGCCAAGGTGGCCATCGCCGAGGCGCACGCCGCCGGCATCCGCGTGAAGATGATCACCGGCGACCACGCCACCACGGCTGCTGCGATCGGGCACGAACTGGGCCTCACCGGCCGTTCAGTCACCGGTGCCCACCTCGACACGATGAGCGACGAGCAACTCGCCGCCGAGATCGACGACATCACCGTGTTCGCCCGCGTGGCCCCCGAGCACAAGATCCGTCTCGTCGCCGCACTGCAGGCCAAGGGCAACGTCACGGCGATGACGGGTGACGGCGTGAACGACGCACCGGCGCTGAAGAAGGCCGACATGGGCATCGCCATGGGCATCACGGGCACCGAGGTGACCAAGGAAGCCGCCACGATGGTGCTGGCCGACGACAACTTCGCCACGATCGTGCGAGCCGTCAGCCGCGGCCGCACCATCTACGACAACATCGTCAAGTTCGTCCGCTTCCAGCTGTCGACCACCCTCGGCTTCGCCGTGCTGTTCCTGCTGGCCGTGGGGTTCGACATCGCCAGCGGCAAGCCCTTCACGGCAATCGCCATCTTGTGGGTGAACATCATCATGGACGGCCCGCCGGCGATGGCGCTCGGCCTCGACCGTGGCGGCAACGACGTGATGACTCGGCGACCGCGACCCGTCGACGAGAAGATCCTCACCAAGCCGCGTTGGGCTGCCACGGGGCTCGCCGCAGTGACGATGGCGCTGGGCACCCTGGCGGTGCTGGCCTGGGCCCCCGGCGCCGACACCGCCGAAGCCGGTGTCGCCACCGCGGCCGGAACGATGGCCTTCAACACGTTCGTGCTGTTCCAGTTCTTCAACATCCTCAACGTGCGCAGCGAGCAAGGCACGGCGCTCAGCCGGTACACGTTCAGCAACCGGTTGCTGTGGCTCGCGCTCGGTGCGGTGATCGCACTGCAGGTCGCCGTCACCCACGTCGGGCCGTTCCAGCGGTTGTTCGACACCACCAGCATCTCGGCGGCCCAGTGGCTGATCTGCATCGCGATCGCCTCGTCGGTGCTGTGGCTGGAAGAGGCCCGCAAGTTCATCGTTCGTCGCCGCATCAGCGGCAACGCCTGACCCCCCACCCCCCAGGAGGACCATCATGAAGTGCCCGATCTGCTCCGACTCGAACCTGGTGATGACCGACCGGCAGGGCATCGAGATCGACTACTGCCCCGCCTGCCGCGGTGTGTGGCTCGACCGAGGCGAACTCGACAAGTTGATCGAGCGATCCGCAGGTGCAGCAGCTGCCACCCCGGTTCCCACCGTCATGACGATGCCCGCCCCGCCCCGCTACCGCGACTGGGACGACGACGACCACAAGCGCCAGACCCCCTACAAGAAGAAGAAGTCGCTCCTCGGCGAACTCTTCGACTTCTGACCCCCTCCCCCACGAAAGGAACTGACACCCCCATGTCTGCCAACACGCTGAAGACCGGCGTGCTGCTGGCCGGCCTCGGCGGCCTCATCGTCGCCGTTGCCGGCCTCATCGGCGGCGGTAGCGCCGCCTCGCTCACCATCGGCCTCGCCATCGCCCTGGTGATGGTCGGCGGTTCGTACTGGTTCAGCGACAAGCTGGCCCTCCGCTCGGCCCGCGCCACGGTGATCACCGAAGCCGACCATCCCGAGTTCTACGGAATGGTGCAGTCGCTGGCCCAGCGCGCCAACCTGCCCATGCCGCGGGTGGCCATCTCGCCGAGCGAGCAGCCGAACGCCTTCGCCACGGGCCGCGGCCCGCGCCACGCCGTCGTGTGCGCGACGAGTGGACTGCTCGCCTCGATGCCGCGCGACGAGGTGGAGGCCGTGATGGCGCACGAACTGATGCACGTGAAGCACCGCGACATCCTCATCGGCTCCGTCGCGGCCGCCATCGCCACGGCCATCAGCTACATCGCTCAGATGGCGATGTTCGCCTCGATGTTCGGCGGCGGCCGCGACGACGAAGACCGCCCCAACCCCATCGCAATGCTGCTCGTCTCGCTGCTGGCACCGATCGCTGCGTCACTCATCCAGATGGCGGTGTCGCGTTCGCGTGAGTTCGAAGCCGACCGTGGTGCCGCCGAACTGCTGGGAACCGGCCGCAACCTGGCGAACGCCCTCGAGCGCATCGAGGTGCTCGCGGTGCAGCGGCCGATGGCCGTGGCACCCACTCAGGCGCAGGCCTACATCCACAACCCGCTGGCAGAAGCCCGCAGCAGCCAGGGCCGTCAGATGGCTCGACTGTTCTCCACCCATCCGGCCACCGACGAGCGCGTCCGCCGCCTGCGGGCCATGTGACCCCCCGCACCCCGCCGCGATGAGCACCATGCGTACCTCCTGCGCACACCGCTCATCGCGGCGGGCGTGGGCTCCAGCGCGATGAGCACCCTGCGCACCAGGTGCGCACCTTGCTCATCGCGCAGTGGGGTCAGAGGCGGAACAGGTCGTCGAGTGACGAGCCGGAGCCGGCAGCCGAACCGGGCTCGGTGTCGTCGGCGTCGTCGGTGAACGCTGCGTAGCCGTCGCGCTCGAGCTGATCGGCCAACTCCGGCCCGCCGCTGGCGACGATGCGTCCCTTCACCAGGATGTGGATGACATCGGGGCGCAGCTCTTCGAGCAGGCGGTTGTAGTGCGTGATGACCAGTGCACCCAGACCCTCGTCGGTCATCGCCTCGATGCGGCGGGCGCAGTCGCGCAACGCATCGATGTCGAGGCCCGAGTCGAGTTCGTCGAGGATGGCGATGCGCGGCTGCAGCACCGCCAGTTGCAGCGTCTCGTTGCGCTTCTTCTCGCCGCCCGACAGGTCGACGTTGAGCGCACGGTGCAGCAGTTCGGGGGCGAACCCGATGCGAGCCGCCTCGGCCTCGAGCAGTTCCTCGAGCCCCTCGGTGGAGCGACCGCGAGCCCACAGTGCCTCGGCCATCACCTGGTCGAGCTGCACACCGGGCACCTCGCTGGGGTACTGCGACACCAGGTGCAGCCCGGCCTGGGCTCGCTGCCACGCCGGCAGCGCCAGCAGGTCGGTGCCGTCGAGTGTGACCGAGCCGCCGAGCACCTCGTACCCGGGCTTGCCCATCACCACGGCGCTGAGCGTGCTCTTGCCCGCACCGTTGGGACCCATCACCGCATGCACCTCACCGCTCGACACGGTGAGGTCGATGCCGTTGAGGATCTGCTTGCCCACCACCGATGCGGTGAGGCCGGAGATGCTGAGCGTGCTCACGATGCACTCCCCCGAGCCGGCTCGATGTCGACGACCACGGCACCGTCGACCACGCGAGCCACGAACACCGGCACCGGCACCGTGGCCGGCAGGGTGACCGGCTGACCCGTCTCGAGCGAGAACAGGCTGCCGTGCTTCCAGCACTCGATCTCCCTCGAGTCGCAGTACAACTCGCCCTCGCTCAGCGACACGTCGGCATGGCTGCAGGTGTCGCCGATGGCGTACACGTCGTCGCCGATGCGGATGACGGCCACCTTGCGGCCCACCACATCGAAGCGGGTGGCGCTGTTGGGTGCCAGGTCGTCGAGACGGCACACGGTTACACCGGACGCGGTGCTCATGAGGTCCTCCGTTGCAGCTTGGCGCTCACCTGCTGGCGCAGTTCGGTGGCGAGCGGGCCGACGGGCAGTTGGTCGAGCACCTCGTCGAAGAAGCCCAGCACCACCAACCGTTCGGCCACCTCGGGCGGGATGCCGCGGCTCTCGAGGTAGAAGCGCTGTTCGTCGTCGATGGGGCCGACGGTGCTGGCGTGGCTGCACTTCACGTCGTTGGTCTCGATGTCGAGGTTGGGCACGCTCTCGGCCCAGGCACCGTGGCTCAGGGTGAGGTTGCGGTTGGTCTGGAACGCCGCCGACCCCTTGGCGTCGTGACGGATGCGGATGAGCCCGGTGTACACGCTGCGGGCACGGTTCTGCACCGCTCCCTTGAACAGCAGATCGCTGTTCGTCTTCGGGGCGATGTGGTCCTGCAGTGTGCGGAAGTCGTGCATCTGGTCGCCATCGGCGTAGTAGAGCGCGATCTGCCGGGTGCTGGCCCCCATACCGGTGACGCGGGCATCGGTGCGCATGCGGGCGTAGTCGCCGCCGAGCGCCACGGTGGACAGCAGCGTGGTGGAGTCGCGCTCGCCGATGGCCCGTTGGTGACCGAGCATCCAGGTGCTGTGCCCGAGCAGGTTCACCCCGAGGTACTTCACACGGGCCGACTGTGCAGCACGCACCTCGAGCCGAGGCACCACGAGGGCCCGCACACCCTCGGGCGAGACGAACTGCTCGACGACGGTGACCTCGGCGTCGTCGCCCGCGTCGACCACCACCCGGGGGAAGACGGCCACACCGTCGACATCGACACGGTGGGTGATGACGATGGGTTCGCCCACCGCCTTGCCACGGCCAACACGCACGAGCACCGTGTCCATGAAGGCGGTGTTCAGTTCGTGGAACACGTCGACCGCCTGCTCGTGGTCGAGCAGATCGCCGAGGGCAGCGCCGGTGACCACCTGAGCAGCCGGATCGCCGCCCGTGACCGTGGTGGTGGCGCGGCCCGGCACGAACGCATCGAGGTCGAGTTCGCCGATGCGGCTGTAGCGCCACACCTCTTCGTCGGCCGTGGGCAACGGGGCTGCCGCAGCACGTTCAACGGCTGCCAGCCGGGCATCGAGATCGGTGGACGCGAGAGAGCGGACCGCGTCGGGGGAGAACGCACGCACGGTCGAAATACTACTGTCTGGATAGTGGAAATTCGCCAGCCGGTCAGTCGCGGCGACGGCGGAACAGACGCCCGAAGCCGCGTCGCCCACGCTCGTCGCGCTGGCGGCGTTCGCTCTCCACCTCGGCGATCACCTGCGCGCCGACCGAGTTGAGGAAGTCCTCGGCCTCGTCGAGCACCGCAGCCGCGCTGCCATCGTCGAGCCCCGGCGGCTCGTCGGGCGACGCCGACGCGACCATCTTGCCGTAGGTCCACCCCATGTCCATCCGACGCTCGAACGCACTGCAGGCCTCGGGGCAGCGCCAGGGCGCGTCGGGCGCGAGGTCGAGGTTGCACTTGCGCACGGTCTCACCGTTCGCGTAGGTGCGGCTCTCGAAGTGCTTGCACTCCTGACGCATCGGCATACCCCGATTCTGCCAGCACCGACGCACCGCGTCACCCCGGGCGGGGTGATGTCGCCGTCGGTTCAGACACCCAGTTCGGCAGCGCGGGCCAGCACTCCGGCCCGTTCGGCGCCGATGGTGGTGCTGTCGCCGTGGCCCGTGTGCACGATGGTGTGGTCGGGCAGCGCCAGCAGGCGATCGCGGATGGAGCGCACGATGGTGGGTTCGTCGCTGAAGCTACGGCCCGTTGCACCCGGACCACCGCAGAACAACGTGTCGCCGCTGAACACCACGCCGCTCGCCGCGTCGTGGAAGCAGCAGCACCCGGGCGAGTGCCCCGGAGTGTGCAGCACGGCCAACTCGTGGCCGGCCACGGAGATGACGCTGCCGGACTGCACCTCGCCATCGGTCGTCTCGCCGGGCCACACCACCTCCCACAGCATCTGGTCGCTCGGGTGAAGCAGGATTGGCGCATCGACCGCCTCACGCAGCGGCACTGCCGCGTTGATGTGATCGTTGTGACCGTGGGTGAGCACGATGGCCCGCACCCGGCGGCCGTTCACCGCTGCCACGATGCGCGCCGCATCGTGCGCTGCGTCGAACACCACCACCTCGCGGTCGTCGCCGACCAGCCAGATGTTGTTGGTGACCTCCCACTCGCCGCCATCGAGCGCAAAGATCCCGTCGGTCGTCACCAGTTCGATCGTCATGGGGGCACCCTACCGGCACCCCGCTGGGCGACTCAGATGTAGTAGCCGGTGATGTCGAGCACGAACTTGGCACCGAGCGCCGTGGATGCCGGGCCGCAGAAGATGAACACCTGGCCCGGCGCGGAGTAGGAGCCGAGAGCGACGGTACCGCCATTGGCGATGGTCTCACCCGACGACTGCCAGTTGACGGCCGACGTGCCCGGCCACGTCGAGTCGCCCGGATAGATCGACAGATAGCCCGACCCCACCGTCTCGGTCACCGTCAGGTTGTAGGTGACGGCGACAGCATTCGACGGCACCTTCGCGGCACCCCAGAGATCGGTGAGCACATCGAAGTAGATCTCGTAGCCGCCTTGCATGAACCCGTCGCTGTAGAGACGCGAGTCCATGGTGCGGAACGGCGTGATCGGAACGTAGACATCGCCGGTGGCGGCGACAGCAGCCTTCGTCGCACCCGCCGACTCGGCAACGCTGCGGTGCCCCAGTTCTTTGCCCGGTTCGTCAGCCGTTGCTGCCACCACCTGCATCGAGGCCTCGACCGGTTTGTCGTCGTGGAAGGCACCGCCGATGGATGACAGTGCAACGACTCCGGCGCCGAGAAGGAGCGCCGCATTGTTGAGGTGCTTTGTCTGCATGTCGGGACGGTACGAGGCCCCGCATTCAGCGGAGAATGCCCGAAACTCCCTTGTTCGTCAGCCGGAGGACCCGACGATCTCTCTCTGTCCGGCGACGATGTGGTGCGTCAGCCGACGCTGCCTTCCATCTGCAACTCGATGAGGCGGCTCCATTCGACCGCGTACTCCATGGGCAGTGTGCGCGTGATGGGCTCGATGAAGCCGTTCACCACCATGCTCATGGCCTGCTCCTGCGAGAGCCCACGGCTCATCAGGTAGAACAGCTGCTCGTCGGCGATCTTCGACACCGTGGCCTCGTGGCCGATCTCGGCGTCGCGCTCGCCCACCTCCATGTAGGGCAGGGTGCGGCTCTCGCTCTGCTCGTCGAGGATGAGGGCGTCGCACTGCACGTGGCTCTTGCAGCCGTAAGCGCCCTCCTCCACTCGCACCAGACCGCGGTAGGTGGTGATGCCACCGTCTTTGCTGATGCTCTTCGACACGATCTTGCTGGTGGTCTCGGGCGCAGCGTGCACCATCTTGGCGCCGGCGTCCTGGTGCTGGCCGGGGCCGGCGTAGGCGACCGACAGCACCTCGCCCGTGGCCTTCGGGCCCACCAGGTAGACGCTCGGGTACTTCATGGTGAGCTTCGAACCGATGTTGCCGTCGATCCACTCCATGTGCCCGCCCTCTTCCACCCGGGCACGCTTGGTGACGAGGTTGTAGACGTTGGGCGACCAGTTCTGAATGGTGGTGTAGGTGACCCGCGCGTGCGGCTTCACGACGATCTCGACCACGGCCGAGTGCAGCGAGTCGTTGGTGTACACCGGCGCCGAGCAGCCCTCGATGTAGTGCACCTGCGCGCCCTCGTCGGCGATGATGAGCGTGCGCTCGAACTGGCCCGCGTTCTCGGAGTTGATGCGGAAGTAGGCCTGCAGCGGCATCTCGCACTCCACACCCGGCGGCACGTAGATGAACGAGCCACCACTCCACACGGCGGTGTTCAGCGCGGCGAACTTGTTGTCGCCCGCGGGAATGACCGTGCCGAAGTACTTCTTCACCAGGTCGGGGTACTCGCGCAGCGCCGTGTCCATGTCGCAGAACAAGATGCCCTGCGCCTCGAGGTCTTCACGGTTGCGGTGGAACACCACTTCGCTCTCGTACTGGGCCGTGACGCCGGCGAGGTACTTGCGCTCGGCCTCGGGGATGCCCAACTTCTCGTAGGTGGCCTTCATCTGCTCGGGCAGGTCGTCCCACTCGCTCACCTGATCGGTGGCGGGCCGCAGGTAGTAGTAGATGTCCTGGAAGTCGATGTCGGGCATGTTGTCGGCGAACCACGGGGCCATCGGCTTGCGCTCGAACATCTTCAGGCTGCGCTGACGGATGGACGTCATCCACTGCGGCTCGCCCTTCCACCAGCTGATCTGGTCGACGACGCCGGGGTTCAGGCCCTTCTCGGGCGTGAACGCGTATTCGACTTCATCGCTCCAGCCGAGGTTGTACTTGCTGAGATCGAGATCGAACGAGGTCATGGCCGGGCTCCCTGGAGGTCGGTAGCGGCGAGGGGGATTTCCACTACCGCCATAGTAACAATTCGCTCCGCCCAGTCCACTCGTGGCGACATGCGCCACCCGTGTCGAGTTCCGACCGCGGGCAGGCCCGACGTCGACACGCGCTGGCAGGCTCAGGCGGCGGGTGATTCGGCGGCGGGGGCGAGCTCGATGAAGATGCACTCGCCCGGGCAGGCCTCGGCGGCGTCGACCACCGACTGGTAGTTGCGCTCGCTCACCCAGGCCAGGCTGCCCGAACCACCCGGATCGTTCAACGCCATCCCGTCCTCGGCCACGTACGCGATGCCGTCCTCGAGCTGGATGAACACATCGGGCGCATGGTCGATGCACAGACCGTCGCCCGTACAGAGGTCTTGATCGATCCACACCCGCACGGCGGCGCACGCTACTGGGGATGCGGTCGGCCTGCGTCGACGTGCGACGTTACGCTCGTCACCGTGAACCAACCCGTCGCGAAGCAGGTCCCCCATGTCTGGCATCGGCCCACCGGCGACGTGGTCGACCCGTGGGCCTGGCTCCGCGACCGTGACGATCCCGACACCATCGCGTACCTCGAGTCCGAGAACGCCCACGCCGACAGCTGGTTCGCGCCGCACGCAGCACTGACGCAGACACTGTTCGACGAGCTGAAGAGCCGGGTGCAGGAGACCGACATCGCCGTTCCCGTCAGAAAGGGCGACTGGTGGTACACCAGCCGCACCGTGGAGGGCGCCAGCTATCCCATCCACTGCCGCGGCACCAGCCGCGACACCGCCACCGAGGTGGTGCTGCTCGACGAGAACCTCGAGGCCGAGAGCCACGACTACTTCTCGCTGGGCATCTTCGACATCAGCCCCGACCAGCACTGGCTCGCCTGGGCAGCCGACCTCGACGGCAGCGAGCAGTACACGATCCGCTTCCGCGACCTCACCACCGGCACCGACATCGACGAGGTGGTCGAGGGCGTGTCCTCCTGGGGCGGCTCGGCATGGGCCGCCGACTCGCGCACCTTCGTCTACATGCGGCCCGACGAGCAGATGCGGCCCGCACAGGTGTGGCGTCACACCCTCGGCACCGACCAGGGCACCGACGTCCTGGTGCTCGACGAGCCCGACGAGTCGTTCTACGTCGGCGTCGATCTCACCCGCAGCGAGGACTGGATCGTCATCCATGCTGCCAACAAGCACACAGCCGAGTCGTGGATCATCCCCGCCCACGCACCCGGCACCCCGCCCCGCAGCGTTCGCGGTCGCACGCAAGGCGTCGAGTACCAGGTCGATCACTGGGGCGACCGGTTCGTCGTGCTCACCAACCTCGACGCCGTCGACTTCCGCGTGATGACCGCGCCCATCGACCGGCCCGACGACTGGACCGAGCTGCTGCCCCACGTGTCGGGCCAGCGCATCGACGACGTCGAGCCGTTCGCCGATCACCTCGTCGTGCACGAGTGGTCGAACGCACAGCAACGCCTCCGCATCGTGCGACGCGACGGCAGCATCGAGGTGATCGACCTCGGTGACGAACCGCACCAACTCGACCTCGAGGCCAACCCCGAGTGGCACGCCGGCACACTGCGCTACTCGTACAACTCGTTCACCACACCGGCCTCGGTGTTCGAGCTCGACCTCGGTACCGGCGAACACACGCTGTTGAAGCAGCAACCGGTGCCGAACGCCGACCTCAGCCGCTACGAAGCCCACCGCGAGTGGGCCGCCGCACCCGACGGCACGTTGGTACCCGTCGACATCGTGCGCGCCAAGACCACTCCGCGCGACGGCACCGCACCGCTGTTCGTGTACGGCTATGGCAGTTACGAGTCGTCGATGCCGCCGTGGTTCAGCATCAGCCGACTGTCGTTGCTCGACCGCGGCTGGGCGTGGGCGTTGGTCCACCCGCGCGGTGGCGGCGAACTCGGCCGCCGGTGGTATCTCGACGGCAAGTTGCTGAACAAGCGAAACACCTTCACCGACACCATCGCCAGCGTCGAACACGTCGTCGCCGGCGGATGGGCACACCCCGACCGCGTGGTCATCCGTGGCGGCAGCGCGGGCGGCCTTCTGGTCGGCGCATGCATGACCATGCGGCCCGACCTCTTCGCCGGCGTCATCGCCGAGGTGCCGTTCGTCGATGCGGTGAACACGATGAGCGATCCCACGCTGCCGCTCACCATCAACGAGTGGGACGAATGGGGCGACCCGCGCGCCGAGCCAAT
This sequence comes from Ilumatobacteraceae bacterium, assembly GCA_044238435.1. Lineage (GTDB taxonomy): Bacteria > Actinomycetota > Acidimicrobiia > Acidimicrobiales > Ilumatobacteraceae > VFMC01. The sequence continues at coordinate 10,318 of JBIIDH010000054.1, read as the reverse complement.
CGCCAGCTACATGGCGTCGTACTCGCCGTACGACAACACGGTGGCCGCCGACTATCCGGCCGTGTTCATCACCGCCGGACTGAACGACCCGCGGGTGGGTTACCACGAGCCGGCGAAGTGGTGCGCCAGATTGCGGGCTGTGCGCACCAACGACGCCCCGTTGCTGCTGCGCACCGAGATGGGCGCCGGACACGGCGGTCCCAGCGGCCGCTACGACATGTGGCGCGAGGAAGCGTCGTACCTCGCTTTCGCGCTCGCGGTGGCCGGGTCGGCCTGAGCACAGGCAGCACCCGCGCAGCTGTCAGGCGGTGACCACCGCGCACACCGCCAGAGCCAGGAACACGGCGTTGCGGGCCACGTGTCGCCAGCCGATCGGACGTGCGCTGAACCCGCCGAAACACGCGCACGGCGGGTGCTCACCCCTGGCGATCAGCCGCATCAGCAGTGCCGTGAACACCACCAGGGTCGCCGCCGCCGCCACCGCCGGCCACGGGGCGGCGATGTCCACCACGAGGAGCGCGCCCACCACGATCTCCCACCACGGCACCAACGGGGCGACGACCGCGGGTGCACCCAACTGCGCTGCCTGTGCCGGCCACTCGTGACGCGACACCACCTTGCTGGCACCAGCAACTACGAACACCACGCCCAGCGCGACCGCAGCAACGGTGGCGATCACGGCAGCGTGACGGTGAGCCCCTCGCGGGCCACCAGCACCTCGACACCGCCGCTGCAGCCGAGGTTCGACAGCCGCGACGCCGTCGCCTCGACCGCCTCGTCGCTGCGACCCGGATCGTGGTGGAACAGGGCGAGACGCTCGACGCCGGCCTCGACCGCCAACCACAGCGCGTACTCAGCGGTGCAGTGGCCCCAGTTGAACTTCCGGGCGAACTCGTCGACCGTGTACTGCGAGTCGTGGATCAGCAGGTCGACGCCCTGCACCAGTTCGAGCACGCCCTCGCTCGCCCGCAGCGAGCCGTCGTAGGGCTGCTGATGGTCGCTCACATAGGCGATGCTGCGACCCTCCCACTCGACGCGGTACCCGAGCGTCGGGCCGACGTGCGGCACCAGACGCGACATCACCCGCACGTCGCCCACCGAGAAGTCGCTGTCGGCCACCTCGTGGAACCGGAAGTCGCCGGGGAACTGCCCGATGCTGATGGGGAACAGCGGCGGCCGGATGGTGGCGTCGAACACCTCGCCCAGGGTGCGGCCGTCCTCCTGCGGCGGGCCGTACACGTCGAAGACCGCACCGGGGAACAGCATCGGAGTGAAGAACGGCAGGCCCTGGATGTGGTCCCAGTGCAGGTGAGTGAGCAGACACACCCCGTCGAAGGTGCCGTCGAGCGGCTGGTCGGCCCCGAAGTACCGCACACCGGTACCCAGGTCGAACACGATGGGTCGCTGTCCGGGTATGTCGACCGAGACGCACGACGTGTTGCCGCCGCACCTGCGGATGTCATCACCATGGCAGGGGGTGGATCCCCGGACCCCATGGAACGTGACGCTGATCGTTCGCTCGTTCCCGATCTGCGTAACCCTACGTTCATGTCGCCGGACGAGTAAACGGGGGCGGGGGTGACGTCGGTCGCAATTCGACCCGCCGGATGACTACGGTTCACCCATGGCAGCCGCACCCATCCGACAGCAGACGACCACCGTGAACGGGGTCGAGTTCGCATACCTCTGCGCAGGCACCGACGGCCCGCTCGCCCTGTGCCTGCACGGTTTCCCCGATAGCGCGCACTCGTGGCGCCACCTCCTGCCCGAACTGGCAGCGCACGGCTACCGGGCCGTCGCCCCGTTCCAGCGCGGCTATGCGCCAACCTCGGTGGCCCCCGACGGCCGCTACCAGACCGGTGCCCTGGCGCTCGACGCGATCGGGTTCCACGAGGCCCTCGGCGGCGGCGAACCAGCCGTCATCATCGGCCACGACTGGGGTGCGCCCGCCACGCACGGCGCCGCCGTTGCCGCTCCCGAGCGATGGAGCAAGGTCGTCAGCATGGCGGTGCCGCCGGGCGGTGCGTTGGGCATGGCCTTCGCCACCAACCTCGCCCAGATCAAGCGCAGTTGGTACATGTTCTTCTTCCAGCACGGCCTGTCCGACCTGGTGGTGCCCGCCAACGACCTGGCCTTCATCGACATGATCTGGGCCGACTGGTCGCCCGGTCACGACGGCGCCGCCGACGCCGAACTGGTGAAGCAGTGCCTGCGCGACCCGGCCAACCTGGCCGCCGCGCTCGGCTACTACCGGGCCACGCTCGGCGACGGCTACAAGGACCCGGCGCTCGACGACCTGCAGGCGGCCACCTCGGGTGTGCCCACCCAGCCGATGCTGTACCTGCACGGCGCGAACGACGGCTGCATCGGTGCGGAGGTGGCCGAGAGCGCACGGGCCATGGTCACCCCGAACGTCACCATCGAGATCGTTCCCGACTGCGGCCACTTCCTGCAGGTCGAGCGCCCCGACGTGGTGAATGCCCGCATCATGGAGTTCCTCGCATGAGCTCGGCCCCGGGCACCAGGCCGGCGCTGCCGAACGGCCTGGTCGTGTTCGTGAAGGAGGAGTGCGAGACCTGCCGCATGGTGGCGCCGCTCCTCGCCCGGTTCGAGTCGACCGTGTTCACGCAGGACGATCCGCACTTCCCCACCAGCGTTGCCGCGGTGCACGACGCCGACCTCGCCCTCAGCTGGCACCACGACATCGAGACCGTGCCCACGCTGCTCCGCGTGGTCGACGGCATCGAGGTCGAGCGCACCGTCGGGTGGTCGCGGGCCGAGTGGCAGCGCATCACCGGCATCGCCCACCTCGGCGACGACCTGCCCGTCATGCGCCCCGGGTGCGGTTCGATGAGCGTCGACCCCGACCTCGTCGACCGCCTGCGCGCCCGGTTCGGCGGCAGCGCACTGAAGGCCCGGCGCATCGAACTGGCCGATCTCGACGACGAGATGGAACGCCTCTACGACCTCGGCGTCACCGACGGCCTGCCCGTGGTGCCACCCACCGAGGAGCGCGTACTGCGCATGCTCACCGGCACCACCCGCGCCGCCGACGACGTCGTTGCGGTGGTACCGCCCGACCTGGTGGAGGTGACGGTCGAGAAGATCGCCATCAACGCAGTGATGGCCGGCTGCAAGCCCGAGTACCTACCGTGGGTGATCGCCGCGGTCGAGGCCATCTGCACCGACGAGTTCAACATCCACGGCGTGCTGGCCACCACCATGCCCGTCGGACCCGTCATCATCTGCAACGGCCCGGGCACCAAGGCCATCGGCATGAACGCCGGCGGCAACGCGTTGGGCCAGGGCAACCGGGCCAACCTCACCATCGGTCGGGCCGTGCAGCTGGTGGTGCGCAACATCGGCGGCGGCCGACCCGGCGAGGTCGACCGGGCCACGCACGGCAACCCGGGCAAGATCAGCTTCTGCTTCGCCGAGCTGGAGGACGATTCGCCCTTCACGTCGCTGGCCACCAGCCGCGGCGTGCCGGTTGGCCGCAACGCGGTCACGGTGTTCGCGGGCGAGGGCCCACGCGTCATCGTCGACCAGCTGTCGCGCACGCCCGAGAGCCTGGCGGCGTCGATCGCCGGGTGCCTGCGTGCCGCACACCACCCGAAGCTGGTGATGGGGTTCGACAACGTGCTCGTCGTCGGCCCCGAACACGCCCGCGTGTTCGCTGAGGCCGGCTGGGACCGCGACCGCCTGCTGGCCGAACTGCACGCCCGCCTGCAGGTGCCCGGCAGCGAACTGGTGCGCGGCGCCGGCGGCATCGCCGAGGGCGTGCCCGAGTGGCTGAAGGACGCCACGCTCGGCAAGTTCCGACCCGACGGAATCCTCATGGTGCACGCCGGTGGCGGAGCCGGGCTGTTCTCGGCCAGTATTGGGGGGTGGGCCAACGGCGACGTCGGCTCGAAACCCGTCACCAGGGAGGTCAGGTCATGAGCAAGGTGTTGCTCGATCCCACCAGCGAGCGCCGTGTCACCGAGCGCACGCGGCTCGCCCGGCCCGCCTCGCTGAACGGCCAGACCATCGGCCTGCTCGACATCAGCAAGCCGCGCGGCGACGTGTTCCTCGACCGCCTCGAGCAGCGACTCGTCGAAGCGGGCGCCACGGTGAAGCGGTACAAGAAGCCCACCTTCACCAAGCCCGCCCCGGTCGACCTGCGCCACGAGATCGCCACCCACTGCACGCTGGTCATCGAAGCCCTCGCCGATTGAGGCAGCTGCACGTCGTGCAGTGTGCACGACATCGTCGATCTGGAGTCCCGCGGTGTGCCGGGCGTGTTCGTCGCGTCCGCCGAGTTCGTCACGGCCGCCGTGGCGCAGAGCACCTCGCTCGGGTTCCCCACCGTGGCGCGGGTGTTCACCCCGCACCCCATCCAGGACCGTACCGACGACGAGATGCGGGCCTACGCCGACGCGGCCTACGACGACATCGTCGCCGCCGTCACCGCTGGCTGACCGCGCCGTCGTTCGCCACCTCCGACGCTGCGTTTGTGAGCGTCCCCCTGTAGTGCCGGGGTCTGCTCACAAACGCCCACACCTCGACGCTGCGTTTGTGAGCGTCCCCCTGTAGTGCTGGGGTTTGCTCACAAACGGCGGTCAGGGGAGGGCGACGGTACCCGGTGGTTCGGCGAGCACGACGACGAGGCCGTCGGCCACCAGACCGGCGACGAGCCGCTCGGCCTCTCCAGCCGACCGGCCGATCACTGCGGGCAGATCGGCCGCATGCACCGAGCCGACCGTGAGCGCCTTCATCAGCCGGCCGCGGGCCTGGCGGTCGCTGCCCTCGAAGCGGGCCTGGCGACCGCTCACCCCCGCCGAACCCACCGCCGGGTCGGGTTCGGTGTCGCTCCCCCGCCATGCGCACGCTTCACGAAGCGGGCACTCACCGCACGCGGGCGCCGTCGGCCGGCACAGCACGGCGCCGAGGTCCATCAGCGACTGGTTCCAGGCCCACGCCTCACCCAGCGGCAACGCTTCGTCGGCGAGCGACTGCACCTCGCGCGCCGTCAGTCGGCGCCCCGCCACCCGCGCGTACACCCGGGCAATGTTGGTGTCGACCACCGCCGCGTCGGCCTCGAAGGCGAACGCCAACACCGCCCGTGCCGTGTACTGACCCACGCCGGGCAGGGCGAGCAAGCCGTCGAGCGTGGACGGGAACCCGCCCGCCTCCGTGACCGCACCGGCAGCGGCGTGCAGGTTGCGTGCCCGGCGCGGATAGCCGAGGCCCTGCCACAGGCGCAGCACATCACCCAACGGCGATGCCGCACACGCGGCAGGAGTAGGGAACGCCTCCATGAACGCCAACCACTTCGGCAGCACACGCGGCACCTGCGTCTGCTGCAGCATCACCTCGCTCACCAGCACCGCCCACGGGTCGCGGGTGTGGCGCCAAGGAAGGTCGCGCAACCGGGGCAGACCCCAGCCGAGCAGCCCGTCGGGGTGGATCAGTCCCACACCTCGACGCCGTCGTACGGGCGCTCGCGGCTGGGGGCGAACTCGCGCTTCCACACCATCACCCGGCGACGGAAGTAGCACACCTCTTTGCCGTCCTGGTTGAAGCCTTTGCTCTCGACGGTGACGATGCCGCGGTCGTTCTTGCTCTTGCTCTCCTGCACGTCGAGCACACGGGTCTCGGCGTGGATGGTGTCGCCGTGGAACGTGGGGAACTTGTGCTGCAGCGTCTCGACCTCGAGGTTGGCGATGGCGGCACCACTGACGTCGGGAACGCTCATGCCGAGCACCAACGAGTAGACGAGGTTGCCCACCACCACGTTGCGACCCTGCACGCTCTTCGATGCGAACCAGTCGTTGGTGTGCAACGGGTGATGGTTCATCGTGATCATGCAGAACAGGTGGTCGTCGTACTCGGTGATGGTCTTGCCGGGCCAGTGCCGGTACACGTCGCCGACGACGAAATCCTCGAGGTAGCGGCCGAACGGGCGCTCGTGGGTGGTCATGGCTGCGACGTTAGCGGTCGGGAAGCGTCGGACGCTCGGTGGCCCCGGTCTGATCGGGTCGCTGACCGAACCGCACGGCGAAGTCGAGCGGCCCCTCGGGGTTGTCGGCTTCGGCCGCAGCGATGTCGCGGAGGCGGTCGAGCTTCTCGCGGCGATGGATGCTCCAGGGCCCCACACGCAACGACGCGTACATGACGCCACCCAGCACGATGGGGAAGAAGAACGCCGCCAGGCGCCACGACGCCACCCCGAGCAGGGCCACCGACCGGGTGAGGCCGAAGCCCACCAGCGTCGACGGCAGCGCCACGTCGATGACGCCGAGGCCACCGGGGGTGAGCGGGATGACGGCCAGCACGTTCACCAACCCGTAGGCCACCAGCAGCGCGTCGATGTCGGTGGAGGTGCCGTAAGCGCGGAGGAACACCCACAGCGACGCCGCATCCAGCAGCCAGTTCGCGGCGCCCCACCCGAACACACGCAACATCAGCTGACGGTCGGCCGCCAACTGCTCGAGGCGACCGCCGATGTGCCTCACGCCGGCCGCAGCGCGGTTCTCGTCGACATGCAGCTTGCGGGCCACCCAGCGGAACACCCGCTCGGCCCGCGACTGCCCTTCCATCAGTGCGAACACGAGCGCACCGGCAACGGTCATCAGCACCACGCCGGCGATGGCGGCCGTGGTGTAGCCACCGTTCACACCGCGGATGGGGATGGAGATGACGAGCGCCAGCCAGAAGATGACGTTCAGCACCACGGCCGAGGCGAGACCCGCGGTGGCGATGGCGAAGCCGGCGTCGGGCCCGGGCACACCCGAGAGGGTCATCAGGCGGTAGCCGAGCGCCGAGCCCGCCGCACTGCCGCCTGGCACGATGCTCGACAACGCCTTGGTGCTCAACTGGATGCGGAACAGGCGCCAGGCAGTGACGACCCGACCGGCATCACCGAGCGCCGCCCGGGTGAGCAGCGAGTAGCAGTACAGCGACGCGATCTCGAGGACGAAGCCGAGGCCGATGAGCACCGGGTCGACGCGACTGAGCTCGGTGGCCGCCTTCCGGGCCCCCGGCACCACGGTGACCGCCGCGAAGTAGATGATGCCGAGGAACACCAGCAGCCGCAGCGTGAGCCGGAACCGGTGGAAGCGCCGTGGACGCGGCGGACCCCCGGTGTCGTCGAGCGACACACGGGGCAGTTCGCCCGTCGAGGAGCCGCTCAGGTCGGAAGCCACCCCTCTTTGTTAGTCGATCCGGTCGCGGTGGCGCGACCACCCACCCGAGAGACCAGGTCAGGCCGCTGGGAACGCCGCCACCACGCGGTGCAGGTGCTCGACCAGCGGACGACGCTGGTCGTAGGGGCTCTTGCCCAGGTGCACCACCACGAGGTCGCGTTCGGGCGACACGATGGTGTACTGGCCCTCGTAGCCGTGGGCGCCGAACGTGCCGGGAAAAGCCGGCCACAGCCACCAGTGCCGGCCGTAGTCGAAGCCGTCGACCGGGTCGCTCGCGGTCCAGGTGCGAGCGTGCTCGCGCCAGCCCTCGGGCAGCAGTCGATCGCCGTCGGGCGTGATGCCGTCGTCGAGGTACAACTGGCCGAACCGCGAGAAGTCGAGGGCCGTGGCATAGAGGTACGACGAACCCACGAACGTGCCGGCGGTGTCGAACTTCGGTGTGGCGCTGTGCATGCCGATCGGCTCGAACAGGCGCTCGCGCAGGAAGGCCTCCATCGCCTCCTGCCCGCCACCCACCACCTCGCCGAGGAGGCGACTGACGATGTTGGTGGTGCCACTGGCGTAGTTCCACACCTCGCCGGGTGCGTGCAGCAACTGCTGCGATGCTGCGTAGGCAGCCATGTCGTCGGCGCCTTCACCGAACAGCATCTCGATGCAGTGACTCACCCCGGCGTCGACGTAGTCCTCCACGAACTCGAGGCCCGACCGCATCTCGAGCAACTGCTCGAGGGTGATGGCCGCCTTCGCGGTGCCTTCCCATTCGGGCACCGACGCAGCGGCCTCCACCTGCAGCATGCCGTCGCCCACGGCGATGCCAACGGCGGCGTGGGTGATGCTCTTGGCCATGCTCCACGAGATGAGGGTGGTGTCGGCGGTGACGGCCTCGCCCGGGCCGAACAGCGTGTCGGGCTGGGTGCCGTAGCGCTCGAACACCACCTCGCCGCGGTGGCGCACCACCATCGCGAGTGAGAGCCCGTGAGGTGCATCGGGCGCAAAGAGCGCATCGGCCGATTCGATCACGTCGTTGGGCACGGTTGACATGGGTGCGACCGTACCCGAGCGCGCCAGACTGTGGGAATGGATGTGGCCATCGCGCTCGGCGCCTATCTCGAGGCCGTCGACAGTTGCGCCCCCGGCCTGGTGGAGGGGCTGTACGTCGTGGGCAGTTATGCCCTCGGCGACTGGCGCGAGGGACGCAGCGACGTCGACATCGTGGCCATCACCTCCGAGCCCGCCACCGACGAGGACGCGGCGATGCTGCGCACGGCCCACGCACTGCTGGCCGAGCATCAGCCCGTGCCTCACGTCGACGGGCCGTACCTCGCCTGGGGCGATCTCATCACGCCGCCGATGGGGCTCCACCGCCCCTGGGCGCTCGACGGCCGGTTCCATCACGACGGCGACTGCTTCGAACTGAACCCGGTCACCTGGTACGTGCTCGCCCACTACGGCGTCACGGTGCGCGGCCCCTCGGTCGACCGCCTCGGCATCTACGTCGACGTCGACGCCCGGGTGCGGTTCTGTGTCGACAACCTCATCGGCTACTGGCGACCGCTCGCCGGCGACGTACGCGCCGGATGCGCGGCGATGCCCGACGGCGAGTTCGCCCCCGACAGTTTCGAGTGGTGCGCCTTGGGTGCACTGCGGCTGCACCACACCGCGTTCCAGGGCGGGGTGGTCAGCAAGGCAGGGGCGGCCGAGTACGGACTCGATGTCGCTCCCGCCGAATTCCACGCTGTACTGCAAGACGCCCGGGCGGTGCGCGCCGGCACCTCCACCGCCGCATCGTTCGGTGCCGTGCCGATGCGTCTGACGGCCGACCTCATCGACTGGTGCGTCGACGAGGCCGAAGCCGCGCTACCCCGCGGCTGACGCCGCTCGTCGATCAGCGGCGCTGATCGAACCATTTCGCGGGGATGTCGGGCACCGGAGCGAGGGCCAGGTCGAGCGCCTCGTCCACCGTGGTGGCCCGCTGCGCCAGCGCTCCGTGCGCCGCACGCACGAACCCGGCCTCGACCGCATGGTCGACCCAGCTGAACAGCGGCCCCCAGAACCCCGCCACGTCGAGGAGCACCACCGGCTTGCGCACCAGGCCGAGCTGGTTCCAGGTGAGCATCTCGAACAGCTCCTCCATCGTGCCGAAACCTCCGGGCAGGGCGATGAAGCCGTCGGCCAACTGCTCGAAGCGCGCCTTGCGCTGGTGCATGTCGGCCACCACCTCCAGCGTCGTCACCCCGCGATGGGCAACCTCGGCGTCGACGAGTTGCTCGGTGATCACACCCACCACCTCGCCACCGGCGGCCAGCACGGCATCGGCGATGGTTCCCATCATCCCCACGTGTCCACCGCCGTACACCAGGCCGATGCCGCGTGCGGTCATGGCCCGGCCGAGGTCGACGGCCGCTGCGGCGAACGCAGGGTCGGTGCCGAGGTTCGAGCCGCAGTACACGCACACGCGGAGAGGGCCCGCACCGTCGATCGCCGTCATGCCGGCGAGCCTGACACCCGGGGTGTGACGCATGCAACGGGAGCCGAGCGGACAGGACACCGCACCGGGTGGATCACTACAGTTCCCCAGGTGACCGCACCTGATCTGCAAGCCGCCGCCGACGTCATCGAACTCGCCCAGAACGTGGTCGGCAAGGCCGTCCGTCATCTGGCCGCCAACGGTGGCCCCGATCGCCACCAGGTGCTGGCCTACGACCTGGCCCACGCATCGGCCCAGGTCGAGACCGCCCGCTCGCTGCTCGACTACGGCGTGAAGGGCGACACCGAGGCACGCATCACGTGCGCCTTCACTGCCGACATGGTGCACGACCTCATCACCCGCCTCGTCGGGCGCGAAGCGGTGTGGGGCCTCGACGCGGCCCCGCTCGCCGCTGCCCAGTCGTTCCTCACCACCTACCGCGACCCAGCGTTCGTCGCCTCGCTCGCCACCGTGGCCGGGCCCCGCCATCTCGACGACTCGATGGAGCAGGTGCAGGACGCATTCCGCGCCTTCGCCGACAACGAGATCAAGCCCCGCGCCGAGCACGTGCACCGCTACAACGAAGACGTGCCCGAGGAGATCATCAGCGGGCTCGCCGAGATGGGCGTGTTCGGCCTCAGCGTGCCCGCCGAGTACGGCGGCT
>JBIIDH010000148.1:0-7173 GCA_044238435.1 Ilumatobacteraceae bacterium | reverse complement strand
GGGCACCAGGTGGTGTAGCCGGTGATCGTGCCGCTGAACCGGGCCAAGCGGTCGATACGCCACGTCACGTTTCCACGCACCGATGCGGTGGGCGGCAGGCCACTGTCCGACGCGTGCACGGTGGTCCGGGCGGAGAACTGCAGGTGCGCCCGGCCGATGCCCGGGTACTCGTACCACCCCGATCCGCTGGCGCGTGAGCCGGGCTCGATCACGTACAGGTCGGCGGCAAGGCCGGTCGATGCACAGGTCGCTGTGCCATCCACCTCGGCCACGACCTGATAGACGCCGGCGGCCAACCCGGACACCGAGGTGGACGCGGCACCGTCGGTCGCCGTGGTGGTCGTCCAGTACTCGTCGGGATCGAGCGTGCCGCTCTGGTCGGCGTCGGTGTGCAGGGTGACGGTGCGGCCGGCGACGCACGTCGGGTCGCTCGACGACACGACCACCGACAGTCGGGCGGTTCCCAGTCCCGCCACCACCATCACGTCGCCGGTGTAGGTGGCCGCGGTAGCCGAAATGGGCGCCCCGGCGTGCACCGCCGTGCTCGAAGTGATCGCCAGTGTCGTTGCGGCCAACACCAGTGCCGTCCGCCGTGTTCCTCGCCGCATCGAAACCCTCCGTGTCCCGCGGCGCCCGGTCGGTGCCGAATGGACGCACCGTAGGGATGTCGCTCGTCCCGCGCTGAGGGCCACAACGACCTTCCTGACCAGTCAAGGTGCTGAGTCATTGGGACGAGCGTCCTACCGGACGCGTCGCCGGCTGAGTTCCGCGATTTCCTGGTTCACGGGTTGTCATACGAACTGGTGTTCGTGTAGGGTGCCGGGTGTTCCGATCTTCCCCTCGGAACCAGATCGAACCCGGTTCGGGTTCCCGTCATGTCGGTTGCTGGTCGCTCGCTGCTGGTGCGGGTGTGTGGGGAGGTGCGTGTGAACACGGCTGTGTTGTCAGTATCTGCCGGGGGTGTGGCATGCGTGAGCCCTCTCGACCGGTTCCGGCGTGTCGCTGATACGGATGTGTCGGTGGTGGACGAGGTGGCGGTGGCGGTGTTGTTGTCCGACGTCGCCGGCCTGCAACGGTTCCTACAGGCACGTGAGATCGATCTGAATCAGCGGCTACGGCAGCTCGCCGCACAGTGTCCCGGGGTGGATCCCGCGGCGATCAACGCACGTGCGACTGGTCGCTCGGCTGGCGGGGCGGGACGAGCGCTCGAGCGCGCGGAGCAGGCTGCGCAGGCTCCGGAGTTGAAAGCGTCGATGGACGAGGGCCGACTGTCGGGTGAGCATCTCGACGCATTCACCGCCGCGGTCCGATCCCTCGAGTCGCGGTTGCAGCCCGCGTTGCGCGCGTTGGAAGCCGACCTCGTCGCACGCGCTGTGGTGCAGCGCGCGACGGTCGAGCAGTTCCGTGGCTGGTTACAGCGCGAGATCCGCCTCATCGAAGCCGACGACGGCAAACGGCGGTTGGAGCGTCAGAAACGCGACAGCCGATGCCGGGTGTGGGTCGACCCCAACTCAGGCATGGTGCGAACGTCGCTGTCACTCGACCCGGAGCTCGGCGCGGTGTATCAGCACCTGCTCCACGAGCAACTCCAAGCCCGCCTCGCCCAACCGCGGCCACCCGAATGTCCGACCGATCCACTCGACGCGATGGACTGGCTCCGCGCCCACGCACTCATGGACCTGGTCAGGGGTGAAGGCGGCCCAGTCGGCAAGCCCGAAGTCATCGTGGTCATCGATCAGCAGACCTTCGAACACGGCCGACACGCACAATCGAAAGTGGATTGCGGGCCGGGGATCGATCTGCCGATCGACAGCATCCGCACGATCGCCGGGCGGGCGAGGTTCGTGCCAGTCGTCGTCAACAGTGACGGCGTCGTCATCGTGCAGGGCGACCCGGTCCCCAGCTACGACCAGATCACCGCTTCACTCACCCGACCGGTCGGCCTCGACCACGGCCGGAGTCGACGACACGCCAGCTCCCGCCAACGCAGGGCGCTCCGGGCGATGTACCGGACCTGCGCCATCCCCGGCTGCGCACGACACGTGGCCATCACCGAAGCCCACCACATCCACTACTGGGAACACGGCGGACGGACCGACCTTGCCAACCTGCTGCCACTCTGCAGGCACCACCACGACCGACTCCACGCCGAACGATGGCAACTCACCATGAGTGCCGACCGGGCCATCACCGTGCGCGCACGCGACGGCACCCTGCTCATGACCACCGGACCACCTGCACAACAGTGGGCATGAGCCCGGTGTCGACGGGGCAGTCCGATTGCCCGGTCGCGGGTCAGTTGCGGGGCACCTTGATCCAGGGGAGGTCCTTGTCGACCCGGGGCTCGCCCGGCAGGCCGAGCACCTGCTCGCCCAGGATGTTGCGCATGATCTCGCTGGTGCCGCCCTCGATGGAGTTGGCGCGAGCGCGCAGGAAGGCGTGGCGGATGCCGTGCTCGAGGCCGTCGACCGACAGGTTCTCGGGTCGGCGGAACGTGAAGTCGTAGCCCACCATGCCCTCGGCGCCGAGCAGGTCGATACCGAACTCGCTGACCCGCTTGTTGAAGTCGGCGAGTGCCAGCTTGGCGATGGATCCTTCGGGGCCGGGGTTGCCGGCCTTGGCGGCGGCACCGGCGCGGGCGTTGGTGAGGCGAAGCGTTTCGGACACGCAGTACAGGCGCATCAGCTGGTCGCGGCGGGCACCGTCGCGTTCGTCGCCCGGCAGCTCGCGCCACAGGTCGAGCACCACATCCATCGGGCCGCGCCGACGCGAGCCGCTGCCGGAACCGATCGACACGCGCTCGTTCATCAGCGTGGTGAGTGCGACGCGCCACCCCTCGCCCTCGGCGCCGATGCGCATCGTGTCGGGCACGCGGGCATCGGTCATGTAGACCTCGTTGAACTCGGCTTCGCCGGTGATCTGGCGCAGAGGTCGCACCTCCACGCCGGGCGAACGCATGTCGAGCGCGAAGTAGGTGAGGCCCTTGTGCTTGGGCTGGTCGGGATCGGTGCGGGTGACGAGCATGCCCCAGTCGCCGAGGTGGGCGAGGGTGTTCCACACCTTCTGGCCGTTCACCACCCATTCGTCGCCGTCGCGCACTGCCCGCGTGCCGAGGCCGGCGAAGTCGGAGCCCGCGCCCGGCTCGCTGAACAGCTGGCACCACCGCTCCTCGCCCGTGAACATCGGGCGAAGGAAGCGGTGCTTCTGTTCGTCGGTGCCGTGCGTGACGATGGTGGGGCCGGCGAGGGCGATGAAGAACGTCGACGGATCCTGGGCCTTCGCTCCGGCGGCCCGCACGCGCTCTTCGACGAGACGGTTCAGATCGGGGCGAACTCCGAGGCCACCGAAACCGCTGGGGAAGTGCACCCAGGCCAGGCCGTGGTCGTAGCGGGCGCCACGGAACGCGCGATCGTCGACCTGGCGCGGGTCATGCGTGGCAAGCAGTCGCTCGAGGGCCTCCTCCACCCGTCGACGATCTGGATCGTGAGCGACGTCGGTGGTGGCAGCGGTGGCAGCAGTGGTCATACCGCAGTCTCGCGAGCAACGCACCCGATGATCAACACCGGCCGAACGTGCGGAGCAAACCACCCGGAGCGTCGGAAATCCTCCGTGCACGATTCTCGGAGTGCCGGACGATCACTGAGCGTGACGTGGCACGACGCCACGCAGACGTTCGTCCCGGTCCAGTCGGGCGGACGACGGCACCGAGGATGAGGTGGCCCGGATGGATCGACGCGAGTTCCTGACAATGAGCGCAGTAGTGGTCGGCGGGGCGTCGCTGTTGCCGGTCGCGCTCGCGACGCGAACGGCGGGCGCCCGGGGTGTGCCGCCGTCGGCCATCGGCGACGGACCGTATGGGCCGCTGTCGACCACGCCCGATGCCAACGGTCTGCTCCTCCCTGCAGGATTCACCTCGCGCGTCGTCGCCATCGGCGGCGAGGTGGTGGACGGAACGGGCTACGTCTGGCCGCCGCGGCCCGACGGCGCCGGCACGATCGCGAACGCCGATGGCGGGTGGACCTTCCTCTGCAACAGCAACCTCGTGTCGATCCTGCCGCCCGGTGCCGGCAGCGTCTCGGCCATCGACTTCGGCCCCGATGGCTCAGTGCGCAACGCCTATCCGGTGGTGACGGAGACACAGGGCAACAGCGGCGGATGTGTGACCCCGTGGGGAACCTGGCTGAGCTGTGAAGACGATGTGCTCACCGAGCGCGGTGTGGTGTGGGAGTGCGATCCGGCAGGTGGCGCGGCGACGGCCCGCCCGGCCCTCGGTCTGTTCGGCCACCTCTCGGTCGCGGTCGACCCGGTGGATGGTCGCGTGTACCTCACCCAGTCGCACCCGTCGGGTCTGCTCTACCGGTTCACTCCATCGGTCGCCGGCGATCTGTCGGCCGGTGTGCTCGAGGCGTGCCTCGTTGCCGACGACGGCTCGGTGTCGTGGGCGCCGGTGAGCGACCCTTCTGCACAGACCGCTGTGCTGCGCGACCAGGTGCCTGGTGCTCGTGTGTTCCCCAGCGGTGGCGGCGCCGTGTGCGCCGGAGGGTGGCTGTACTTCACGAGTAGGGGCGACAATGCGGTGCACGGGATCGAACTCGCATCGCAGCGCTACCGCCTCATCTGGAAGGGCAACCCGGACACTGCGGGCGTGGCAGGTGCCGTCTTGTCCGGCGGCGATGCGCTCACCGTGGCGTTTCGTTCCGGCGACCTGTTCGTGGCCGAGGACGGGGCCGACGGCGACGTGGTCATCATCACCACCGACGGACAGGTGGCCCCCTTCGTACGTGCGCTCGGACCGGAACCGATCCGCATCACCGGTCCGGTCTTCGACCCCAGCGGCACTCGCCTCTACCTGTCGTCGCAGCGAGCCACGACGACGCGCGCCGTGGGCGAGATCGTGGCCGGCCAGAGTGCGACCGAGTTCACCGCCGGTGTGACCTACGAGATCACCGGCCCGTTCCGTGGCGACGCAGTGCCGGCCGTCACGACGACCGTGGCGCCGACCACCGAAGCACCGACCACTGTGCCGGCGACCGAACCACCGCCCACCACGGTGCCGGCCACCGAGCCACCGCAAACAGTTCCCGCGACGACCACGGTGACGACGATCGCCACCTCGGGTGGGGGTTCGGGCGGCAGCCTGGGAGGCCTCGTCGGCGGAGGCGTGCTCGCGGTTGCGCTCGCTGGTGGATATGTGCTGTTCCGCCGCTGGAAGAACCGTCCGAAGGATGAACTGGTCGAGCTCGAGGCCGAACAGCCCGAACCCGTGCTGGAGGCCGCTCTGCCGCCGGTGGTCGTCGAGCCGGTCGTCCCTGCGCCGGTCGAGGAGTCAGTTGCGGTCGTCGACCCCGAACCGGCACCGAGCTTCGAGGAGGACGAGTCGTACCGGCCCATCCTCGGCAACCAGTTGCTCGAGGAGTTGCCAGGCGGACCTTCGTCGGCCCGCAAACTCTACGAGCGCTCCCAAGAGCAGCAGGCGTCGGGCGCAGCGCGGCGACTCGACTCCGATGAGGCCGAGCGGCTCGCCACCCCGGTGCAGTGGAAGGCCGAGAGGCTGGCCGGCAACGAGGCGGACAGCGATGACGACGGACTCGACTTCTTCGACGATGTCGTCGACGGCGACGTAGACGGTGACGCTGGCCCTGACGACGCCGGCCCCGACGAGGCGAGCCCCGACGCCTGACCGCTCGGGCGGCCGACGGCGTGGCGTACGCTCCGCCCATGGCCGACCTCGCCGGGCTCGTTGCCCGCTTCGACGTGGAGGACGCGGCGTTCATCGCCGATCCGTACCCCACCCTCGCTGCCCTGCGTGAGGCCACGCCGATCTTCTGGAACGAGCGCAGTGGGCAGTGGATGCTCACCCGGTTCGAGGATGTGCACGAGACCCTGCGCGACCGACGGTTCGGGCGTACCTACACCCACCGCTACGCCCACGCCGACTTCGGTCGCCCCGAGCCCGACCCGCGATGGAGCCGCTTCCACGAGCACGAGCGCTGGTCGTTGCTGTGCCTGGAGCCGCCCGACCACACCCGGCTCCGACGGTTGGTGGCGAAGGTCTTCACGCCCCGTGCCGTCGCTGCGGTACGCCCGGCGATCGAGCGCTACGCCGACGAACTCCTCGACCGGTGCGTCGACCGGGGCCGTTTCGACCTGATCGCCGACTACGCGCAGCCGTACTCGGTTGCCGTCATCTGCTCGATGCTCGGCGTGCCGCGGGCCGACACCCAACTGCTGCTCGACTGGTCGCACGAGATCGTGAAGATGTACGAGCTCTCCACCACCGACGAGGTCCGTGCCGCCGCCGACCGAGCGGCGGGCGAGTACATCGACTACACCCGGGCGCTCATCGCCGACAAGCGTCGAGCCCCCGACGACCTGCTGGTGTCGGCGCTGGCCTCGGTGGTCGACGAGGGTGAGCGACTGCACGACGACGAGATCGTCTCCACCACGATGGTGCTGCTCGAAGCAGGCCACGAGGCCACGGTGAACACACTGGGCAACGGGGTGCGCGCCCTGCTGCGCCACCGCGACGAGTGGCAGCGACTCGTCCGGGGCGAGGTCGATGCCCGGGTGGCGGTGGAGGAGATGCTGCGGTGGGACTCGCCGTTGCAGCTGTTCGAACGCTGGGTGCTGGAACCCGGTGTCGAGATCGCTGGTCAGGCGCTGGCCGTGGGTGACGAGGTGGCCATGCTGTTCGGGTCGGCCGAACGCGACCCGCGTCGATTCACCGATCCGGATCGTTTCGATGTCGGTCGGGGCGACACAGCGCACATCGGCTTCGGCGGGGGCATCCACTTCTGCGTCGGCGCGCCACTCGCCCGCCAGGAGATCGAGGTGTCGCTGCGCACCCTCGTCGAGCGCCGCCCCGACCTCGAACTGGTCGCCGAACCGCAGTACCACCCCACGTTCGTGATCCGCGGCCTGGCGGCGCTGGAGGTGGCCTGAAGGTGAGCGTTCGCAGCGATCTCGAGGCCGCACAGCGCGATGCCTGGGCGGCCATCGGGCAAGCCGGTCCGTGCTGGTCGGGTGTGCAACGGCACGAACTCGCCACCACCGCGCTCGCCGCGCTGCAGGGTGCACCGGCATTGCCGCCCTGGGTCGCTCCGTCGACGGTGCCCGGCGCGCTGCCCCATCAGGCACAGGCGCCGGAGCGTGCCCACGACGCCGTGTACCGCA
>JBIIDH010000053.1:0-23822 GCA_044238435.1 Ilumatobacteraceae bacterium | reverse complement strand
CCACAGCGATGGCCACCCAAGCGCTCTACCGCCGCTACCGCCCGCGCCGCTTCAGCGAGATGCGCGGGCAGGAGCACGTCGTGCGGGCCCTGCGCAACGCCGTCATCCACCATCGCGAGGGCCAGGCGTACCTGTTCTCGGGTCCACGGGGCACGGGCAAGACCACCTCGGCACGCATCCTCGCCAAGGTGCTCAACTGCGAACGCCCCATCGACGGCGAACCGTGCTGCGAGTGCGATTCGTGCGTGGCGGTCGAGCGTGGCACCAGCTACGACGTGCACGAGCTCGACGCCGCCAGCAACAACGGTGTCGAGGCGATGCGCGACCTCATCGAGAAGGCCTCGCTCGGTACGCCGGGGCGGCACAAGGTGTACATCCTCGACGAGGTGCACATGCTGTCGAAGGGCGCCGAGGCGGCGTTGCTGAAGACGCTCGAGGAACCACCGTCGCACGTGGTGTTCGTGCTGGCCACCACCGATCCGCAGAAGGTCAGCGAGACCATTCGCAGCCGTACCCAGCACCTGCGGTTCCACCTGCTGCCGATGGACGAACTCGAGGCGCACGTGCGCTGGGTGGTGTCCGACGCCGGCCTGCAGGTCAGCGAGGCCGCCATCCAGGCCGCGCTCGAGCAGGGCGGTGGCTCCGCACGCGACACGCTCAGCGCGCTCGAGCTCATCGCCTCCACGGGTGGCGACGAGATCGACACCGTCGACCTCGCCGAGTTCGTCGAGGCGCTCATCGACCTCGACCCGGGCCGCGCCCTCACCGGTGTGGCGCACGCCGTGCACCAGGGCCGCGACCCGCGCACGCTCACCGAAGACATCGTCCGCTACCTGCGCGACTGCTTCTTGTCGCTGATGGCGCCCGAGTTGGTGGCGCTGCCCGACGCGAAGGCGAACGCAGTGTCCGAGCAGGCGGTGCGCCTGGGCGCGGCGAAGGTGGTGCGGGCGATGGAACGCCTCGGCCAGATCCTCGTCGAGATGCGCCACGCGCCCGATGCGCGGCTGTTGCTCGAGGTGGCCCTCGTGCAGCTCAGTCACGAGGCCGCGGCGCACGACATCGGCTCCATCCTCGATCGTCTCGACCGGCTCGAGCGGTCGGTGGCCGAGGGCGGCGCGCCAGGCGGCGGTGTGGCCCGGCAGGCTCCCGTGCCGGTCGATCCGGCCACCGGCCGCGTGGCCCTGGGTGGTCGGGCCCGTCCGCAGGGCGGCGCACCTGCTCCGGCTCCCGCCGCTCCGGCTGCGCCTGCCCCCGCTGCAGCACCCGCCGCCTCCGCACCAGCTCCCGCTCCTGCACCTGCACCTGCACCTGCCCCTGCCCCCGCTCCTGCCCCTGCTCCCGCTCCCGTTGCGGCAGCACGCCCAGAACCGGCCGCCCGCCCTGCACCGGCCGAACCGGCCGCACCGGCAGACGGCGTGTCCGCCGAGCAGGTGGTGGCCCGTTGGTCGGGCGATGTGGTGCCCACGCTGAAGCCGCTGGTGCGGGCCATCTACTCCGTGCCGCGGGTGGTGGGTGTGCGCGACGGTGTGCTCACCCTCGGGGTACCGAACGACACGCATCGCAGCAAGTGCGAGCAGTTCCGTGCCGATGCCGAGACAGCGCTGGTGGCGGTGCTGGGTGCCCGGGTGCCGCTGGCCTTCGTGGTCGACGCAGCGCACGACGACGAACCGCCGCGCGGTGCCGTCACTGCGTCGGCTGCTGCGCCGGCCGCGCCGGCGCCTGCCGAGGCCGACGACGACATCGACCTGAACGACCTCGTCGACGCACCGCCCGAGTCGGTGGTGTCGCCCATCGATCGTCTGGCCCAGGCGTTCCCCGGCTCCGAGATGATCGACGAGCGGCGCTGATGGCCGCCACCTACACCACGCCCGTCCAGGTCCTCATCGACGAGTTGGGTCGCCTGCCGGGCATCGGCCCGAAGTCGGCACAGCGCATCGCCTTCCATCTGCTGAAGGCACCGGCCGAGGAGGTCACCCGGTTGGCAGCGGCCCTGGTCGAGGCGAAGGCGAAGGTGCGGTTCTGCGCCCGCTGCTGGAACGTGGCCGACGACGAACTGTGTCCCATCTGTGCCGACGACCGCCGCGACGCCACCACGGTGTGTGTGGTGGAAGAGGCCCGCGACATCGTGGCCATCGAGCGCACCGGCGAGTTCCGTGGTCGCTATCACGTGCTGCTGGGGGCGATGAACCCGCTCGAGGGCATCGGGCCCGAGCAGTTGAAGGTGAAGGAACTGTTCGCCCGCATCGAGCCCGAGGGCATCACCGAGGTCATCGTGTGCACCAACCCCAACACCGAGGGCGAGGTCACCGCGTTGTACCTGGCGCGGATGTTGAAGCCGTTCGACGTGCGGGTCACCCGCATCGCCAGCGGCCTGCCGGTGGGTGGCGATCTCGAGTACGCCGACGAGCTCACGCTCGGCCGGTCGCTCGAGAACCGCCGCGACATGGCCGGCTGACGTTCGGCTGCAAGGGGCACCCGGAACGCGAACCGGGGTACCGCTCCTGGACCTGGTAGCGGGCGGACGGGCCAGCTCCAGAGGCGGTACCCCGACTCTGTCGTTGGTCGGCCTCCGGGAGGGGACCGAACAACTATGTGTCGATCACGTTACAAACATGACGGACATATGTCAAGTCACATCTCTGTGATTTGGTGCCGTTGTCCTTCTCGGCAGGCCGGTGCAGCAGTGCAGCGTCAGACGGTGCGAACGATGAGGGCGTCGCCCTGGCCGCCGCCACCGCACAGCGCCGCAGCGCCCATGCCACCACCACGACGGCGCAGTTCGTGCAGCAGGGTGAGGGCCAGGCGGTTGCCGCTCATGCCGATCGGGTGGCCGAGGGCGATGGCGCCGCCGTTCACGTTCACGATCTCGTCGCTGATGCCGAGGTCGGCCATCGACGCGATGCCCACTGCGGCGAACGCTTCGTTGATCTCGAACAGGTCGAGGTCGGCCACGCTCTTGCCGGCGCGGGCGAGGGCCTTCAGGATGGCCTTGCTCGGCTGCTGCAGCAGCGAGGCGCTGTCGGGGCCGGCCACCATGCCGTAGCTCACCACCTGACCGAGGGGAGTGATGCCGCGGGCGTTCAGCGCCCGCTCGCTCATCATCACCACGGCCGAGCCACCGTCGCTGATCTGCGAGGCGTTGGCTGCGGTGATGGTGCCCTCCTTGTCGAAGGCGGGCTTCAGGCCGCCGAGCGACTCCATGGTGGTGCCGGGGCGCACACCCTCGTCGGTCTCGACCAGGATGGGCTCGCCCTTGCGCTGCGGGATGCTGACAGGAACGATCTCGTCGGCGAGGCGGCCTTCCTTGATGGCGTTGGCGGCACGCTCGTTGCTCTTCATCGCCAGGTCGTCCTGCTGCTCGCGGGTGATCGAGCCGGCCGAGTAGCGCTCGGTGCCGAGGCCCATCAGGCAGGCGTCGAACGCGCACCACAGGCCGTCTTTGATGATGGCGTCGGCCAGTTCGGTGTTGCCGTAGCGGAAGCCGCCACGCGCGCCCGGCGCCAGGTACGGCGCGTTGGTCATGCTCTCCATGCCGCCTGCAACCACGATGTCGGCCTCGCCCGAGGCGATCATCTGGTCGGCGAGGTAGATGGTGTTCAGGCCCGACAGGCACACCTTGTTGATGTTCACGCTGGGCACGCTCATGGGGATGCCGGCCTTCACGGCGGCCTGGCGCGAGGGCACCTGGCCCTGGCCGGCCATCAGCACCTGACCCATCAGCACGTGCTCGACCTCGTCGGGGGCCACGCCGGCCCGCTCGAGTGCTGCCTTGATGGCGAAGCCACCGAGATCGGCGGCACTGAACGCGGCCAGTGCCCCGCTCATCTTGCCGATCGGCGTACGGGCTCCGGCGACGATGTACGAACCTGCCATGACGATGTCCTCCTCGCGACTCGCGTTGCGCTGCAGCGTACGCGCCGCGAGTTACCAGTGGGTAATGCCGATCGGCCCCGAGTTCCGGTCTGGGCTCAGGCCTGGAGGCCGTCGACGCTGTCGAGCACCTCGCCCGCGTCGTTGTGGCTGTGGGTGAAGCCACGGCGCCGTTCCTCGGCCACGGTCGACTCGCTGCGCAGGGCGACGATGTACGCCCGGCGATAGCTGTGCGCCGACGTGTTGCCGCCCGAGCCGTGCAGCACACCCTCGTTGTGCACGGTGATGTCGCCGCGGCCGATCTCGACCGGGCGCATCACGTCGTCGGGCCGCAGATCGGTGACCAGGGTGTGGCTGGCCGAGCGGTCGCCGTGCAGTGGCCGGTGCGGGCGCACCGGTTCGTGGTGCGAGCCGGGCAGGAACTGCATGCAGCCGTTCTCGATGGTGGAGTCGTCGACCGCCAGCCAGCAGGTTGCGGTGCGGCGGTCGTCGGTGTCGATCCAGTACGCCTGGTCCTGGTGCCAGTGGAACACGGCGTCGGCGCGGCCCGGCGACTTCGCCAACAACTGGTCGAAGTCGATGGTCATGCCCTCACCGCACAGTTGCTCGGCGATGGACGCGGCGCGCTGTTCGAACACGTTGCCCTGCCAGGCCGGGTGGTAGCGCCGGGGCAGCATCACGTTCACCACCGCGTAGCCGCTCGGGTCGGTGCCGTGCTCGCCGGTGGTCATGTCGTTGAAGTCCTTGCCCTCGACGGCGATCTCGCCGCGGAGGAACCGGTCGTAGACGGCCTCGATCGCGTCCATCTCGTCGGGCGCCATCACGCCACGCAGGTGCACGTAGCCATCGCGTCGGAACGCCTCGATCTCGGCAGCCGACACCTCGTAGTGGTTGCCCCGGCGGCGTGCTGCACCGGGATCGGTGGGGACTGCTTCGGCGGTGGTCATGGGCGGAAACGCTATCCGCGTGGGCGCGGCCGAGCGGATCGATGCCGGGGGTCAGGGCGTGCCGTACTGGGCGCCCACGGCCCGCAGCATCGGCCACAGGTCGGTGGTCTCGTAGCCGAACGCCCAGATGGCGATGCCGCCGAGGCCGGCGTCGAGCGACATCTGGGCGCGTTGCACGACAGTGGTCTCGTCGGCGTAGTACACCGTGCGGCGCACCGTGCACACCGACAGCCGCTTCGCCTTGGCGAGGCCGCTGGGTTCGACGGGGGTGACCACCGCGGGCAGAGCGTTGGCCTGCACCGGGGCGCCGGGCACCAGGGTGGTAGCGGCCACGACGGGAACGGGCCGGCCGTCCTGCACCGTCGCGGTCTCGGCAGCGGCGGTCGAGGCTGCCGTCGCGTTCAGCCGCATGCCATCGGAGGTGAACTGCTCGGTGTAGGTGAAGGTCATCTCGCCCGAGCTGTGTCGGGTGGGAGTGACGCCCTTGCTGGCAGCCAGGCTCTTGGCGGCGCGCATCGTGGGGTCGCTGCGCTGCAGCACGCTCGACGGGCAGGTGCCCGACACCACCGAGGCCCAGTTGCGGCCGTAGGTGGGCACGCCGATCTGCACCATCTTCGGGTCGCGGCCGGCAGCCACCACCAGACCCTTCACGTAGGTGATCGCCGTCTGCACCCAATTGGCGGGCGACACCGGGCCGGCGACGCTCCAGCTGTAGTCGTAGGTCATCAACCGCAGCCGATCGATCGACGGGATGATGCCCGGCCAGTCGTAGACCGAGTAGCCGGTGGATGGCGACACTCCCACCGGCACGGTGACCGACAGCACCTTGCCCTGCGCGTCGAGGGCGAGGCCGAGGCGTCGCACGAACTCGGTCCAGATCGGTTTGGTGCGCACCCAGCTCGAGGCCGAGTCGTCGAACGCGAAGCCCTCGTAGTCGAGGTCGATGCCGTCGAATGCAATGCCGTCGACGCCCAGCATCACCCGGTCGACGATGGCCTGCACGTGCACGTCCGTCTGGTCGCGCAGCATGATCGCCAGCCCCTCCTCCTTGGCGCCGGACATGCCGTCGGTGAGCGACGGGATGACGGGCAGGCCCTTGGCTCGCAGCGCACGCGCCACGGTGACGAGGTTGTTCGAGTACGAGCTCGACATGGCGAAGGTGGTGGCACTGGTGACCGAGAAGTTGAACGGCGACGGGTCGGACATCACCAGGTCGTTGCCCTGGTTCGCGGTGAGGGGCGCAAGGCCGGACGTGCTCCACACGGGGATCCATCCGGAGACGAATCGCAACGGGGTGGCGGCGTCGGCGCGCTCGGTGCTGAACGGTGCCGAACCACCAGGCACCGCGACGAGCGAGACGAGCAGGGCAAGGGCAACCAGTGCTTTGCCCGGTGTGAACCGGCTCGCCATGCGCATGACGAAAAGGTTACAGGTCGTGCCCCTCCAGGTGGTCGCGCCAGCACGCAGTGTCGCAGGGGCCCGACAGGGCCGTTCGTCGCTTGGCCCACCTGCCCTACCGATCGGTAACATCGCCCGATGCAGCAGATCCTCGAGGCCATCCAGCAGGGTGCCAGCGGCGCCGACATCGCCGCTCTGCCCATCCCCCAGCAGTACCGCGCCGCTCATGTGCTGGCATCGGAGCAGGAGATGTGGGCCGGGGTTCCGTCGAAGCAGAAAGATCCGCGCCAGAGCATCCACATCGGCGAGGTGTCGACGCCCGAACTCGCGCCCGACGAGGCGTATGTCGCCGTGATGGCGAGCAGTATCAACTTCAACACCGTCTGGACGAGCATCTTCGAGCCGATCAGCACCTTCGGCGCCCTCAAGCGCCTCGCCCGCGAGAGCGAGTGGGCCCGCCGCCACGACCTGCCGTATCACGTGGTGGGCAGCGACGCATCCGGTGTCGTGCTGCGCGTCGGCTCGGCGGTGCGCAACTGGAAGCCGGGCGACCGGGTCACGGTGCACTGCAACCATGTCGACGACCAGGATCCGTCGTCGCACGACGACTCGATGATGGGCAACAACCAGCGCATCTGGGGCTACGAGACGAACTTCGGTGGCCTCGCCGACCTGGCCGTGGTGAAGGCGAACGCGCTGATGCCGAAGCCGGCCCACCTCACGTGGGAGGAAGCGGCGGTCAACGCCCTGTGCAACTCCACCAGCTACCGCATGCTCGTGTCGGCCAACGGCGCACGGATGAAGCAGGGCGACGTGGTGCTCATCTGGGGCGCCACCGGCGGCATCGGCGCCTACGCCACGCAGTACGTGTTGAACGGCGGCGGCATCCCGGTGTGCGTGGTCAGCAACGCCGAGAAGGCCGAGATCCTCCGCAACATGGGTGTCGAGCACATCATCGACCGCGCTGCGGCGGGCTATCAGTTCTGGAAGGACGAGCACACCCACGACGAGAGCGAGTGGCGGCGACTGGGCAAGGACATCCGCGACCTGTGCGGTGAAGACCCCGACATCGTGTTCGAGCACCCGGGCCGCAACACGTTCGCCGCCTCGACGTACGTGACCAAGAAGGGTGGCACCGTCGTCACCTGCGCTGCCACCAGTGGCTTCATGATGGAGTTCGACAACCGCTACTTCTGGATGCGCCTGAAGAAGCTCGTCGGCAGCCACTTCGCCAACTACAAGGAGTCGTACGAGGCCAACCGGCTGATCTCCAAGGGGATGATCCACCCGGTGATGAGCCAGGTGTTCGACCTCGAACAGACCGGCGAGGCGGCGTACCAGATGCACCACAACATGCACGAGGGCAAGATCGGCGTGCTGTGCCTGGCCCCCGAGGAGGGCATGGGCGTCACCGACCCCGAGCTGCGGGCCAAGGTGGACGACAAGCTCCACCTCTTCCGCCGCTGACCCCACCCGGGGTCTCGGGGTCAGGCCGGCTTCAGGGCAGCGGTCACCTGGTTCGCGAGCGCAGCCGTCGCTGCGTCGGAGAACGTGAGGCTCACCCACCACGGGCTGTCGTCGGCCAACTGCCACACCATCTTGGTGCTGCCGTCGGCGAGGGTGCCGATGAGCGCCGGCTTGTCGAGGACGGTGGTGGCCGTGACGTTGGTGGCGTCGCGCAGCACGCTGGCGGCGATGCCGTCGGTGATGGCGACGGTGACCATGCCGCTGTTCGGTGCGCTGTAGGTGTCGAAGTACTCGTAGGTGGGCAGAGTGCCCTCACCCAGCAGGCTGAGGTTGCTCGCCAGCGTCGGGTCGGCGCCGGTGGTAAAGGCGTCGTTGCTGAGGGCGAAGGCCAGGTCGACCAACGCTGTGCTCGGGTCGTTACCGGTTGCGGCCAGGTCGGCGGCCTCGAACACCCACACCACACCGTCGGCCTGGGCGATGTAGACCTTCGGATCAGGCGACTGATCCGCCACCGAGTCGGCACCGGTGTCGAGCACTGCGGTGACACCGTTGCGTGAGACGTCGAGGTAGTTCACACCGTCGGCCTGGTACGGGATGCCGCCCCAGTCGAAGGCGGTGGCGAACACGAAGCCCGGCGGGGCGCCGACGTCGGTCTGGTCGACGGTCCACACCGCTCCGCGGAGCGCGGTGTCGCCCGATCCCACCTGGGTCACTCCGTCAGTGCCTGCCGGTGCGAGCACCGGGCTGTCGAGCACGAACGACGGTGCGTCGGCCGGCTTGGTGGGCAGTTCGCCCATCGCCGGAGCGGTCGTAGTAGGTGCCGTCGGGTTCGTCGTCGCGTCGGTCGGCGTCGTGCTGCCGTTGTCGACGAGGGTGACGGCATCGATGATCTCGTCGGCTCGGGTGGCGAGCGAGGGGCCGATGCGCATCAGTCCCCACCAGCCGTTCTCGGCCAACCACACCACACGCGTCTCACCGTCGGGCATGAAGCCTCGCCAGCCGCGGGAGCCCGCGACGGTGACCTCGTTGTATGCGAGCGACCCGATGAGGGCCGAGGCGGTCGGCTGGTTGATCACCGAGAGGGTCAGGTTCGTGTCGCCGCCGATCGTGTACTTCCGGGTGGTGTCGACCTGGGGGCCGGCAGCCACGCCGAGCCACTCGGCGAACGGGTCGGTGGTGGTGAGCAGATCGTTGAACGTGCTCGTCTGCAACTGGAACACCTCGTTGGCGAAGGCGGTGGGGCCACCCACCGCTGCGTTGGCGAGTCCGACCTGGCTTGCCTGCCACACCGTGCCGTCGGTGCGTTGCCATACGAGTTGCAGGGTGTTGTCGGCACTGGTGATGTCGGCGTTGCCGAGGAACCAAGCCGTGCCCTGGGCTGCGCCCTCCACCTGGGTCGATGCGGCCGGGTCGGGTGGAAGGTCGAGCTGTTCGTAGGTGACGCGCACCACGAGGAAACCCCGACGGGCCTGGGAGGAATCGCCGGGGTCGTTCACCCACCAGGTCTGGGTGAAGCCACCGGGGTCGTCAGTGGTGTTCGTGGTGATCTCGCTCAGCCCTGCGTCGTCGAGACGCACCTCGTAGGTCGGCCCGGTGCCGTTCGCAGTGGTGGGGTCGGAAACGGTTGAAGTGGACAGCGTGGTGGTCGGGTCGGTTGGCGCTGTGGTGGCATCGCCCGACGACGCGGGCGAGGTGCGCTGGGTGAGTGCAACTCCGGCGGAACCGAGCAGCACCACCGAGGCGGCGGCCACGCCGAGCCAGGTGCGGGTCGGGCGGCGGAGGGGCGAGGCGGTGCGCATCGGCACCACGGAGGCGTCGAACACGTCAGGTGCTTCGGCGGTGATCGGGCCACCGCTGGCGACCACTTCGTCGAGGGTGCTGCGCAGCCGGGCGATGACGGCGTCGTCGGTGAGCGTGTCGTTCATCGGGCGATCTCCTGCTTCAAGGTGGCCAGGGCGCGGTGCACGAGCACCCGCACCGAGGCGGGTGCGCAGCCGAGGGCCTCGGCGATCTGTTCGTCGGTCCAGTCGTCCCAGTACCGCAGGGCGACGGCGGCACGCTGCTTGGACGGCAGCGTTGCGAGTGCGCCGAGCATCTCGTGGGTCTCGGCGCTGTACGAGGTGGGCTGCCCGGCGGCGGCCCGGTGGATGCGGCGCTGTTCGCGGGCGTGCGACCGGTGCCACGAGGCGGCCCGGTTCACCACCGTGCGGCGCAAATAGCCGGTCGGGTTGTCGAGGCCCTCCAGCCGGGCGCTCACGGCGACGAGTGCGTCCTGGGCGAGCTCCTCGGCCACGGCTCGATCGCCCACCAATGCAACCGCCCAGCGCACGGCGTCGGCGCGATGGCTGCGGTAGAAGTGGTCGA
Source organism: Ilumatobacteraceae bacterium (assembly GCA_044238435.1). Classification (GTDB taxonomy): domain Bacteria; phylum Actinomycetota; class Acidimicrobiia; order Acidimicrobiales; family Ilumatobacteraceae; genus VFMC01. The sequence continues at coordinate 13,776 of JBIIDH010000053.1, read as the reverse complement.
CGTCGGGTGGGGTCACGGGCGGGGCTCCAGGCATCAGTGTGATGCTCTTCATGCTCGCTTTGACGTCACTGGTCGGAAGTCTGTTTCACTGGTTCCATGCTGCTCACCGAGATCGACCACATCGCCATCGCCGTTCGCGACCTCGAGGCCGCGATCGCCTACTACGCCGAGGCGTTCGGCGCCGAGGTGCACCACCGCGAGATCGTCGACAGCGACGGTGTGGAAGAGGCACTGGTGAAGGTGGCCGACAGCTACATCCAGCTCACGGCCGCCACCCGTCCCGACAGCCCGATCGCGAAGAGCATCGAGAAGCGAGGCGAGGGCCTGCACCACGTGGGCTACCGCGTCGCCAACTGCCAGGAGGCGCTCGACGCCATGGTCGCCGCAGGCGCCACGCCCATCGACAAGGCGCCGCGTCCGGGCAGCCGGGGCACCACCGTGGCGTTCATCCACCCCAAGGGCAGCTTCGGCACGCTGATCGAGCTGGTGCAGGAGAACCCCGGCGCGGCCCACCACTGAAGCGTCCCCAACGCGCCGCGATGAGCAGTGTGCGCAGCCAGTGCGCAGGTTGCTCATCGCGCTGGGAAGCCGCCCGGGCAAGATGAGCGGTGTGCGCAGCCAGTGCGCAGGTTGCTCATCGCGCTGGGGGTGCGGGGTCAGTCGGCCCGGAGGACGAGGCCCTTGAGGTACTCGGCTTCGGGGAAGGCGAGCGGGACCGGGTGGTCTTCGGGCTGGGCCAGGCGGTCGATGATGCGCACCGTGCGTTTGGCGTCGTGCGCCGCGCCGGCCACCACCTTCTGGAACAGCTCGGCGCTCATCGCCCCGCTACAGCTGAAGGTGAGCAGTACGCCGCCGGGCGCGAGCAGTTTGATGGCGAGCAGGTTGAGGTCTTTGTAGGCGCGGGTGGCGCGGTCGAGCTGGCGTTCGTTGGCGGCCAGCTTCGGCGGGTCGAGCGCGATGAGGTCGTACTGGCGGGCCCGGTCGCGCAGGCCGCGCAGAGCGGTGAAGGCATCGGCCTCCATCACCTCGCCGATGTCGAGGCCGTTCAACTCGCCGTTGCGCCGGGCCACCTCGAGCGCCGGCCCCGACGAGTCGATGCTCAGCACACTGGCCGCGCCGCTGCCGGCCGCCACCACGCTGAAGGCGCCGGTGTACGAGAACACGTTCAGCACCCGGGCGCCGTCGGCCCACCGGGTGATCGCGGCGCGGGCGTTGCGCTGGTCGAGGTAGAAGCCGGTCTTGTGCCCGCCCGCGGCGTCGACGGAGTAGTGCCAGCGCCCCTCGTGCACCACCAGGTCGGGCGACGGTGCCGGCCCGCGCAGCACGCCCATGCGCGGCGGCAATTCCTCGCGGTCGCGCACCTCGGCGTCGCTGCGTTCGTACACGCTGGTCACCCCCGGCAGCGCGGCCAACGCGTCGGCGATGGTGTCGCGCCAGCGATCGGCACCCACCGAGGTGCACTGCACCACCACGGTGTCGCCGTAGCGGTCGGCCACCAGGCCGGGTAGGCCATCGGCCTCGCTGAACACCAGGCGGGCACCGTCGGTGCGAGTCGGTGCGGCCGGGTCGAGCAGGTGTGCCCGGCGCTGCGCGGCGGCCGTGACCCGTTCGGCGATGAACGCCTCGTCGACGACTGTCGCCGGATCGGTCGACCACATCCGTACGCGGATCTGCGACGCCGGGCTGTAGGCGCCGACGCCGAGCGGCGTGCCGTCGGCCGACTCGACCACCACCGTGTCGCCCGGTTGCGGCGATCCGTGCACTGCGTCGATGCCGCCGCTGAAGATCCACGGATGCCGACGTTCGACCGTGCGTTCGCGTCCCTCACGGAGGCGCACACTGCCGCTGGGCGCGCGAGGAACAGGGGGCTGATCGGCCGACATTCCGACCACCGTAGAGCGACCGGGTGGCGTTACCGCAACGACAGGTCGGCGACGGTGCCGGTCGACACCAGCCAGCCTTCGCGCTGCATCCGCTCATCGAGCATGGTGGCCAACTGTTCGGCCAGCACGCACTGGTTCTGGATGCTGCGCTCGAGCGCGGTGGCCAAGGCTTCGAAGCGCTGCTCGAGGATCTGCAGGCGTTCGGTGGCGGCGCTGTCGAGCCCGCCGGGTGCTGCTGCCTCGCGGGCCCGCAGCGCCTGCACCTGCTCGTTGGTTTCGCGGCGCACGCGCTCGATGAGGCCGATGGTGGTCGACTGCGAGCGGTCGAGATCGCTGCGGGCCTCGCTCTGCAGCGCCTCGATGTTCTTCTGCGCGATCGTGGCGTAGGCGGCCATCGCGGTGTACTGCTGCATCACCTGGTTCTCGAGCTTCGCCACCCGCTCGCGCAGGTCGTGCGCCGCCGCGCGCCAGTCGTCGCTGGGCTCGTCGGGAAGGAACTCACCCGTCGGATCGGGCAGGTCACCCCATGGATTGTCGCCGTGCTTGTTCCGCCGCACCGTTGCCTCCACTAGGTCGCAACGATTCATCGGCACATCTGTCCCGACACTTGAGCGCGGATTCGCGAACTTCAGGATCTGAATCCGTCAAGGATTCGGCAATTCGACCGACGACCGTGGCGCGGCGCTGGTGGGCGCTGGACCGTCTTCACTGCGGACAGGACGACTGCGGATGCGGTGCACCTGACGTTTACGGCAATCACACGGAGGTTCCCATGACCAATGACATCACCCCGCAGACCGCACCGACCAAGCGCGACAAGGGCTTCACCCTCGTCGAGTTGCTGATCGTGATCGCGATCCTCGGTGTCCTCGCCACCATCACCGTGCTGTCGGTGCGTGGCATCACCAACCGCGGTGCCGAGCAGGCCTGCCGCGCCGACGCCAAGACACTCGACGTTGCCTTCGAGTCCTTCACCTCGCAGTATGGCGTCACGTCGATCCCGATCACGGGTGGCACCAAGCCGGCCAGCGCTCCAGCGGCGTACGCACTCGGCGCCGACGTCGAGGCCACGCTGGTGAACTTCCAGCTGCTGAAGAGTGCCTCACCGAAGTGGACGCTCGCTGCTGATGGCAGCAAGACCGTTCAGGACACCGCCTGCGTGGCCGCCTGGGGCGTCTGACCCATCACCTGACATCGTGCCGACTGGGGCCGGGCCTTCGGGTCCGGCCTCAGTCGCGTCAGCGGACGAGTTCGACGCGCAGGCCGACCGAGTCCCACTCCATGTCGGCCGGCAGGCGGGTGGCGGCACGGCCCATCGCTCGGCGGGCGGTCCACAGCAGGCCGGCCGCGCGAACCAGGTGCACCGGCGCGGCGCCATCGGGCGGCAGGCGCAGGAGCACCTCGTCGACACCGGGCAGGCGCTCGCGCAACAGAGCGCGTCGTTCGGCGACGCCCTCGGGCTGATACGGCGAACTGCGCACCGGGAGGTCGCCATTCAACGATACGTAGCTCAGGTCAGCGTGCGCCGAGAACCAGTGGCGCTGATGGAACGGCTGGATCTCGGCCTCGGCCTCACGGAGCCAGCGGAAGCGGCGCCAGTCGTACGGGGTGAGCCACGGCTCGAGGGTCTGTGCCGCAGCGAGGTCGGGGGCGCGGAGGGCGGTACGCGAGGGCACCGGGCGCAGTGCCACCAGACGCGGCCAGCCCAGGAGTTCGCGGGCACCGAGGTCGCACGGCCGATACGGACTGTTCGGCACATCGGGCAACCCGATGGGGATGTCGATCGCGGCCGCGTCGAACGACGGCTTGTACTCGAGCACCTCGAGCAGCGTGCCCATCACCAGGGGTTCCTCCACCACCACGGTTACGCCGGTCAGGCGCGCGGGGAGTACCAGCCACCCGCCGGGACAGGGGGTCACCGCGCCGATTGCGGAGTAGGGCAGGCGGGGCGGCACGGTGGCGTCAGCGTCCGTTCACGGAGGCGGCGTTGGCCATGGTGGCGCTCTGGCCCGCCTGGATGGTGGCTTGTGCCTGCTGCTGGGCCTTCTGCGTGGCCGCCAGCGTCATCACTTCCTTGGGGAACATGCTGGCTGCGGTGGCCACCTCGTAGGAGATGATGCCGCTCGCGGCGAGACGGGCGAGATCCATCTCGAGCGTGAGCATGCCCTCGGTATGGGCCGAGATCATCACGTTGCGCAACTGACGCGACTTGCCCTCGCGCACCAGGTTGCGCACGGCTTCGGTCGCCATGAGCATCTCGTAGGCCGCCACGCGGCCGCCACCCACGGCCGGCAGGAGGCGTTGGCTGATGACGCCCTGCAGCGTGCTCGCCAACTGCACCTGGATCTGGTCGCGCCGGTCGGACGGGAAGACGTCGATCACGCGGTCGAGTGCCTGCGCTGCGTCGTTGGTGTGCAGCGTGGCGAACACGAGGTGGCCGGTCTCGGCGAGGGTGAGGGCGATGGCGATGCTCTCGAGGTCGCGCATCTCGCCCAGCAGGATGACATCGGGGTCTTCGCGCAGTGCGGCGTGCAGGCCGTCGGGGAAGCTGGCCACATCGGTGCCGACCTCGCGTTGGTTCACCATGGCCATCTGGTGCTGATGCAGGTACTCGACCGGGTCTTCGATGGTGAGGATGTGGCACGACCGGGTGGCGTTGATGCGGTCGATCATCGCTGCCAGGGTGGTGCTCTTGCCCGAGCCGGTGGGGCCCACCACCAACACCAGCCCGTACGGGCGGGTGAGCAGTTCGTACACCGAGGTGGGGCAGCCGAGTTCGGCGAGCGAGCGGATGCGGCTGGGGATGACCCGAAGGGCCAGCGCATAGGAGCTGCGTTGGCGGAACACGTTCACGCGGAACCGGCCGATGCTGGGGATGCCGAACGAGAAGTCGATCTGTCGGTCGCGCTCCAACTCCTCGAGTTGGGCGTCGTTCAGCAATGCACGCACGGCGCGCTCGGTGTCGGCCGGGGTGAACTGCTCGGTGCCCTCGAAGGCCACCAGCACACCGTCGCGCCGGGCGGTGGGCGCACGGCCGGGCGTGAGGTGCAGGTCGCTCGCGCCGGCCTCGACGGTGGCGACGAGCAAGGCGTGGAGCAGGGGATAGTCGTCGAACATGGCGGGCTAACCTCGCTGCGTGTGTAGGTGCTGGATGTGCCGATTCTGGATGTGCCGGTGAACACTGCATGGATCCTGGGTGCAGCGGTGCTGGGCCTGCTGATCGGCTCGTTCCTCACCGTGGTGGTCGACCGCGTGCCACGTGGTGCGTCGGTGGTGCGACCCGGTTCGGTCTGTGGTTCGTGCGGTCTGGAACTCGGTCCGCTCGATCTGGTGCCCGTAGTGAGTTGGGTGGTGCTGCGCGGCCGCTGTCGGCGTTGCGGGGCCCGCATCGGGGTGGAGCCACTGGTGCTGGAACTCGGCACGGCGGCGTTGTTCGTGGTGATGGTGGTGCACTTCGGCGCAGGGTGGACGGCAGTCGCTTACTGCGTGCTGTGTGCCGGGCTGCTGGCGCTGAGTTGGATCGACCTTCGTACGCGACGCCTGCCGCGTGAGATCACCTACGTCGTTGCAGCCATCGGTGTGCCGCTGCTGGTGGTGGCTGCGCTGGTCGAGCACCGACCCGGTCGCATCACCACGATGGTCGTCGGTGCCGCGATCGCGTTGGCATTCATGGGTCTGCTGTACATCGTCAGCCGCGGGGGCATGGGCGATGGCGATGTGCGCCTGTCGCCTCTGCTCGGTGCGTACCTGGGCTGGCTGGGCCTCGGGTTCGTACCGGTGGGGCTGTTCCTCGGCTTCCTGTTCGGCGCCGTGGTGGGTCTGGCTGTCATGGCGGTGGGTTCGGCCGGCCGCAAGACGGCCATCCCGTTCGGCCCGTTCCTGGCGGCTGGCACGGTGGTGGGCGTGCTTGCCGGACAGGCGATCATCGACGCCGTCTGGCGTGTGTGAACCACGGGTGTCCACCACGGCGTCCGATCAGACGCCCTGGTTCATGTCGCCGAGCATGCCGTACATGGCCGACACCAGGGCTACGGCGACGAAGCCCACCACGAGGCCGATGAAGATGATGAGCAGCGGCTCGAACATGGCCGTGAAGCGACGCATCCGGTCTTCGAGCTCGCGACCGAAGTAGGTGGCTGCCACATGCAGCTGCTTGTCGAGGGTGCCGGTCTCTTCGCCCACTTTGAACATCTGGCGAGCGGCACCCGGGAACAGGCCGGTCTCGGCGAGGGGCCGGGCGAAGCCGGCACCTTCCAGCATGGAGGTCTGCACCTGCTCGAACTTCTTGCGGTAGACGATGTTGTCGGTGCCCTCGGTGGTGGTGCGGAAGCCGTCGATCAAGGGCACGCCTGCGGCCACCATGGCGCCCAGCATGCGGCAGAACCGCTCGAGCAGCGCGCACGCGACGAGGTGTCGAACGATGGGGATCTTCAGCACCACCCGGTCGCGGGTGGGCCGGCCCCCCTCGGCTTTGAACATCCACAGCACCAGCAGCACGAACCCGATGACGAGGCCGGTCGGGACGTACCAGTACTCGGTGAAGAGGTTGGAGACGTTCAGCATGACGCGGGTGGCCAGCGGCAGGTCGGCGTTCAGTTCCTCGAACATCGGCTTGAACCGCGGCAGCACGAACCCGGCCAACAGCACCACGGTGCCCACGGCCAACGAGAGCACGACGAGCGGGTAGGAGAGCGACGACACGAGCTTGGCGCGGGTGTCGATCTCGCGCTGCATGTAGTCGCCGAGGCTCTCGAGCGATTCGTCGAGCTTGCCGGTGAGTTCGGCCGAGCGGACGATGCCCACGTAGTAGGTGGGGAAGACGTTGGGGTGCTTCTCCATCGATCCGCTCAGCGTGCCGCCGTTGCGAAGGTCGTCGGCCATCTCGACGATGGCTCGGCGCAGCGCCACATCGGTCGACTCGTCGCCGATGATGTCGAGGGCTTCGGTGATCGATACTCCGGCCACGACGAACACGCTGAGTTGGCGAGTGAAGTGGAGGAGGTCCTTCTTGTCGACCTTCTCCTTGGTGATCTCGAACTGGAGGATGCCGCGCTTCTCCTGGATCTTCACCGGGTACAGGTTCTGATCGATGAGCAGCAAGCGGGCCGCGCCGATGGTGGGCGCCTTCTGGACGCCTTCGATGGTGCTGCCGGTCACGTCGATGGCCGCGTAGGTGAAGCTGGGCATAGGTGATCCTCGGGCAGCTAGCTGGCGAACAGGGTGCGGACGACTTCGGGCACGGTGGTGACGTCGTTCTCGACGAGCGCCATCGCTTCTCTCAACATCGTCCGCATTCCTTGGGCAACGGCAAGACGGCGCAGTTCCTCGGTGGTGGCCCAGCCGATGAGCAGGCGCCGCAGTTCGGGGGTGATGCGCAGCAGTTCGTACACACCGATGCGGTCGCGGTAGCCGGTGCCGGAACAGAACGCGCAACCGGCGCCGCGGAAGAACTGGGCCTTGTCGCTGCCACCACTGTGCTGGCGGAACACGGCCAGCTCGTCGGCGGGCGGACTGTACGGCTCTTTGCACGAGTCGCAGATGCGGCGCAGCAGGCGTTGGCCGATCACGCCCACCACCGACGAGGCGACGAGGAAGGCCTCGATGCCCATGTCGAGCAGACGGTGCAGCGCCGACACGCTGTCGGTGCCATGCAGCGACGACAGCACGAAGTGCCCTGTGAGGGCCGACTGCACGGCAATGCGCGCCGTGTCGGCATCGCGCATCTCACCCACGAGGATGACGTCGGGGTCCTGACGCAGGATGGCCTTCAGGCCGGTGGCGAAGGTGAGGCCTGCCTGGTCGTTGGTCTGGATCTGGTTGATGCCCGGCACGATGTACTCCACCGGGTCTTCGATGGTGGTGACGTTCTTGCCCAGCGAGTTGATCTCGGCCAGCGTGGCGTACAGGGTGGTGGTCTTGCCGGCGCCGGTGGGGCCCGCACAGATCACCATGCCGAACGGTGAGTGGATGAGTTTCGAGTAGTGCAGGTAGGTCTCGCGCGGGAATCCCAACTGGTCGAGGCCGATCATCGAGCGCTGTTTGTCGAGAATTCGCATGACGACCTTCTCGCCGAACACGGTCGACACCGAGCCGACGCGCACGTCGACGTCGCGGCCGTCGACCACTGTCGAGAACTGGCCGTCCTGGGGACGCCGCTTCTCGACGATGTTCATGCCGCTCATGATCTTCAGACGGCTGGTGAGCGGTGCGTGCACACCCATCGGCATGGTGAACGTCTCGACGAGGTGACCGTCGATGCGGAAGCGGATGCGCAGTTGGTCGTCGAGCGGTTCGATGTGGATGTCGCTGGCGCGGTCGCGCAGCGCCTGACCCACCACGCGGTTCACGAGCTGCACCACGGGTGCCTGGTCGTCGAGGTCGATCTCGCTGACCTGGTCGAGACCGCGGTGCTGTACCTGGGGCTGTTCGAACGCCTGCACCAGTCGGTCGATGTCGGCGTCGGCGCGGTAGCTGCGGTCGATGATCGTGCGGATGGTGGCCGGGTCGGATGCCATCCACGTGATGGGGCGCTTGACGGCGCTGCGCACCGCGGTGTCGGTGTCGGTGATGGGTGCCGCCGACAGCATCACCAGGGTGCCGTTGCGATCCTCGACCGCAACGACGCAGTGGTGGCGGGCAACGGCTTCGGGCAAAGCTGCGGCGAGACCGGGCTGCACGTCGAGGTTGCGGGTGTCGGCGGCTTGCAGACCGAACACCTCGGCGATCGCGGTGGCCGTCTCGGATCGACCGGCTCCGAAGCGGCCCGTGGCGATGTCGACGAACTGCAGCACGTCGCCCCGGGCCTCGTGGAGGGCGGTAGCGAGGTGTTCGGCCGACAGTTGCTCGGTGTCGACCAGGACCTGGCCGATGCGCATGCATTCGGCACCATTGCGACCGACTGCGGACGCGGTGGCGAGTCCGCCGGACGACGCAGTCGTTGTCGCTTCCTTGCTCCGGAACAGTGCCATCAGGGGTCCTTCTCGGCGACGTGCATCACGTCGCTGTCAGGTTCGGCTCAGGCCACGCCACGCGGGGGTTCGGCGCTCGACTCCGACGACGGTCGAGCCGACGGCAGGCGGGGGATCAGGGTCATCGGCGGAGGTGCAGCCATGCGCCGGGTGAGGGCGGGCCGGGCCATCTCGGCCGTACGGTCGACGCCGGCGTCGACCGGGTCGGGCGCGGTTGTGGTGGTGAGCGTGGGCTCGGGGGCGAACGTGGGCTCGGGTGCGAACGTGGGCTCGGGGGCGAACGTGGGCTCGGCGGCGATGATCGGCGCAGGGATGGTGATCGCCGGGACGATGGTGGCCGGTTCGACGATGGGTTCGGACCGGTCCTCGGTGGTGAGCGGGCTGGTGGTCGAGAGGGTCGAGAGGGTCGAGTCGGCGCCGAGGCGAATCCCCATCGTGGGGTCGAGGGCGATGAGTTGGCGCTCGACCTCGTCGAGGCGCTCGAGCTGCACCGCCGCCGTCACATCGCCGCGCTCGTGGAGCGCCCGCTCGATTTCGATCAGGCGGGCTGCCTGGTGATCGAAGTGCTTCGTCGCGGTCGTCGTCAGCCGGTCGAGTTCGATGCGCATCAGTGCCGAGTCGCCTGCGGCAGCGTTGGCGATGGTGCGCAGCGAGTCGATCTCCGCCGCGCTCGCTGTGCTTGCCGCAACTGCCAGTTCGTCGGTGCGAAGGGTGAGGTCGGCGACCCGGTTGTCGAGGTCGAGAAGGCGTTGCGACAGGGCGGAAATGGCTTCGTCGAAGCCAGCACCGATACGGCCGACGACAGCTTCCAACTCGGCGATGCGCCGGCCCTGTTCGTCGTTGATCCGGTGCTCGAGTTCGACGAGCCGATCGACCAGTTGGCGCTCGGTGGCATCGAGCCGCGAGAACAGACCGCTGGTGTCGATCGCCTCGGTCCCTGCAGGACGGGCGCTCAGGTCGTCGACCTGGTCCTCCATGGCCACGAGGCGTTCGTGCTGGTGGTGGGCGAAGGCCGTGAGCCGTTCCTCCAGGGCGGCGCGCAGGGCCTCCTGGTACTCCTCGTTGGAGCGCCGCTGGGCCGCCAGCGATTCGGTGGTCGCCACTTTCTGTGCATCGACCTGTCGCGAGATCGACGCAAAGTAACGCGTCAATTGTTGCTCCACCGCCGACAGCAATGCCGAGGTGTGCTCGTCGAGAGCGCCATTCATAGATCGATCATTCACCGTCACGGGTCTGTTTTCGGCACGACCGGGGGCGATCTTGAGCAGAAATTGACGATCGACAACCGGTCGCTGACACGACACAGCGACCGGCGGCGCCGGCGTGCGGCCGGGGCGTCAGCCGTAGAGGTGGATCAGTGCCTTCGAGATGCTGGCGGGAACGAGGGTGACGTGGTGTTCGTCGGCCAGCACGGCGGTCTTCGCGGTGGCGCCGCACGCAGCTGCCAACTCACCGAACCGGACGGCGTTGGCGACCATGGCTGCCATCTCGCGCTGGGCGGCATGGGCGAAGCGTTGCGGCCACACCAGCGACACGTCGCCCTCCTCGTGCTCGCCCGCGGTGACCAGTACCCGATGTGTCGACGGCCGGGGCGGCAGCGGTTCGGTGAGGATCGACGCGTGGTTCCACCACAGTGATGGGCTGATGGCCACCAGGTGCGCGAAGACATCGGGCCGCTCCCGCCAGGCATAGGCGGCGAACAGGCCCGAGAGCGACCATCCGCAGATGCCGACCCGGGTGTCGTCGACGGCGACCCGCTGGCGCACGTCGGGCAGGATCTCGTCGACGATCGCGGCGAGCAGCGCGTGGGCGCCGCCGGTGCCGTGCCGCACCATGGCGTTGTCGGGCTCGAACGGCCCGGGCAGCACCCACTCGTCGGGCGTGAAGTCGCGAAAGCGAGTGGAGACGTAGTCGCCGCGATCATCGGTGTCGCGCACGATGGCGACGAAGGCCACCGGGGGGAGCGTGCCCATCGAGACGAGCGACATCGTGCGCGATGCCTCGGTGGCGGTGAGCAGCATGGTGTGCCCGTCGAGCAACACCAGCAGGGGCACGGGTCCGTCGCTCGGGAACAGCGGGGTCGACAACGTCACCTGGAAGCGGCCGTCGGCGGCGGTGGAGTGGTGCATCCAGTGGTCGGTGTTCGCGACACGCAGTTCGGTCATCGGCGTGAGCGTAGGTGGTCGGCCGTACCGCCTCCGATGTCGGTGCTCGCCGCGTGCTGCGCTGCGACAGGTGCGAGAATGCCGCCATGACCCGATCGGCACACCTCGATCTCGCCAGGCACCCGATGGAGCGGGCATCGTGAAGGTCCACCTCGTCGACGGCACCTACGAGCTGTTCCGGCAGCACTTCGGCCAGGCCGCCCGCCACGGTTCGCCGTCTCCGTTCGCCGCCACAGTCGGCGTGGTGTCGTCGACCCTCCAGTTGGTGGCCGACGGCGCCACGCACATCGGGGTCGCCTCCGACCATGTGGTGGAGAGCTTCCGCAACGAGTGGTGGGCCGGCTACAAGACCAGCGAGGGCATGCCCCCCGAACTGCTCGAGCAGATCCCGGTGATGGAGGAGGCGTTGGAGGCGGCCGGGTTCACGGTGTGGCCGATGGTCGACCACGAGGCCGACGACGCCATGGGCGCCGCTGCCGCGGTGGCCGACGCCGACGAGCGGGTCGAGCAGGTGCTGATCGTCACCCCCGACAAAGACCTCGGCCAGTGTGTCCGCGGCACCCGGGTGGTGCAGTTCGACCGCCGCAAGAACGAGGTGATCGACGAAGACGCGGTGCGCGCCCGGTTCGGTGTGCCGCCGTCGTCGATCGCCGACTACCTCGCCCTGGTGGGCGACTCGGCCGATGGGTTCCCCGGCCTGCCGGGGTGGGGCGCGAAGAGCGCCGCCACCGTGCTGGCGGCCTTCGGGCACATCGAGGCCATCCCCGCCGACGCGGCCGAGTGGGGCCTGGCCGGCCTGCGCGGCGCCGAGAAGCTCGCCGCCACGTTGCGCGACCAACGCGACCTGGCGCTGCTGTTCCGGCGCATCGCCAGCATCGGCGACGGCACCGGGCACCCGCTGCCGGCGGTGGGCGTGGTCGACGACTGGGCCTGGCACGGGCCCACCCCAGCGTTCGCCGAGATGGCCGAGCGGTTGGGGGCGCCGAACCTGGTTGCCCGGGCCGAGCGGCTGGCCCGCAACGACGGCGCCCGCCGAGTGAGGTGACGGCCAGGCGACCTGCGGCACACGAGCGACACCGTTGAAGGCTGCTCCCTCCCGGGCCTGACCTGATTCCCGGCTACTCGTCGCACAGGACCCGACCGTCACCTCACCCGGCGGGCGAACCGACGAGCGATGTGCTCAGGCTACCCGGCCCGGCCCGACGATCACATCGGGTCGATCACGGGTCGCTCGCAGGGGTGCGGCCGCTAGCCTACGGCTGCTCCCTGATGGGACAAGGAGGGGTGCGAGAGCGGCCGAATCGGCAGCACTGGAAATGCTGTGACCTCGCAAGGGGTCCGTGGGTTCAAATCCCACCCCCTCCGCCATGGATCGTGCTGCGATGCTGCAGGCGCTCGACGAGGCCCGCCGTGCCGAGGCGCACGGCGACGTGCCCGTCGGCGCGGTCGTGGTGCGCGACGGGCAGGTCATCGCCGCCCGTCACAACGAACGCGAACTCACCGGCGACCCCACGGCGCATGCCGAGGTGCTCGCGCTGCGCGATGCGGCGGCAGCCGTCGGGCACTGGCGGCTCGACGACTGCGATCTGTACGTCACCCTCGAGCCGTGCCCCATGTGTGCCGGCGCCATTGTGAACAGCCGGATCCGCCGCGTGGTGTTCGGTGCCACCGATCCGAAGGCCGGTGCGGTGCGCAGCCTGTACCAGGTGGCCGACGACCCGCGTCTCAACCATCGGGCGACCATCGAGGGTGGTGTGCTGGCCGACGAATCGGCAGCGTTGCTGAAGGCGTTCTTCGCGGCCCGGCGGCGGACGTCAGCCGCGCCGGTCGCCGATGAGGCGCCGTAGGCCGCCGGCCGGTTGGGCTACGGCGGCGATCGACACCACGGGTGCGGCGGGCTCGTCGTCGCACCGGCCCATGCCCATCGGAGCCGGGTCGTCCGGTTCGGCCGGGACGGCGCCGATGCCGAGAGTGGCACGGATCTCGTCGAGCGCCAGGCGTACTGCCGAGATGACGTCGTCGGGCGTATCGGCGAGTGAGTCGGCGACCGGTTCGGGGCGCGGTGTCGGGTGGGGTGCCGCGTGGGGTGCCGCGTCGAACCAGAAGACGATGCCGCTGGCGTGATGACGGCCGGGCACCACGTCGATGCGTTCGGTCACCAGGTCGGCCACCTCGGCGATCAGCGAGTCGCGGACGAACCCGATGGCGTTCACGATCTCGTCGGGGTCGAGGTTCGGCACCCGCTCGAACAGTCGGCCGAGGTGCATGGTGTCGCCGAGGCGGACGGCACCCTGGGCCACCTGCGTCGGTGTGATCGCACCCAACTCGACGAGTCGGTCGGCAACCGGCGTGGCGCCGGCGCGCTCGGCCCAGTACACGGTGCCATCGCTCGCCCACACGCGCACAGCGGGCATCGTGTGCAGCGTCACCTCACCCGAGAACGCCTGATTGCGTACTGCGTTGAGGATCACCCAGGCGGGCAGCGGTACGGCGCTGTCGAGGCCGAGTTGCCGCAGCCCGCTTTCGGGAGAGCCGGCAGTCGTGCCGGGGCGGGGTGCGGTGTCGCTCACCGCTGCAACCGTCCGGAGCACCCTCCGTTTTGGCAGCAATCTCGTCCGGGTCGGCGCGCCGAGCGATAGTCTGCCGGGCGGAAGGCTGCCAGAGCGGACGAATGGGACAGTCTCGAAAACTGTTGAGGTCTTCTGGGCCTCCGTGGGTTCGAATCCCACGCCTTCCGCCACTGGCACCCGCTGCCCCTTC